>JBLMWT010000128.1:0-25088 GCA_050257375.1 Sphingomonadaceae bacterium
CTGCTCCAGGCGGTGATGGCGCACACACCGCTCGGCGTGCTGCCCGAGCCGGACGACATCGCGGCGGCGGTCCTGTACCTCGCCGCTCCCGCGGCGCGCTGCGTCACCGGCGTCGTGCTGCCCGTCGACAGCGGCTACCTCGCGCGATGAGCGGCTTCCTCGCCGACACCTGGCGCCTGTTCTGGCGCGCCGAGCTGCCCTACCTGCTGCTCGCGAGCGCGGCGCTCGCCGCCGTGCTGGCGCGCGGCCTGAAGAGTGAACGTTTCGTGATCCGCAACACGCTGATCTTCCTCGGCCTGAGCCTGTTCGGCGAGGTGATCGGCGCGCTCCTCGAGGCGGGCGGCGTGTCGGCTTCGGGCGCCATCGTGCGCGACGTGGCGATCCTCGCCACCGGGCTGGCGATCATCCGCCTGGCCGGGCTGGCGCTGTTCCGCGTCGTGCTGCCCTCGATCGGGGCACGCGCGCCGCGCATCGCCGAGGACATCGTCATGGTGCTCGCCTATGTCGCCTGGGGCCTGGTGCGCCTGCGGCTCGCCGGCATGGACCTCGCGAGCCTGGTGACGACCTCGGCCGTCATCACCGCGGTGGTCGCTTTCGCCATGCAGGATACGCTCGGCAACGTGCTCGGCGGCCTGGTGCTCGAGCTCGACGAGTCGATCTCGACCGGCGACTGGGTGAAGCTCGACGACCTCTCGGGCCGCGTGGTCGAAATCCGGTGGCGGCATACCGCGATCCGCACGCGCAACAACGAACTGGTCATCGTGCCCAACTCCGCGCTCATGAAGACCCGCTTCATCGTCATCGGCAACCCCGACGAGGAGCCGGTGCGCTGGCGGCGCTGGATTCATTTCGACGTCGAGTACGACGTGCCGTCGAACCGCGTGCTGGCGGTCGCCGAGCAGGCGCTCGCCGGAGCGGAGATCCCGCACGTCGCGCGCGAGCCGCGGCCGAACTGCATCCTGCTGGAGTTCGGGGCGAGCTTCAACCGGTACGCACTGCGCTATTACCTGACCGAGCCGCAGGCGGACGATCCGACCGACAGCCGGGTTCGCCTGCACCTGTATGCGGCCTTGCAGCGCGCGGGAATTTCGCTCGCGTTTCCGCAGACCGTCGTGCAGGCGGTCAAGCCCGAAGAGCGCGAGGCCGCGCAGCGCGCGCGCGACATGCAGCGGCGGCTCGCCGCGCTGCGTGGCGTCGAGCTGTTCAGGAGCCTGGACGAGGCCGAGTTGCGCGCGCTGGCCGATCGCCTGGCGTACGCGCCGTTCCATGCCGGAGATGTGATGACGCGCCAGGGGGCGGTCGCGCACTGGCTGTACATCCTGGTCGCGGGCGAGGCCGAGGTGTGGCTGGAGTCGCCCGGGGGCGAGCGGCGCAGCATCGCCACCATCGCCCCGGGCAACGTGTTCGGCGAGATGGGCATGATGACCGGCGACCCGCGGCGCGCTACGGTGACCGCCCGGACGGACGCCGAGTGCTATCGCCTGGACAAGGCGGGCTTCCAGGACATCCTGCGCTCGCGCCCGGCGATCGCCGAGGAGATTTCGCGCGTGCTGGCCGAGCGCGAGACGCACCTGGTCGCGGTGAGCGACGCGGCCCGCGCCGATGCCGCGAACATGAGATCGCGCAGCGCCACGCTGCTGGAGCGCATGCGCAGCTACTTCGGTCTGAACGACTCCGGCCGGCCTCAGTAGCCTGCGGCGCGGTCGACCAGCGCGAGCGGCATTTCGCCGCGCCGCACGCGCTCGAGATTCTCGACCACGCGCGCGAGCGCGGTGCGCGGCTCGGTGAGCGCGGCGACGTGCGGCGTGACGCTGACGCGCGGATGCGACCAGTACGGATGCTCTGCGGGCAGGGGCTCGGAGTTGAACACGTCGAGGAACGCGTGCGCCAGGCGCCCGGCGTCGAGCGCCGCGAGCAGATCGGCATCGACCACGTGCGCGCCGCGCGCGACGTTGATCAGGCACGCGCCCACGGGCAGAAGGCCGAGGGCGCGCGTGTCGAGGATGCCGCGCGTCTCGTCGGTGAGCGGCAGCAGGCAGACGAGCGCGTCGCTGCGCGCGAGCAGGGCATCCAGGCCGTCCCGTCCGGAGAAGCAATCGACGCCTTCCAGTTTGCGCGGGCGGCGGCTCCAGCCGGAAACGCGGAATCCGAATTGCAGCAGGCGCGCGGCAACGTGCTGGCCGAGCTCGCCCAGTCCGAGGATGCCGATTGCTCGATCGCTCGCCATGTACTGCGGCAACGGCCGCCATAGTCCTTCTGCCTGCTGGGCGCGGTAGCAGTACAGGTGCCGGTGCCAATCCAGCACGCGCGCGAGCACCGTTTCGCTCATCGCCGCCAGCATGCCCGGATCGACGAGACGCGCGAGCGGCACGCCGCGCGGCAGCGTCGCGTCGGCGAGCAGACCGTCGACGCCCATCCACAGGGACTGGATGAGCTTCAGCCCGCGGAATTTCGCGAGCGAGCCGGCCGGTGGCCGCGCGACTAGCGCGACCTCGATCCGGTCGGGGTCGCCGATCTCGGGCCAGGGGAAGAAGCGGTCGTCCGGAAGTGCGGCGCGCAGGCCCGCGAGCCAGCGCGCGGCGTCCTCATCCGGCGCGACCAGGGCGACGTCCACGGCCCGATGGTAGCATCGCGGTCACCCGGGAGAACGAGGAGCGAGGCATGCCGATCCGCAATTTCACCGAGGACACGCTCACCGCGGAGGTGCTGCGACGCATCGAAAGCACGCCGAACGCGCGCCTGAAGGAAGTGATGACGAGCCTGGTGAAGCACCTGCACGCGTTCGTGCGCGAAGTGCGCCCCACGCAGGAGGAGTGGTTCACCGGCATCAGGTTCTTGACCGACACGGGGCACTGGTGCGACGACAAGCGCCAGGAGTTCATCCTCATGTCGGACACGCTCGGGGTGTCGATGCTGGTCGACTTCATCAACTACGGCAAGGCGGCGAACGCGACCGAATCGACCGTGCTCGGGCCGTTCTTCGTCGAGGGCGCGCCCGAGTTGCCGCAGGGCGCGAATATCGCCGGGCCCGGCACGCCGGGCGAGCCCTGCATGGTGGAGTGCAGCGTCTCGGGGACCGACGGCAGGCCGCTCGCGGGGGCGCTCGTGGATGTCTGGGAGGCGGGCGGCGACGGCTACTACGACGTGCAAAAGAAGGAAGGCACCAACCTGCGCGCGCGCTTCCGCACCGGCGCCGACGGGCGCCTGGTCTTCCGTTGCGTCAAGCCGACGAGCTATCCCGTGCCGCACGACGGGCCGGTCGGAAAGATGCTCGCCGCCACCGGCCGCCATCCGATGCGCCCAGGCCACCTGCACTTCATGATCCAGGCACCGGGCTACGACAAGCTGGTGACACACCTGTTCGTGCGCGGCGACGAGTACCTCGATTCCGATGCGGTGTTCGGCGTCAAGGAGTCGCTGATCGTGGATTTCGCGAAGAACGAAAAAGGCGAATACGCACTTCGCTACGACTTCGTGCTCAAGCCCTCGGCGCGCGCGGCCCGGGCCGCGTGAAACCGCCGTTCCGAGCCGACCAGGTCGGCAGCCTTCTCAGGCCGGCCTGGCTCGCCGAGGCCCGTGGCAAGCGGAAGGCGGGCGCCATCGGCGCGGCGGCGCTGAAGGAGGCCGAGGACCGCGCGATTCGCGATGCGGTCGCAAAGCAGGAGGCGATCGGCTTGCAGGCGATCACCGACGGCGAGTTCCGCCGCGACTGGTGGCACCTCGATTTTCTTGCGCAACTCGACGGCGTGACGACGATGGTTAATCCCGGGCCGAAGTTCGGCGCCGCCGGCGAGCAGCCGCCGATCCCGACGGTCACCGGCAAAATCGGTTGCTCGCGGCCGATCATGGTCGAGCACTTCGCGTTCCTCGAGTCGACGACGCGGCGCACGGCGAAGATGACCATTCCCTCTCCGTCGATGCTCCACCTGCGCGGCGGGCGCGCGTCGATCTCGCGCGCGGCGTACCCCGATCTCGCGGAGTTCTGGCGCGACGTCGCGGCCGCCTACAGGAGCGCGATCGCGCACTTCGCCGCCGCGGGCTGCAGCTACCTGCAGCTGGATGACGTCGCCTTCGCCTACCTGTGCGACCCGAAGATCCGCGCCAACTGCGTGAAGAACGGCGACGACCCCGCGGCGCTGCCGCGCACGTACGCCGAGACCATCAACCAGGCGCTCGAGAACCGGCCGGCCGGCATGACGGTCACGATGCATACCTGCCGCGGGAATTTCAGGAGCGCATGGGTGGCGGAGGGCGGCTACGAGCCGGTCGCGGAAGCGATGTTCTCGACCGATGTCGACGGATATTTCATGGAGTTCGACTCGGCGCGCGCGGGCGGCTTCGAGCCGCTGCGGCTGCTGCCGGCCGGCAAGAAGGTGGTGCTCGGGCTGGTCACGACCAAAGTGGGCGAGCTCGAGTCGAAGGATCTGCTCAGGCGGCGCATCGACGAGGCGGCGCGCTACGTGCCGCTCGAGCAGCTGTGCCTGTCGCCGCAGTGCGGCTTCGCGAGCACGCATCACGGCAACGCGCTTTCCGAGGACGACCAGTGGCGCAAGCTTGCGCTCATGGTCGAGGTGGCGAACGAGATATGGAGGTGAGCATGTCGCAGGACAAGGAGACGAAGGAAATCCTGGCGCTCGAGGACGTGCGCTTCAAGGCGATGGTCTCGGGGGACGTGAAGCTGCTCGACGAGCTGTTGCACGCGGACATGATCTACACGCACTCGTCGGCAGTGGTCGATACGAAGACGAGCTATCTCGAAGCGCTCAGGAGCGGCAAGACGCGCTACAGGTCGCAGAAGCGCTTCGAGGAGCGCGTGCGCCTGTGCGGCGATTGCGCGCTCGTCACCGGGCGCGCGGAGATGGAAGCGGAGGTGAACGGCGCGCAGAAGACGCTGCGCCTGCGCTATCTCGACGTGTGGACCAAGACGCCGCAAGGCTGGAAGTTCGTCGCCTGGCAGTCGACCTCGCTGCCGCAATAGCTGAATGTTGCGTCAGCGTGCGAACATTTCCGCGCGCGTTTCTCAGAGAAATGCCGTTACTGTCGTCAAGGTGACGCAAGCCATCTCCAGGTTGTCAGCGAGGTTTGATCTCGGTTAATGCCGCGTGCGCGCGCGCACCAGAGACTCCCGCTTGGAATTCATCCAATCGACGGGAGATCACCATGCAGCAAAAAAGACTGGGAGGGATCGTCGCGGCGCTCGCGCTCAGCGCCGGCGCGATTCTGCTCGCGCCGAACAGCGCGCAGGCGGTGCCGAGCTTCGCGCGCCAGACCGGCATGGCCTGCGAGGCGTGCCACACGGTGTTTCCGGAGCTCACGCCGTTCGGCCGGCGCTTCAAGCTGAACGGCTACACGATCGACAACCTGCCGCAGGTGAGCGGCATCTCGCAGAACAAGGACCAGACGCTGCTGCTCAACCAGCTGCCGCCGCTCTCGTTCATGTTCCAGATGTCGTACACGAGCACCAAATCGGCCGTGCCGGATACGCAGGCCGGTACCGGATCCGTCCCGCCCGACGCGCTGGCGAAGAACGGCCAGGTGCTGTTCCCGCAGCAGGCGAGCCTGTTCTATGCCGGCCGCATCGCGCCGAACCTCGGCGCCTTCGTGCAGATGACCTACGACGGCACCTCGGCGAGCTTCGGCTGGGACAACACCGACATCCGATACGCGAGCCTGGCGACCGACAAGTTCCTGTGGGGTGTGAGCTTCAACAACAACCCCACCGTGCAGGATCCGTGGAACAGCACGCCGGCTTGGCAGTCGCCGTTCGACCAGCGTAGTGCCACCGCGCCGGCGCCCGGCGCAGCCACCGCGCTCGACGGCGGCCTGGCCGATGCGGGCGTCGCCGGCGTGAGCGCCTACGGCTGGTGGAACAACTCGATCTACGGCGAACTCGGCGTCTATCACTCCGCCCCTGCAGCTTCGCAGGCGCTCGACAGCACGAACGCGGACGTGGTCGACGGCTGGGCACCGTACTGGCGGGTCGCCTACGAAAACCAGTGGGAGCGCAACTCCTGGGAAGTCGGCGCGTACGGCGTGAACGCGAAGCTGTTCCCAGGAGGCGGCAACGCGCTCTCCGGCCCGACCAACAACTTCGACGACTGGGCGCTCGATACGCAATACCAGTACATCGGAGACGAGCACCTGGTCTCGGTCACCGCGACCTACATCGACGAGAAGCAGCACCTGGACGCTGACTTTGCCGCCGGCGCGAGCGCCAATCCCTCGAACACGCTCAAGACGTACCGGATCGGCGGTCAGTACTACTATCACCGCAAGTACGGCGCGGCGCTCGGCTACTTCTCGACCACCGGCAGCGAGGATGCTCTGCTCTATGCTTCCGGAACGCCGCTGAACGGCTTTGGCAACAACAAGCCCGACAGCAACGGCTGGGTCGGCGAGCTCGACTGGGTGCCCTACGAGAACACCAAGATCGCGCTGCAGTACACCGTGTACAACAAGTTCAACGGCGCGAAAGACAATTACGACGGCCTCGGCCGGAACGCGTCGGACAACAACACGCTGTACCTCCTCGGCTGGCTCAACTTCTAGGCGAACGACAATGAAAAAGATCCTTACACTCGCAGCGGTGGCCCTGCTCGCCGGCGGCACCAGCGCGGCACTGGCCCAGGCCGATCAGAGCGCGCAGGCGCTTGCGACCGGCGTGTGCTCCTCCTGCCACGGCCCCGAGGGGCATAGCATCTCGCCCGTGTTCCCGAACCTCGCAGGGCAGCAGTCGGCGTACATAGTGCTCCAGCTCGACGCGTTCCGCGGCAAATTGCGCGGCGACCCGAACGCGCAGGCCTACATGTGGGGCATGGCCTCGCAGCTGAGCGACGCGACGATCAAGGGGCTGGCCGACTACTACGCCGCGCAGAAGCCCGCGGCGGGCAAGCCCGGCGCGCCGGCGCTCATCGCCGAGGGACGCAAGATCTTCGAGCAAGGCATTCCGTCGAAGAAAGTGCAGGCCTGCGCGGCTTGCCACGGCGCGAACGCCGAGGGCGCGGCGGTGTTCCCGCGCCTCGCCGGACAGCACGTCGAGTACCTGATCGGGCAGCTCGAGGGCTTCAAGACGGGCGCGCGCAGCAACGCGCCGATCATGATCAACGAGGTGCGCGACATGACGCCGGCGGAGATGAGGGCGGTGGCGACCTACGCAGCGTCCAAGTAGCGGCATGGGCGCTCGGCCGCCGTTCGTCGTTCCGGTGCTGTGCGCCTGGGCGTTGCTCGGGAGCACACCGGCGGCGGCCGAGGACTCCGATGTCGCCGCGCTGCGGCGGCAGGTAAACGCGCTCGAGCAGCAGGTGCGCGAGCTCAAGGCGCGCATGGACCAGTTCGATGGCGGCGCGCCGGCCGCCGCGCCCCAGCCCGCGCCCGCGGCTCCCGCAGCCGCTGTTGCCGTTCCGCAGGCCGCACCTGCGGTCGCCGCGCCGGCGCCAGCGCCGGCCGCGGCCAGCGCAGCCGGCCCGGGCTACGTGAGTCCGGAGGCCGTGCTCAAGCAGCGCTGGTCGAGCGTCAAGCCGTCCATGGACGATGACCACGTCGTTGCGCTGCTCGGGCAGCCCACCACGAAGTTCAAGCTCGACGGCCGGAACGTCTGGTACTACTACTACCCGGGCCAGGGCGGCGGCTCGGTGTTCTTCACCGACGAAGGAAAGGTCTCGAGCAGCCAGTCGCCCTTCGGCTGGGGCTGGTAGCGCTTCCCGCTCGCGGCGCGTAATCTTGCGCCGTGACGATCGACTCGCGAATTACCCGCCTGCACGAGGAAATGACCGCGTGGCGGCGCGACATCCACGCGCACCCGGAGCTTGGCTTCCAGGAAACGCGCACCTCCGATTTGGTCGCCGCGAAGCTCGAGTCGTTCGGACTGGAAGTGCATCGCGGCGTGGGCAAGACCGGCGTGGTCGGCGTGCTGCGCGCCGGCAGCGGGAAGAAATCACTCGGGCTGCGCGCCGATATGGACGCGCTGCCGATCCACGAGGCGAATACCTTCGCGCACCGCTCACGGAACGACGGCAGGATGCACGCCTGCGGGCACGACGGGCACACCGCGATGCTGCTCGGCGCCGCGAAACACCTCGCCGCGACGAAGGCCTTCGACGGCACGGTGAACTTCATTTTCCAACCCGCCGAGGAGGGGCTGGGCGGCGCCCAGGCAATGCTGGCCGACGGCCTGTTCGAGCGCTTTCCCTGCGAGGCGGTGTTCGGCATGCACAACCGTCCGAGCCTGCCGGTGGGCTCGTTCGCGGTGCGTGCAGGACCGATGATGGCGGGCGGCGGGTTCTTCGACATCAGGGTGACCGGCAAGGGCGCGCACGGCGCGCGTCCCGAAACCGGCATCGACCCGGTGATCGTCGCCGCGCACATCGCGACCGCGCTGCAGACCGTCGTGTCGCGCAACGTCGCGCCGGTCGACACCGCGGTCGTTTCGGTCACCAGGATCCACGCGGGCGAGGCGTACAACGTGATTCCGCAGAACGCGCTGCTCGCCGGCACGGTGCGCGCGTTCTCGCGCAAGGTGATGGACCAGATCGGCGAGGCCGTACGGCGCATCGCGAGCGGGGTGGCCGCCGGCTTCGGCGCCACGGCCGAAGTCGACCTGCGCTGGGGCTTCGCGCCTACCGTGAACGATCCCGCCGAGGCCGAGTTCGCCGCGCGCATCTGCACCGAGCTGGTGGGGCCGGAGCGGGTGCAGCGCAATCCGCCGCTCATCATGGCCTCCGAGGATTTCTCGTTCATGCTGGAGAAGGTGCCCGGTTGCTACATCAACATCGGCAACGGCGAGGGCGAGTCCGGCTGCGAGGTGCACAACCCGGGCTACGACTTCAACGACCGCGCGCTGCCGCTCGGCGCCGCGTTCTTCGCGCGCCTCGTCGAGACGCGCCTGCGCGCTTCCTGACAAAAGACTGAAATCTCACTCGTGAGCGCGCGCGGTTACACTACCGGGCCGCAGAGCGGAGCAACCATCACGAGGAGGAGAGAAAACATGTCCAATATTCGTAAGACCGCAGTAGCCGCGGCGCTTGTCGCGGCCGGGGCGCTTTCGAGCGCAGCCTTCGCCGGAGACGTCGTGCTGCGCGCGTCGCACCAGTTTCCTGGAGGCAAAGGCGACGTGCGCGACGACATGGTGCAGATGATCGCCAAGGACGCCAAAGCGGCGGGCGTCGGCATGACGATCCAGGTCTATCCCGGCGCGTCGCTGTTCAAACCGAACGACCAGTGGAACGCGATGGTCAATGGCCAGCTCGACATCGCGCTGTTTCCGCTCGACTACGCGAGCGGCAAGGTGCCCGAGTTCAGCGCCACGCTCATGCCCGGCCTGATCCGCAACCAGGAACGCGCCAAGCGCATCAACCACTCGAAGTTCATGAAGGATATCCGCGCGGCGATCGAGAAGCACGGCGTGATGGTGCTCTCGGACGCCTGGTTCGCCGGCGGCATGGCCTCGAACCAGGGATGCATCACCGTGCCGAGCGACCTGAAGGGCGTCAAGTTCCGCGCCGCGGGTCCGACCTTCGCCGCGATGTGGCAGGCCGCCGGCGCGAGCATCGTCAGCCCGCCGTCGAACGAGATCTACAATGCCTTCCAGACCGGCGTCGTGAACGCCACCGACACCAGCCTCGGTACCTTCGCCTCGATGCGCCTGTACGAGGTGACCAAGTGCCTCACCGCGCCGGGCGATAACGCGCTTTGGTTCATGTACGAGCCGGTGCTGATGTCGAAGAAGAGCTTCAGCAAGCTCGACAAGGCGCAGCAGGCCGCGATCATCAAGGCCGGCAAGGCGGCGCAGGCCTACTACGAGAGCAAGGCCGACAGCGTGAACGCCCAGGCGGTCAAGGCCTTCGAGAGCCACAACGTCAAGGTCGTGAGCCTGAGCGACGCCGATTACAAGCAATGGATCGACGTGGCGAAGAAGAGCTCCTACGCGCGGTTCGCCAAGGACGTCTCCGACGGGCAAAAGCTGATCGACGAGGCGCTCGCGGTCAAGTAAGCCGGCGCGCATGAGTGGAAGGACCCGCCCGGAGGGGCTCGTCGAAGGCTACCTCCGGGTCGTCGCGCTGCTGTCGCGCGCCTCCGGCGTGTTCGCCGCCGGACTCATCGCGTTCGGCGTGCTGGTGATCTGCGACATGGTGATCGAGCGCTATCTGCTCGGGCGCGATACCGTGTGGCAGATCGACGTCGTCACGTACTGCGTGGTGGCGGCCACCTTCATCGGCAGCGCCTACGTGTTGATGACGCGCGGGCACGTAAACGTCGACGTGCTGCCGCTGCACGTCGGGCCGCGCGTACGCTTCTGGCTCGCGCTCGGCACCACGCTGCTCGCGCTCGCTTTCTGCGTCGTGCTGCTCATCCTCGGCACGCTGTACTGGCACGAGGCCTGGGCGCACAACTGGCACTCGGACACGGTATGGCGCGCACGGCTGTGGATTCCCTACGCGGCGATGCCGATCGGGCTCGGGCTGCTGGTGCTGCAGTACATCGCCGAGCTCATCTGCCTGGTCACCCGGCGCACGCCGCCCTTCGGCATCGGCGCCGACAGGTTGCGCGAGTGAGCCCGACCCAGCAGGGGGCGCTGGTCCTCATCGTCACGCTCGCCGTGCTGCTCTCGGGCGCGCCGGTCGCGTTCGGCCTGGGGGCGGTCTCGCTCGTGTTCCTGCTCATCTTCCAGGGCTTCGACGCGTTGCAGGTCGTCGCCGAGACGTTCTATTCCGGACTGAACGAGTTCACCCTGGTCTCGATCCCGATGTTCGTGATGATGGGCGCGGCGATCGGCTCCTCGCCCGCGGGCAAGGACCTGTACGAGGCGCTCGATCGCTGGCTGTACCGGCTCCCCGGTGGGCTCGTGATCTCCAACCTCGGCGCCTGCGCGATCTTCGCTGCGCTCACCGGGTCATCGCCCGCCTGCTGCGCGGCGATTGGCAAGATGGGCATCCCCGAGATGCGCCGGCGCGGCTACCCGGACGACATCGCCACGGGCTCGATCTGCGCCGGGGGCACGCTCGGCATCCTGATCCCGCCCTCGATCACGTTCATTCTGTACGGCATCGCCACCGAGACCTCGATCGGGCGGCTGTTCCTCGCGGGGGTATTGCCCGGGCTGCTGCTCACGGGCCTGTTCATCCTGTGGACCCTGTTCATCATCTGGAAGCGGGGCTTTCGCGCGCACGCCGCGGACTTCCGCTACAGCTGGCGCGAGAAGTTCCACTCGATCCCGAAGATCGCGCCGTTTCTCGCCATCATCGTCGGCGTGATCTACGTCCTGTACGGCGGCGTGGCGACGCCCTCGGAAGCGGCCGGCGTCGGCGCCGCGCTGTGCGTGACGCTCGCGGTGGTCATCTACCGCATGTGGCGGGCCAAGGACTGGTGGGCGATCCTGCGCGACACGATGCGCGAGTCTGTGATGATCCTCACCATCATCGCCGCGGCGGTGCTGTTCGGCTACGTGCTCACGTCGCTCTACCTCACGCAGACGCTCGCGCAGGCGGTCGCCGACATGCACGTGAACCGCTGGGTGCTCATGGGAGTCATCAACCTGTTCCTGCTCGTGTGCGGCTTCTTCATCCCGCCCGCGGCGATCATCCTGATGACCAGCCCGATCCTCTACCCGATCGTGCGCGCCGCGGGATTCGACCCCGTCTGGTTCGGCGTCATCCTCACGATCAACATGGAGGTCGGCCTGATCCACCCGCCGGTCGGCCTGAACATCTACATCGTGAATTCGATCGCACCGGATGTGCCGGTGACCAAGGTCATGTGGGGCACGATTCCCTACGTGCTCTGCATGTTCCTCGCCATCGTGATCCTGAGCGTGTTCCCGGAAATCGCCACCTGGCTGCCGAACCACCTGATGGGCGCCGCGCGCTAGCGGGCGCCGCGCGCCCGCGGCGATAATGCGGCATGGGTGTTTTCCTCGCGCTGCTGTCGATGCTGTGCTTCGCATCGAACATCATCATCTCGCGCTACGCGATGGCGCAGATGAAGATCGAGCCCGGCTTCCTCGTCGTGCTCGTCGTGAACGTCCTGTTCGCCGCCGGACTGTTCGGCGCCGAGCTGCTGTTGCGCAGCGTGCCGTTCGAGCTGCGCTGGCGCGAGGCGGGGTTGTTCGCGCTCGCAGGGATCGTCGGCACCTATCTCGGACGGCGGCTGCTGTTCGACACCGTGCGGCTGCTCGGGCCGGCGCGCGCGAGCGTGTTCCATTCGTCGGCGCCGGTGTTCACGCTGATCGCCGCTTGGCTGCTGGTCGGCGAGCGTCTCGGCGGCTACGAGCTCGCCCTCATGGCGCTGGTGATGGCGGGACTGTGGACCACGCAGCCGGCGGCCGGCGGCGCGGCCGACGCGCACCGGCCGAGCGGCGCGGCGCTGCGCCGCGGCATGCTGATGGGAGTCCTCACGGTCGCGGGGTTCGGCGTGGGAAACGCGATCCGCGGGCTGGCGATGCGCAGCTGGAGCGAGGCGGTGTTCGGCGCGCTCGCCGGCTCGCTCGCGGCGCTCGCCTGCCAGCTCGCGACGACGCGCGACCATCGGCGCGTGCTCGGCGAGCTACGCGCCGCGAGCGCCGCTGGCATCGCGCTGTACGCGGCGAGCGGCATCGCCACCGTGTGCGGCTCGATCTTCATCGTCTCGGCGATGGCGCACATGGAGATTGCGCTCGCCGCGCTCGTGACGCACACCACGCCGCTCGCGATCTTTCCGGTGAGCGTGCTGGTGTACCGCAACCGCGAAGGACTGACGCTGCGCACCGCGCTCGGGGCGGGTTGCGTGCTGACCGGGATCGTGCTGCTGGCGATGCGCTAGGCCCGCGCGGCGCTCAAAGCTGGAATACCGCTCGCAGGCCGACCACGAGCGCATCGGGGATGGGCTGCGTCGGGTCGTTCGGATCGGGGGCGTCATTTCCCGGATGGACGACGTACTGCAGGTCGGGTTGCAGGCTCCAGCGGCGGGTGAGTCGCGCCACGTAGCTCAGCTCGAGCACCGACTCGTGATCGGCCAGCGGAAAGCCCACGCAGGCCGCGCCGACGGTGAGCGTGTCCTGCGGCCGCCCCGCGATCGGGCCGGTGAAGCCGAGCCCGGTGTCGAGATAGAGCGAGACCAGGTTGCGGTCCGCGGGTGCGCCGCCCACCCGCACGAAGCCGTGCACGCCGCGCGCGGGCCATAGCGTACGGTCGGCGATCGCGTACAGCCCCCAGTCGTCGCGGTGTGCGAGGGGCGGATCGCCCGGGTCGGCAAAGGACCCGGTCTGATACCAGCCTCCCAGCTTGTAGCTTCCCGCGACCTGCAGCTCGCTCATCCACAGCGTGCCCCCGTTCAGGCTGAAGGTCGTGCCGTGGAGGTCGCAGCGCTGCGGGCTCGCCGTGCAGCGGCTGCCCGCGGGATGGCCGGCGAAGGCGGCGAGCAGGAAGGCGGTGTCCGGCCGCGGCGCGAGGCGCAGACGCACGCCGGGCGTGGCGAGCGGGTACGCGGGCCCGCCCTCGGCCTGGTCTGCGGCGGCGAGCGCTGCCCAGCCGAAGGTGCCGTTGATCAGTCCGCCGGCCGTCCTGCTGAGCAGGAACTCCTCGTCTGCGCCCAGCTGGCCGGCGCGCAACGACGCGCCCTGCCAGGGCAGGCCTTTCTGCAGCCACAGCGCGTACAGCCGCGTCGTCGGCCGCGCCTCGATGTTGCTCACGTCCATGATGTTGCCGACGTAGTTCGCCGAAGGTCCGTGGCCGTGGATCTGGTAGACGCTCGCGTGCAGTGTCGTCTGTTTCAGGCCTGCCAGCGCATCGAGGTCGGCGTCGACATCGAGCCTGGCCAATCCTTCGTAGGCCCCACCGCGCGCGATTCCTCCGGAGACATTGGCGATCGCCTCGCCGGTATAGCGCAGGCCGAGCTGTACGCCGGGCGGCGGCGCAGCGCCGGCCGCGGCCGCGCGCACGAGCAACAGGCAGGTAAAGGCGATGCGTACCCAGGGCAAGCGATATCTCCGGCTGGCGTTCATGCTAATCGGCGTCGCGTTAACCGGGCCTTAAGGCGGCGCCGTACTGCGAACCGGCGCTCGCGCCCCGCGCGCCCTTAGCCGATACTGCGCGGTTCAAATGATCGGCCGCGCGGTCCTGTTCCTGTCCTTCGCCGCGTTCGCCAGCGCGGCGAGCCTGCGCGCGGTCGATCCGCTGCTGCCGCTGATCGCGGGCGAGTTCCACGTCACCGCGGGCGCGGCGGCGTCGGTGATCACCGCGTTCTCGGTCGCCTACGGCCTGCTCCAGCTGGTGATGGGCCCGCTCGGCGACCGCTACGGCAAGTTCCGCATGGTGGTCATCCTGTGCGCGCTGTCGGCGCTCGGCTGCCTCGCCTGCGCGGCGGCATCGACGCTGCTCGCGCTCCTGCTCGCGCGCTTCGCCGCGGGCGCGGCCGTCGGCGCGATCGTGTCCCAGGCGATGGCCTGGATCGGCGACGCGGTGCCCTACGAGCGCCGCCAGACGGTGCTGGCGCGCTTCCTGATCGGCCACATGCTCGGCGTCGCCTTCGGTACCGCGGGTTCCGGCGCGCTCGGCGAATGGCTCGGCTGGCGCGCGATCTTCGTCGCGCTTGCGGTGTTGTACGCCGTCACGGCGGCGCTGCTCTGGAGCGAGCTGCGGCGCAATCCGCACACGCGCGAGAGCGCGCCCGCGGCGAGCTCGTTCGGCGCGGCATTCCGCCGCATCGGGAGCCTTTTCAAGGGCCCCTGGGTGCGCGTCATCCTCGCGGTCGTGTTCGTCGAGGGAGCGCTGTTCTACGGCGCGCTCGCCTTCGTGCCGTTCTATCTGCACCAGCGCTTCGGCGCCAGCGTCGCCGCGAGCGGGGCGCTCGCAGCGGTGTTCGCTACCGGGGGGCTGGTGTACGCCGCGACCGCGAGTCGCATCGTGCCGCGGCTCGGAGAGCGCGGCCTCGCCCTGGGCGGCGGCGCGGCGCTCGCTGTCGGCTATCTCGGATTGATCGCCGCGCCGCACGCGGCGTTTGCGATCCCCTGCATGTTCGCCGTCGGCATCGGCCTGTACATGCTGCACAACACGCTGCAGGTGAACGCGACGCAGATGGCGCCGCAGGCGCGCGGCGCGGCGGTGGCGCTGTTCGCCTGCTTTTTGTTTACCGGCCAGTCGCTCGGCGTGTGGCTCGGCTCGCGCGCCGTAGACGGTCTCGGCGTGCGGCCCGTGTTCGCGGTCGCCGGCCTCGCTCTGCCGCTGCTCGCGGCGGAGTTCGCGCGCCGCCTCGCGCGGCGCGGCGCGCAGGCCGGCTAGAAACCGTGGCGCGCCTGGACGCCGACCATGTAGTTGCGTCCCGGGGAAGGCTCGAAAAACTGGCCGCCCGATGCGTTGACAATGACCGAGCCGACATAGGCCTTGTCGAACAGGTTATCGACGCGCGCGAACTCCGAAAGCCGCCACCCGCCCGCGGTTTGCGCGAAGCCGGCCGCCAGGTTGGCGATCGCGTAGGCATCGGCAAACTGCGTGTTGGCGTCGTCGGCGGCGATACGCGAGCGGTACTGCGCCTCGAACAGCGCGTTGAATCCGCTCGGGACGTGGCTCCAGCGCAGCGCACCGTACACGCTGTTGCGAGGGACACCTGGCAACACGTTGCCGGCGGCGACGAAGCCGCTGCCTCCCGTAAAACTGTCCTCGAACGTGGCCTCAAGCAGCGTCCAGGCGAGAGTCGCCTGGATGTCATAGGGCAGGGTCGCGCTCGCACCGAGCTCGGCGCCCGAGCGGTGCGTACGGCCGGCGTTCTTGAACGTGGTACGTCCGCCGACGTTGGTATCGACTACGATCTCGTCGCGTGTCTGCACGTCGTAGAGCGCGAAATTGACTTGCAGGCTGGAGGCGAAAAGGGCCTTCACGCCGGTCTCCCAGTGGCGGCTCTTCGCCGGGTCGAGCGCCGTATTGAGTCCGGGAGCCCCGCTCGACTGGTAGGCCATCTCGGCCAGCGTGGGCGTTTCGAAGCCTTGGCCGTAGCTGACGTAGGCACTGGCGTTCGGCGTGATGCGATAGAGCAGACCCGCGGTGGGCGTCGTGGCATTGAAATCCCTGCTGCCGCTGTCATCCAGGTTCAGCGTTCCCGGGACGATGAAGTGGTCGACCGAATCGAACGACACACGGTTCGCGCGCACGCCGGCGATCGCGATCCACTTCTCCGCGGGATGCCATTCGGCCTGCGCATAGGCGCCGGTGCCGATCACCGAATCGTCCTCGTCGCGCCTCAGTCCGCCGATGTCCCCGTTATTGTTGACGTAGCCCCTGCGATGCTCGTCCTGCAGCTCGTACTCGGCGCCGATGTTAAGGCTGAGCGGCTTGCCGGCAAGTACGGCGTCGTGTGCGAAGCGTAGCCCGGCGCCGCCGAAAGTGCGCTGCAGGTCGACCACGCCTCCCGAGCTGCCGAAACTCGTCGCGCTCGGCAATGCGGATCCCGAAAAGGCGAGGTACTGGCGCACCGTGCGGTCGCCCGCATACAGCGTGGCACTCAGCGTGTTGTCGCCGAAGCGGTGCTCGAGCGTGCCGCCAATCTGGTTCTGCAGCACGCTCTTGCGCGTGTCGAACGTGATCGCGTTGTTGCCCGCCTGGCGCGGGTCGGCCTGCACCTGCGTGCGCGTGAGCCCGAGCGGGTCCTGCACCTCGGGGCTGTTGAAGTAGTTCGCCACCACCGTCACCGTGGTCGGGGTGCCCAGGCCGAAGCGCAGCTTGGTGTTGACGTCGTCGCGCCGCGCGCTGCTGTGATCGCGGTAGCCGTTGGTCTCGAAGCGCGCGGTGCTCGCCAGCCAGTCGTCGCTGCCGCTGTGTCCGCCCGCCTTCATCGCGGCGCGCCAGGTGCCGAACGAGCCGCCCTCGGCGCTCGCGGCGAATCCCGGCGCGTCCGAGCCGCTCTGGGTGAAGATGTTGATCACGCCTCCGGCGGCGTTGCCGTACATCACCGAGAACGGACCGCGCAGCACCTCGATCTTCTCGGTCGAACCGAGGTCGACGTGCGACACCTGCCCCTGGCCGTCCGGCATGCTCGCCGGAATGCCGTCCACCATCAGACGCAGGCCGCGGATGCCGAAGGTCGAGCGCGCGCCGAAGCCGCGTGAGGAGATCTGCAGGTCCTGCGCGTAGTTCTGGCGGTTTTGCGCGACGATGCCGGGGACCGCGCCGAGCGACTCCGAAAGGTTGACCTCCTGCCGGTCGAGGTGGATCTCGTCGCCGTAAACGCGGTCGATCGAGGCCGGCACCTCGAGGCTCGGGCGCTGGTTGCGCGTCGCCGTCACCGTTACGGCCTCGTCGTCGGAGGCCTGCTGCGCGAATGCGAGCGCCGGTACGCACGCCAGCAGCCAGCCGCACGTCGTCATGCGAAACTTGCCCACTCCCTTATCCTCCTCGTGCCGCAGGCCCGCTTCTTTACGGCGGGTGGTAAGCTGCCTGATGCGCCGCCGGGAACTTGCGCCCCGTCGGGGAAAGCGATGCTCCCCCCTCGCACGTGAGCGCGTCAAGCCCTAGAAACGGCATTTCGCATTCCTCCTGAAGCAAACGCAAGACAGACCTCGACCATGCAGACGTCATCGGTATATTTCGACGACACACACCGCCTGCTGCGCGACACGCTGCGCCGCTTCGTCGAGCGCGAGGTCGTTCCGCGGGCCGAGGCCTGGGAGGAGCAGGGCTTCGTGCCGCGCGAGGTGCTGCGCGAGATGGGACGCTGCGGCTTCCTCGGACTGCGCTATCCGGAGAAATACAACGGCGGCGGCATGAACGCGCTCGCCACCGCGCTGCTCGCCGAGGAGCTCGGACGCTCGGGATTCGGCGGCTTCGCCGCGACCGTGCTGGTGCACACCGACATGGCCTCGCCGCACCTCGCGCACGCCGGCTCGGCCGCCCAACGCGAGCGTTGGATGCCCGGCATCGTCGCGGGCGACCTGATCACCGCGGTCGCGGTGACCGAGCCCGACACGGGCTCCGACGTGAAGGCGATCCGCACCACGGCGCGGCGCGAGGGCGCCACCTGGCTGCTGCACGGCACGAAGACGTTCATCACCAATGGCGCGCTCGCGGATCTCGTATTCGTCGCCGCCAAGTCCGATCCGACCGCCGGCGCGAAAGGCGTGTCGATGTTCGCCGTGCAAAGGGGTGCGCGCGGCTTCTCGGTCGGACGCAGACTCGACAAGATGGGCTGGCGCTGCTCGGACACCGCGGAGCTCGTGTTCGAAGACGCGCCGGCCGAGCTCGTCGGCGAGGAGGGGCGCGGCTTCTACGCCATCATGCGGAACTTTCAGAACGAGAGGGTCGCGCTCGCGGCGATGGCCATGGGCGAGAGCGCGCGCGCGCTCGAGCTGACGCTCGAATACGTGAAGACGAGGAAGGCGTTCGGCGGCGTGCTGTGGGACAAGCAGGCCGTGCGCCAGCGGCTGGCCGAGCTTGCCGCGCGCATCGAGGCGGGCCGCGAGCTGGTGTACCGCGCCGCGTGGCTCGACGCGCAGGGCGGCGACTGCGTGAAAGAGGTGTCGATGGCCAAGGCCTACTGCGGCGAGCTCACCAACGAGGTGATGTACGACTGCCTGCAGTTCCACGGCGGCTCGGGCTACATGAGCGAATCGGCGATCGAGCGTATGTACCGCGACGCGCGCGTGCAATCGATCGGCGGCGGCGCGACCGAAGTCATGCTCGAAGAAGTGGCGAAGCGGCTGTGAATCCGTTCGTCTATACGGCCTACGCCGCGCGCGTCGTTTTCGGCGAGGGGGCGATCGCGCAGCTGCCCGCGGAGCTGGACCGGCTCGGCGCGAAGCGCGCGCTCGTGCTCGCCACGCCCGAGCAGGCGGCGAGCGTGCGCGAAGTCGCTGCGCGCCTGAGCGAGCGCGCGGCGGGCGTGTACGACCGGGCCGCGACGCACGTGCCCCTCGAGATCGCCGAGGACGCGCGCCGCGTGGCGCGCGAGCTGGGGGCCGACTGCTGCGTGACGGTCGGCGGGGGCTCGACCACCGGCCTGGGCAAGGCGATTGCGCTCGTCGCGGGCCTGCCGATCGTCGCCGTGCCGACCACCTACGCGGGCTCCGAGATGACGCCGATCTACGGCCTCACCGAGGACGGCAAGAAGCGCACCGGACGCGACGCGCGCGTGCTGCCGAAGACCGTGGTGTACGACCCGGCGCTCACGCTCACGCTGCCGCCCGGGCTGTCCGCGGCGAGCGGCATGAACGCGATCGCGCACTGCGTCGAGGCGCTGTATGCGCACGACGGCAACCCGATCGTGTCGCTCATGGCCGAGGAGGGCATCCGCGCGCTTGCCGTCGCGCTTCCCGTCATCGTAGGAAGTCCATCCGACGTGAAGGCAAGAAGCGAAGCCCTCTACGGCGCATGGCTCGCGGGCGTGTCGCTCGGCACGGCGGGCATGGCGCTGCACCACAAGCTGTGCCACACGCTCGGCGGCAGCTTCAACTTGCCGCACGCCGAGACGCACGCCATCGTGCTGCCGCACGCGGTGCGCTACAACCGCGACGCCGCGCCCGGGGCGATGGCGCGCATTGCGCGCGCGCTCGGCGTCGAGGATGCCCCGACCGGGCTCTTCGATCTCGAGGTGAGGCTGAGCATCCGCACGAGGCTTTCGCAGATCGGCATGCGCGAATCCGACCTCGAGCGCGCCGCGAGGCTCGCCACCGAGAGCCCCTATCCGAATCCGCGGCCGGTCGAATACCAGGGGGTGCTGGCGCTGCTGCGCGACGCCTACGAAGGGCGGCGCCCTGAAGGCTGAGCGCGGCGCGGCGGCTCTGCTCGCCGGCGCGCTGTGCGCTACCGCGGTGGCGCAGGGCGCCGGGCGCTTCGTGCTCACGCCGCTCCTGCCGGGCATGCGCGCCGCGGGCGGCCTGGACGCGGCGCACGCCGGCCTCGTCGCCGGTGTCAACTTCGCCGGCTACCTTGCGGGCAGCCTGTGGGTCGCGAACCGCGCGCGCGAAGGGCGCCTGGGCATCGTGCCGCTGGGCTTCGCGCTGGTGCTCGGCGGCACGGCGGCCATGGCGTTCGCGCCGGCGCTCGCGCTGTGGCTCGTCGCGCGCTTCGTCTCCGGGCTGGGCGGAGCGCTCCTGTTCCTCGGCGCGCTCGACACCTATGCGCGCGCCGCCGCCTCGCCGGCCGACGTGCGCCCGCTCGCCGGCGTCGGCCTCGGCATCGCGGCGACCGGGCTGGCGGTGCTGCCTTGGCTCGCCGACTGGCGCGCCGGCTGGCTCGCCGTCGCGCTGCTCGGCGCGCTCGCCGCGCCGTTCGTGCTGCGCCTGCCGCGCGGCGACGCGCACGGTGCGCGCACGCACGAGCCGCCGCCGCGCGCGAGCGGGCCGCTCGCGCGCCTCGCGCTGTCCTACATCGGCTACGGCTTCGGTTTCGGCGCCGCGGGCACGTTCTTCGTGAACGTCGTCTCCGGGGGCGCGCTGCGTGCGGCGGCCGGGGTGTGGGTGCTGGTCGGCCTGTGCGCGGCGCTCTCGATCTGGCTCTGGACTGGCATCCGGCGCCGCACCACCGGCACGCGCGCGCTGTGCGCGGCGAACGCGGTGCACGCGTTGAGCATCTTTCTCGTGGCGTTCGACCCGCGTCCCGCGACCGCGGCGCTCGCGGGCATGTTGTTCGGCGGCACGGTGGTGGCGATCACCGCGCTCGCGTTGCCGCTGGCGCGCGCGCTCGCACCGCACTCGCCGCGCCGCGCGGTGGCCTGGGTGACGGCGCTGTTCGGCATCGGCAACATCGCCGGCCCGCCCGTGGTCGGCTGGCTCGGCGAGCGCTCGGGCTCGCTCGCGCACGGCCTGCTCGGCGCGGCGCTGGTGGCGGCGGCCGGCGCGCTGGTGCTGCTTCCCGACCTGCGGCGCGGGCGCTAGCGTTCCGCGGGCGTGCGCCCGAACTCCTTTTCCTGCAGCGCGCGCCACATGAGCTTTCCCGAGGCGGTGCGCGGCAGCGCGTCGCTGAACTCGATCAGACGCGGCGCCTTGTAGGCGGCCATCTGGCTGCGCGCCCAGGCGAGGATCTCCTCTCCGCTCAGCCTGCCCGAGAAATCGGGCTTGAGCACCACGACGGCTTTCACCGTCTCGCCGCGGCGCGCATCGGGCGAGGCGATGATGCAGCACTCGCGGATCGCGGGATGGCGGTACATCGCCGCCTCCACCTCGGCGGGCCAGACCTTGAAGCCGGCGGCGTTGATCATGCGCTTCAGGCGGTCCGAGATGAAGAAGTAGCCGTCCTCGTCCATGCGGCCGAGGTCGCCGGTGCGAAAGAAGCGCCGCCCGTCGATCTCGGCCCACGACTGCGCGTAGGCCTGCTCGTTTCGCCAGTAGCCGGCGAGCAGCTGCGGGCCGCGCACCACGATCTCGCCCTGCTCGCCGGGCTCGAGCACGCGAAAGGTGTCTGGATCGACGACGAGCGATTCGGTATCGAAATACGGAAAGCCCAGGCACTGCTTCTTGGGATGCTCGGGCGGGTTCATGTGGGTCTGCGAGATGGTTTCGGTCATCCCGTAGCCTTCGAGGTAGTGGATGCCGCAGGTGTCGTATAGCTTCTGCGCGATCGCCTCGGGCATCGCGGCGCCGCCGCCGAAGATGCAGGTGAGCGAGGAGACGTCGTGCGCCAGCGCCTCCGGGTGCGAGAGCAGGTCGACCACCATCGTCGGCACGTTCGCCCAATGGGTGCAGCGGTGGCGCTCGATCAGGCGCGCCGCGAGATGCGCGTCCCAGCGCGGCTGGATCACGATGGTCGCTCCGGCATATACGCAGGCGTGCAGCGAATGCACGAAGCCCGTGACGTGGAACATCGGCGCGGTCGCCAGGGCCACCGTGTCCTGGTGCATGTCCTCCCAGAGCGCCGCGCCGGCGGCGTTGAACATCGTCGTGGCGTGCGTGTGCATGCAGCCCTTCGGCCGTCCGGTGCTGCCCGAGGTGTAGGGCATGACGCACAGCGTGTCGGGCCGCGCGCGCGAGGGCTCGGGCAAATGCCCCAGGGCGAGCGCATGCGGCCACAGCGTCACGCCGTGCGCGCCGATGCGCTCGCGCTTCGCGCCGACCGCTTCGGGAAGCGGAAGGTCGGTGTCGGGCGCGGCGTAGTCCGAGTATGCGGCGATCAGTACGCGCTCGAGCGGTGTCCTGCCGAGGAGCTCGGCGATCCGGGGCCACGCCTCCTGGCCGACGATCGCGACGCGCGCGCCGCTGTCCTCGATGTAGTGCGCGAGCTCGTCGGTGACGCACATCGGGCTCACCGGCACCATCACCGCGTCGGCGCGCAGGATCGCGTAGCAGGCGAGCAGGAACTGCGGGCTGTTCTGCAGGTCGACGAGCACCCGGTCGCCCGGCCGCACGCCGCAGGCCTTCTGCAGGAAGCCCGCGAGCTGCAGCACCTGCTCCTGCGCCTCTTTGTAGGTGAGCCGCGCGCCGAAGAACACGGTCGCCGCCTTGTCGGGATAACGGCGTGCCGAGACCTCGAGCAGCTCGTGCAGCGGCGTGCGCGGCACGCTCGGGCGATGCGGCAGGCGCTTGGGCCAGAAGCGATAGTGGCGTGGGGTCATTGCGGCGCGGGCGACGCGAGCCAGGAAAGCGCTTCGTCCAGGTTGGTGAACGCGCGCAGCTCGCGGTCGCCCCCCTCGGCGACGAGCTGCGCGAAGCGTGGCGTGGCGGCGTGCTCACCGGCCGCCGCGAGCATCGCCGTCTTGCAGCGCTTGGCGAGCACTGCGCACAGGTCGTGGAGCCGAAGAACGTCGAGCGCCGTGTCCGCGTCGCGCAGGTCGACCAGCAGCGCGCAGGGGGCGGCGAGCGTTTCGGCGAGCCGCGCGGCCATTGCCTTGCTCGCCTCGAAGTCGAGCGAGTCGTCGGCTCGCGTCATGACGAACTCGTGCGCGCGGACGAGCTTGATGTCGACCGGCACGGCGTGCGCCGCTAGGCTGCGAGCCCCGAGACGTCCGGCATCGCAAAGGGCTGCGCGGACTCGAAGGCGCGCGCCGCGCGCAGCACGAGCGCGTCGGCGTAGCGCGGCCCGACGATCTGCAGTCCCACGGGAAGGCCTTCGGCGGTCAGCCCGCAGGGCACCGAGGCGGCCGGCTGCTGCGTGAGGTTGAACGGATAGGAGAAAGGCGTCCAGTCGGTCCAGCGCTTTTCCTTGACGACGTCGGCGACTTCCTTGCCCGCATCGAACGCGGCGAGCGGCAGCGCCGGCGTGAGTAGCAGGTCGTACTTCTCGTGGAACTGGTTCATGTGCACGCCGAGCGCGCCGCGCTTCTGCGCCGCTTCGAGCAGCTCGAGCATGCCGATCTTTGCGCCCTGGTCGGCGACCTCGACCAGGCCCTGGTCCATGAGCGCCTTCTGCTGCGGCGTGAAATTCTTCAGCAGCAGCGCGGCGCCGGCGAACCAGTGCGTACGGAATACGGGCTCAGCGTCGGCGAAGCCCGGGTCGACGGGCTCGACCAGGGCCCCGAGATCGACGAAGCGCATCGCCGCCTGCTCGACGAGCGTCTCCACCTCCGGATCGACCTGCGCGTACCCGAGCCTGGCCGAATAGGCAATGCGCAGCCCGCGCACGCCCTCGTCCAGGCCGACGCGGTAGTCGCGCGGCTCGTACGGAAGCGCGTGCCAGTCGCGCGCGTCGGGGCGCGCGAGGACGTTCAGCAGCAGCGCGGCGTCGTGCACGCTGCGCGTCATTGGCCCGACGTGCGCCACCGTGCCGAACGGCGAGAGCGGCCAGGCGGGCACGCGCCCGAACGAGGGCTTCAGGCCGAACACGCCGGTGAACGCACAGGGGATGCGGATCGAGCCGCCGCCGTCGGTGCCGAGCGCGAGCGGCCCCATGCCCGCGGCCAGTCCCGCGGCGGCGCCGCCCGAAGAGCCGCCCGGCGTACGCGCCGGGTTCCACGGATTGCGCGTGATGCCGGTGAGCGGATTGTCGGTCACGCCCTTCCAGCCGAACTCCGGCGTGGTGGTCTTGCCGATGAGCAGCGCGCCCGCTTCGCGCAGGCGCGCCACGACGGGCGCGTCGTCGTTCCAGGGGCCCTTCGGGTCCACCGTCTTCGAGCCGCGCAGCGTCGGCCAGCCGCGCGTGAGCAGCAGATCCTTGATCGACACCGGCACGCCGTCGAGCGCGCCTTTCGGCTCGCCCTTCATCCAGCGCGCTTCCGACTCCCTGGCCATCGCGAGCGCGTCCGGCGCGAGATAGCAGAAGCAGTTGAGCACGGGATTGAGCTCGTCGATGCGCTTGAGCACTGCGCGCGTCACCTCCACGGGCGAGGCGCGCTTGCCGCGGTACAGGCGAAGCAGATCGACGGCGGACAGGGTGAGCAGATCGGAGGACATCTTGCGTTCAGGCCCCTTCCAGGAATCGGGTGATGCCGCTGCGGCTGCCGAACAGCCAGGCGCTGCCCAGCGCCGGCGGCAGGCTCGCAGAATACAGCTTCCCGCGCGCTCGAGCGACCACGCCCGCGCGCCGGCAGCGAGCCAGGAGCTTCCTCGCGTCGCGGCAGGCGAGCGCGTAGCCCGCGAGCGCCGGCGCCGCCGGAGCGTCGCCGAGCAGGCGGGCGAGATCCTTCCTGCGGCCGAGGACCACTTCGCCGCGCGCCGTCGGCAGGCGCACGAGCGCGCCCGCGGGGCGCGGCGCCAGGGCGGCGAAGCGCGCGTAGCGCGCCGCAACGGCGGCGGGGTCGTTGGCGACTACGAAGACGGCGGCGAGCCCGGTGACGCCGTTCGCGTGCGCGAGCCAGCGCGCCTGCCAGAGCAGCTCGGGCGTCCTGTGCTCGACGAACTGCACGCGCCCCTCGGGCATCGCCTCCGGCGGGACGCGCACGACGCCGAATCGTGCGCGGTGGGTTTCGCCCTCGAAGTTGACGCCGCGCTCGAGGTCCACGGTCGGCAGCGGCGCGAAGCCGTGCCGCTCGAGGCGCGCGCGCTCGGCCTGCGCGTCGGGAGTGCCGAGCGCGAGGATGTGCACGCCCGTGTAGCGCGCCATCGCTTCGCGCGTGCGGCGAGCGTGCGGCGTATCGGAGACCGGAGCGAGCAGCTCGAGGTAGCCCTGTTCGAGCATCACGCAGCGGTTCGCGGTGCCGGTCGGACCTTCGGGCGTCGCCTGCCCGGAGTACGGCGTCAGCGCGAAGCCGAGCGCCTCGAGCGC
>JBLMWT010000129.1:0-49385 GCA_050257375.1 Sphingomonadaceae bacterium
GTCCCGTACTGGACCCGTGCGGACATCGAAGGCGGCCGCGCGACGGTCCACGGCAAGGTGCTCGCCTGGGTCGACGACCCGGTCGACGCGTTCTTCCTGCAGATCCAGGGCTCCGGGCGCATCCGGCTCGACGACGGCGCCGTGCTGCGCCTGGGCTACGCCGACCAGAACGGGCAGCCGTACCGCTCCGTCGGCCGCGTGCTGGTCGATCGGGGCGAGCTCACGGTCGGGGAAGCGTCGCTGCAGGGCATCCGCGCCTGGGGGCGGCGCCATCCGGAGAAGCTCCCGGCGCTGCTCGACGAGAACCCGAGCTACGTGTTCTTCCGCGAGGTGCCCCCGCCGCAGCCCGGGACGCTCGCCGCCGAGATCGACGGGCCTTACGGCGCGCTCGGCGTCCCGCTGCTGCGCGAGCGCACGATCGCCGTCGATCCGCGGGCCGTGCCGCTGGGCACGCCGGTGTGGCTCGCGACGACCTATGCGGCGTCGGACGCGCCCCTGCAACGGCTGGTGCTGGCACAGGACCGCGGCGGCGCGATCCGCGGCGCGGTGCGCGCGGACTTCTTCTGGGGCTTCGGCGACGCGGCGGGGCGCGAGGCCGGGCTCATGCGGCAGGAGGGCCGGATGTGGATCCTCTGGCCGAAGGACGCCGCGCTGCCCCAGCCTTAGGCCTTTGTCGGCTCCGCATCCTCGCGGATGCGCCGCCGGCGCTGGCTGGCTAGCCCGCGAGCACGCCCTCGGCCTGCCGGTCGGCGTGGTACGACGAGCGCACGAGCGCACCGACCGCGGCGTGGCGGAAGCCCATCGCCTGCGCCTCGCGCTCGAAGCGCGCGAAGGTCTCCGGCGGCACGTAGCGCAGCACCGGCAGGTGCCCGCCCGTCGGCTGCAGGTACTGCCCGATCGTCAGCATGTCGACCGCGTGCGCGCGCAGGTCGCGCATCGTCGCGAGGATCTCGTCGTCGGTCTCGCCGAGGCCCACCATCAGCCCCGACTTGGTGGGAATCGCCGGAAAGCGCTCCTTGAAACGCGCAAGCAGCGCGAGCGAGTGCGCGTAGTCCGCGCCGGGGCGCGCCTGGCGGTACAGGCGCGGCACCGTCTCCAGGTTGTGGTTCATCACGTCGGGCGGCGCCGCGCCGAGCACGTCGAGCGCGCGGTCGAGCCGGCCCCGGAAGTCGGGCACCAGCACCTCGATCTGCGTGCGCGGCGCGCGCTCGCGCACCGCGCGGATGCACTCGACGAAGTGGCCGGCCCCGCCGTCGCGCAGATCGTCGCGGTCGACGCTGGTGATGACGACGTAGGCGAGCTCGAGCGCGGCGATCGTCCGCGCGAGGTTGACGGGCTCCTCGGGATCGAGCGGCAGCGGACGGCCGTGGCCCACGTCGCAGAACGGGCAGCGGCGCGTGCAGATGTCGCCCAGGATCATGAAGGTCGCGGTGCCCTTGCCGAAGCACTCGGCGATGTTGGGGCAGGAGGCCTCCTCGCACACGGTATGCAGGCGCTGCGCGCGCAGGATGTCTTTGATCTCGTAGAAGCGCGAACCGGGGCTCGCCGCCTTGACGCGGATCCACGCCGGCTTGGCCAGCCGTTCGCGCGGGACGATCTTCACCGGGATGCGGGCGGTTTTGGCTGCGCCCTTTTCCTTCGCGCCCGCCTCACGCATGCGCGAGCCTCGCTACGAGAAATTCGGCCAGTTGCCCGCCCGCTTCGGCACACGATTGCGCGATACCGAGGTCGCGCAAGCGCGTCACGCGCAGGCCGGGGAAGCCGCAGGGGTCGATCGCCGCGAATGGCGCGAGATCGATGTCGACGTTCAGTGCCAGGCCGTGAAAAGTGCAACCGCGCGAAACGCGCAGTCCGAGGGCCGCGATCTTCGCGCCCCCGACGTAGACGCCGGGCGCGCCCGGGAGTCGCGCGGCGCGCACGCCGTGCTCGGCGAGCAAGTCGATCACGGATTCCTCGAGCATGGCGACGAACTCGCGCACGCCGAGGCGCCGTCGTCCGAGATCGACCAGGGTGTAGAGAACGACCTGTCCAGGTCCGTGATAGGTCACCTGTCCGCCGCGCTCGACGCGCAGCACCGGGATTCCGGTGTCTCCGCGCGGCCCGTACGCCGGATCAGCACCCAGCCCGAGCGTATAGACCGGCGGATGCTCGAGCAGCCACAGCTCGTCGGGCGTGTCGGCATCGCGCCCTACGGTGAACTCGCGCATCGCTTCGACGGTCGGGAGGTAAGCGGCGAGCCCGCGCCGTTCGATGCGCACGCGCTGCACGGCCGGTGCGAGCACCGCGGACATCACAGAACCATCACGACCGAGGGGTGATCGCACAATTCCCGATACAGCGCGTCGAGCTGCTCGCGCGAGCGCGCCTGTACGGTCACAGTGAGGCTCAGGTAGCGCCCCTGCCGGCTGGGGCGCATCTCCATCGTCGCCGGCTGGAAGTCCGGCGCGTGCCTGAGCACGATTTCCAGCACGCTTTGCGCGAAGTTCGCCTCGCGGCGGCCCATCACCTTGATCGGGAAGTCGCAAGGATAGGTGAGCGCCGACTCGCGCGCCTCGATCATGCTCACGCCGCGACGGTCTGCCTGCCGGCGCGCATCACGCGCCGCTTGAAGTCCTGGTAGAGCTGATACATGCGCCGGAAGGCCGGCCCGGGCCGGCCTTCGCCGACGGGCTTGCCGTCCAGATCGACGATCGCGAGCACTTCCTTGGACGACGAGGTCACCCAGATTTCCTCCGCCGCGCGCAGCTCGCTCTCGCTCACCTCGCCGATGTCGAGCGGCATGCCCGCATCTCGCGCCAGCTCGATCACGACGTCGTAGGTAATGCCCGGGAGGATGAGATTCGATTTCGCCGGGCCGCGAACGACACCAGCCTTCACGATGAACACGTTGGACGCCGACGCTTCAGTGAGTCGGCCGTCGCGCAGCAGGATCGTTTCGACCGCGCCGACATCCGCCGAAAGCTGGCGCAGCAGACAGTTGCCGATGAGCGAGATCGACTTGATGTCGCAGCGCAGCCAGCGGAAGTCGGGCGCAGTCACGGCGCGCGCGCCCGCCTCGACCAGCTCGGCGGGGGGATTGACGAGCGGGTTCGACATGACGAAGACCGTCGGCTCGACCCCCTTTGGAAAAGCATGGTCGCGCTTGGCGACGCCGCGCGTGACCTGGAAGTACACGCCCTGGTCCTCGTACGGCTGCTGTGCGATCAGCTGTGCGATGATCTCGCGCCAACGCTCGCGAGAGTACGGGTTGCGGATCCTCACTTCCTGCAGGCTGCGCTCCAGGCGCGCGAGGTGCTCGTCGATCCGGAACGGCACCCGCGAGTACACCGGCACCAGCTCGTAGACGCCATCGCCGAATATGAATCCTCGGTCGAGCACCGGCACCGTCGCCTGCTCGATGGGCATGAACTTGCCGTTGAGAAAGATCATCGGGCCCCCGCTACTTCATCCACAGGCGCAGTGTATCCCATGCCCTGCCGAAAATCCCCGCGGTGGCCACCGGCTTGAGCGCCACGAGGGGGTACTCGCCCAGCAGGTTGCCCTGCAAGGTGACGCGCAGCATGCCGACTTGCTGGCCCTGGGCGATCGGCGCCATTAGCGGGCGCTGCGACACGAGTTGCGCGGACAATTTGTCGGATTCGCCCTTCGGCACGGCCAGCATGAGCGCGCCGGTGAAGCCCGCGTCGACGGTCGGCTCGGCGCCCTTCCACACCTGGATCTGCTTGACCGTCTGCCCTTTGTCGTAGAGCTTGACGCTGTCGTAGAACTGGTAGCCCCAATTGAGCAGTTTGAGCGATTCACTCGCGCGCGCCTGCTCCGAGGGTGCGCCGAGCAGCACCGACAGCAAGCGCCGCTCGCCGTGCTTTGAAGAGGCGACCAGGCAGTAGCCCGCGGCTTCGGTGTGGCCCGTCTTGACGCCGTCCACGCTGGGGTCGAGCCACAGCAAGCGGTTGCGATTACGCTGCGTGATGTGGTTGTAGGTGTACTCTTTCTCCGAGTAGTAGCGCGCGTACTCGGCGGGGAAGTCCCGAATCAGGGCGGCCGTGAGCAGGTAGATGTCGTGCGCCGTGCTGTAGTGTTGCGGATCGGGCAGGCCGGTGACGTTCGCGTAGTGCGTGTTCTTCATTCCCAGGCGAGCCGCCTCGCGGTTCATCATCTGTACGAACACGTCCTCGGATCCCCCCACCGTCTCGGCGAGTGCGATGCACGCATCGTTTCCGGACTGCACCTCCATGCCCTGGATGAGCTGGCCGACGGTGACCGGCATGCCCGGCTGGATGAACATCCGCGAGCCCGGCGCCTTCCAGGCGCGCTCCGAAACCTGGACCTGCTGGTCGAGCGAGATCTGCTTCTCGTGCAATGCGCGGAACACGAGATACGCGGTCATCAGCTTGGTGAGCGATGCCGGCTCGAAGCGCACGTCGGCCTTGTCCGAGGCGAGGATCTGATTGCTCGACAGGTCGGCGAGCAGCCAGGAATGCCCATCGATCCCTGGCGGCTGCGGCGCCGCGGCGCGCGCGAAGGTGGCGGCGAGGGCGAACAGGAAGGCGATGCAGGTGCGTAGCATGGTGTTCTGTCTCTCCAGAATGAGCGCCCGTCGGGAGCGTGCGGGGCGCCGCGGCGGACCGCTATCGGACAACGAATACGGGCTTGAGGTTCATTTCGGATTGAATACGCGTCGCCACCGCGCTCGCATCGGCCTCACTCGGATAGGGGCCGAGATGCAGCTTGTACAGGCTTCCGCTCGCGAGCACGTGGATCTGATCGGTGAGCCAGGCAAGCCGCCGATAGATCGAGGCGCGATAGCTTTCGGCGGTGTCGCGTGCCAAAAACGCGCCGAGCTGAAGGTACACGCCGTTCGGCACCGCCGCCGGCTCCCCGACCGCCTGCGCGGACGCGGCCCGGACGGTTTGTCCGCCGGGGACGATGCTCTGCACCTCGACCGTCGTGCTTCCGGCTCCCGCGTAGCCCAGCTTGTAGGCAGCGGCGTAGGACAGGTCGATGATGCGGTTCGAATGGAACGGCCCTCTGTCGTTGATGCGCACCACCACGCTCTTGCCGTTGGCGAGATTGGTGACGCGCGCGTAGCTCGGGATCGGCAGCAGCGGGTGCGCCGCGGTCATTGCGTACATGTCGTAGGGCTCGCCGCTGGAGGTCTTCTGGCCCTGGAAGCGCTTGCCGTACCAGCTCGCGACGCCGCGCTGGGTGTAAGGCTTGAGCTCGGTAAATGGAACATAGTGCTTGCCGAACACGTCGTACGGCTGATTGGCGGCCCGCATGAGCGGCTCGCGCCTGGGCTGTGCGTCGGCGAGCTGGGCGGGGTCGGGCGTGCGTTCACCCGGTCCGTCGTCCTTGTAGTACCCGCCGGGTCGAGTGGGCGAACCGGCGCACGCCGCGAGACCCAGCACGACCAGCAAGGCGAGCGCCGAACGCAGGTTCATGCGCCTTCGTACACGGGCTTGCCCGCAACCAGCGTGTAGCGCACGCGGCCTTCGAGCTCGTAGCCGAGGAATGGGGAGTTCTTGCCCTGGCTCTTGAGCATCGCGGCGCTTATCCTGACCGGCGCCTGCGGATCGAACACGACCACGTCGGCGGGCGCCCCAACCGCCAGGCGTCCGGATTGCACGCCGAGGATGCGCGCAGGGTCGCTGGTGATGCGCGCCAGCGTCTTGCCGAGCGGCAGATTCCTTTGCGCGCCCCACTTGAGCGCGAGCGGCAGGAGCAGCTCGAGGCCCGTCGCCCCCGGCTCGGCCTCGGAGAACGGCAGCTGCTTCTGATCCTCGTCAACCGGGGTATGGTCCGAGCACATGCAGTCGATGGTGCCGTCCGCGAGCCCGGCGGAAAGCGCCTCGCGGTCGCGCTGGCTCCGAAGGGGTGGTATCAGCCGGCAATGCGAGTCGAAGTAGCCTAAATCCATGTCGGACAGGTGCACATGGTGCGCACCGACGTCGCTGCTGACCGGCAGGCCCTCGCCTTTCGCGGTCCGCATGAGCTGCACGGCGCCGGCGCTCGACAGGCGGCACACGTGCAGGCGCGCACCGGTGGCGCGCACCAGCTCGAGTAGCGCGCCGAGCGCGATCGTCTCGGCGAACGCTGGAATGCCCGGCAGGCCGAGCCGCGTGGCGACCTCGCCGTCGTGCGCAACCCCGCCGCGCGCCAGGCAGTAGTCCTCGGCACGCAGCCAGACAGGAAAGCCGAAGGTGGCGGCATACTGCAGCGCCCTCCAGAGCACCTGGGTATCCGAGAGCGGCGCGTTGGCCTGCGAAAATGCGACACACCCCGCCTCCGCCAGTTCGGCCATTTCGGTGAGACGCTCGCCGGCGAGCTGAACGGTGAGCGCGCCTACGGGGTACACCCTGGCGCGCGAAAGCGACTTGGCACGCCGGCGCAGCATGTCCACGAGGCCGGGCTCGTCCAGCGGCGGGTCGGTATCGGGCGGGCACGCAAGACTGGTGACCCCGCCCGCGACCGCGGCGTCCATCTCCGACTCGAGCGTCGCCTTGTGCTCGTACCCCGGCTCGCGCAGCCGCGCGGACAGATCGATGAGGCCCGGCGCAACGACCAGGCCGCGAGCGTCGATGACCCGCTCCGGCTCGCCCGCGAACGACTCGCAGATGCGTCCGTCGGCGATCGCCAGATCGCCGATCGCGTCGCGCCCGCTCGCCGGATCGATCACGCGCCCGTTGCGGATCAGGACCTTCACGATGTTCCCGCCACCATGCTCATGACGGCCATGCGCACCGCGATGCCGAACGTAACCTGCGGCAGGATCACCGAGTGAGGCCCGTCGGCAACGGTCGAATCGATTTCGACGCCGCGGTTCATCGGGCCGGGGTGCATGACGATCGCGTCGGGTCTGGCGAGCGCGAGTTTGTCCGCCGTCAGCCCGTAGTGCTTGAAGTACTCCTGCGCGCTCGGCAGCAATGCGCCGCGCATGCGTTCGCTCTGCAGGCGCAGCATCACCACGACGTCGGCGCCGCGCAACCCCTCGCGCATGTCGTGGAACACGCGCACGCCGAGCGATTCCACCCCCGCCGGGAGCAGCGTCTTGGGGCCGATGACGCGCACCTCCGGTGTACCGAGCGTAGTAAGTCCGTGGATCAGCGAGCGCGCCACGCGTGAATGGAGCACGTCGCCCACCACGGCCACGCTCAGCCTTGCGAAGTCCCGCTTGTAGTGGCGGATCGTGTACAGGTCGAGCAGACCCTGCGTGGGATGTGCGTGCCGCCCGTCGCCGGCGTTTATAACGTGCTCGTGCGGCTTGACGTGCTGAGCGATCAGGAAGGGTGCGCCCGACGAGGCGTGGCGCACCACGAATACATCGGCCTGCATCGCCGATAGGTTCGCCACGGTGTCGAGCAGCGACTCGCCCTTGGTTTGCGAGCTCGCCGCGATATTCAGGTTGATGACGTCGGCCGAGAGCCGCTTGGCTGCGATCTCGAAGGTGGTGCGGGTACGCGTCGAGGGCTCGAAGAAGAGGTTAAACACGCTCTTGCCCCGCAGAATCGGCACCTTCTTCACTTCGCGCTCGGTCACGCCCACGAAGGAGGCCGCGGTGTCGAGGATGCCGCCCAGCACCTCGCGCGGCAGCCCCTCGATCGACAGGAGATGCCGCAGCTCTCCGTTGGCGTTCAGTTGCGGGTTACTCTGCACGTTCCAGCTCGAGCTCGAGCTTGCCGTCGTCGCCGCGGCGCAGGCGCAAGCGCATGTCGGCAGGCACATCCACTTTCGCGCCGCAGTACTGCGCGCAGATCGGCAGCTCGCGACCGCCGCGATCGGCCAGCACGACCAGCGAAATGCTCGCCGGCCTGCCGTAGTCGAACAGCTCGTTCATCGCCGCGCGAACGGTGCGCCCGGTGTAGAGCACGTCGTCGACCAGGAGCAGGTCGCGTCCTTCCACCGCGAACGGGATGCGCGTGCGCTTGGGGTCGCGTGCCAAGCCCTGCTTGTGGTAGTCGTCGCGGTAGAACGCGATGTCCATCGTGCCGAGGGGCTCGCCGAGCGCGAGCTCCGCATGCAGTCGCTCGGCGAGCCACACCCCGCCGGTGTACAGGCCGATCATCGCCGTTTTCGGCCCCACGAGCGGCTTGAGCTCGGCGATCAAACCCGCGCACAGCTTCTCGGCGTCAGGCAGCGGCTTCATCGAAGTACTGCTCGAGAATCAGCTGGGCGGCGTACGAGTCGAGCTGCCGCGCGCGTGCGGCGCCGGCGGCGCGGCGCGCGCCCGCCGCCTCGCGCATGCGGCTCTCGGCGGCGGTCGAAGTGTAGCGCTCGTCGACACGGGCGACCGGGATGCCAAAGCGATCTTCGAGCTGCCGCGCGAAGCGCTCGACGCGCGGCGCGAGGGGATGAGGCCTGCCGTCCTCCGACACCGGCCATCCGACCACCAGTCGCCCCGGGTGCCACTCCGCGAGCAGCGCGCCGATCGCCCTGAAGCGCGCGGTCCCAATCGCGGCGATAGGCTTCAGCGGGTGAGCGGTGCGCAAGCGCGCATCGCCCACGGCCACGCCCGTGCGCCGCTCGCCAAAGTCGAACGCCAAGACGGTCGAGTCCCTTTCGGAAGCGGAAACGCGGGACTGAGGAGGAAGTGTGGCGCTCGCCTGGCCGGTTATGCGCCGCTCAGGCATGGCCCGCTTCATCCTGCAGTCGGGCAAAATCGATGCCCAGCAGCTCCATCGCGGCGGGCAGCCGCTCTTCGACCGGGGTGTCGAAGATGATCGCGTCCTGGGCCTCTACCGTAAGCCACGCGTTCTGCGACAACTCGTGCTCCAGCTGGCCCGCCGACCAGCCGGCGTAACCGAGCGTCACCAGTATCTTGGCCGGACCTTCGCCGCGGCCGACGGCCTCGAGAACGTCCTTGGAAGTGGTCAGTCCGATCGCCTCGCGCACCCTGAGCGTGGACTGCCAGTTGCCGGCGGGCGCATGCAGCACGAAACCGCGGTCGGTCTGGACGGGTCCGCCGAAGAATACCGGCGCATCCGCCAGCTCGCTGTGGCGCAGCGTGAGCGAGAGGCGCTCGAACAGCGCCTGCATGGTCATGTCGATGGGGCGATTGACGACAATGCCGAGCGCGCCCTGGTCGTTGTGCTCGCACACGTAAGTCAGCGTCCTCGCGAAATGTGGATCGACCATGTTGGGCATGGCGATCAGGAAGTGATGCGTCAGATTGATCGAGGACATGCTTGACGATATTTTAGCGCATGCCGTTGGATTCTGCCGCGCTCGTCTGGTTCCGCCGCGACCTGCGCATTCTCGATCACGCCGCACTGCACGCCGCGCTGAGCGCGCATGGTGCGGTGCACTGCGCTTTCGTCTTCGACACCGACATTCTCGATCCTCTGCCCAGCCGCGGCGACCGGCGCGTCGAATTCATCTGGGAGAGCGCGCGCGAGCTGAAAGCGGCGCTCGAGGCGCGCGGCGGCGGCCTGCACGTGCTGCATGGCCGCGCCCGGGAGGAAATTCCGCGCCTGGCGAGAAAACTCGGGGTCGCGGCCGTGTACGCCAATCGCGATTACGAGCCCGCGGCGCTCGCGCGCGACGAAGCGGTCGCGCTCGCGCTGCGGGGCACGGGTATCGACTGGCGCACCCGCAAAGACCAGGTGATCTTCGAGCGCAACGAGCTGCGCACGCGCGCCGGCGGCGACTTCAGCGTCTTCACGCCCTATAAGCGCGCCTGGCTAGCAAAGCTCGCGCCGCCCCACTTGCAGCCTTATCGGACGGAGCGTCTGACCGCGCGCCTTGCTCGCGCCGGGGGTTTACCGCTCCCGCAGCTGGAGGACATTGGATTTCGGCGCACCGATCTCGACGCGCTCGGTGTCGTTACCGGAATGTCGGGCGCTGCGCGGCTGCTTGCCCGCTTCAAGCGATGCATCGACCGCTATCACGCGCAACGTGATTTTCCGGCCGTGAAGGGCACGTCCCGCCTGTCGACTCACCTGCGCTTCGGCACCGTGTCGATCCGGCAACTTGCCGGCTACGCCTGGCGACGGGGCGGTTCCGGCGCCCTCGCGTGGCTGTCGGAGCTGATCTGGCGCGACTTCTACTTCATGGTCCTCGCCTGCCGGCCCGACGTGACCGGGCACGCGTTCCGGCGCGAATTCGATGCGCTGCGTTTCGATGACAATCCAGGTCACTGGCAGGCATGGTGCGAGGGACGCACCGGCTATCCGCTGGTGGACGCCGCCATGCGCCAGCTCGAGCGCACCGGAACTATGCACAATCGTCTACGTATGGTCGCCGCTTCGTTCCTAGTCAAGGACCTGGGCATCGACTGGCGGCGCGGCGAGCGCTGGTTCGCGGCCAAACTGAACGATTACGATCTCGCGGCAAATAACGGCGGATGGCAGTGGGCGGCGTCGACCGGCTGCGACGCGCAGCCCTGGTTTCGCATTTTCAATCCCGTGACTCAGTCGCTCAGGTTCGACCCGCGGGGCGAGTTTATCCGCAGCTTCGTGACCGAACTCGCGCGCGTGCCGGCGCCGCGCGTGCACGCGCCTTGGCAGATGAGCTTGGAGGAGCAGCGCGCCGCAAGCTGCCTGATCGGACAAGACTATCCAGCCCCCGTCGTGGACCACGCCACGGCACGCAGACGTACCCTGGCGCGGTTCAAAGCGGCGAAAAGCGCCTGACGGCTCAGCGCCCGAGAAATCCGGCGATGTGGCCGAGCAGCTCCTGTTCCTGGTAGGGCTTTCCGAGGAACACGTTTACGCCCAGCTCCTGCGCATAGGCGCGGTGCTTGTCCGCAGTGCGCGAAGTGATCATGATGATCGGAATCTTGGCGAGCTTGGGGTCCGCGCGCAGATTGCGCGCCAGATCGAAGCCGTCCATACGCGGCATCTCGATATCGATGAGTACCACGTCGGGGATCCCGAGCGAAAGCCGCTCGAGCGCCTCGACCCCATCCTTGGCGGTCGTGACCTGGTAGCCCTCGCGTTCGAGCAGCCGGCCGGTGATCTTGCGCACGGTGAGCGAGTCGTCCACCACCATGACACGCGGCCTCGCGGGCTGGGCTGCGGGGGCGGATCCGCTGCCCGGACGAAGCGCGGGCCGCGGCCGACGCACGAGCGGTACCGGGTTCAGGATGAGCACGGTCTCGCCGCTTCCGAGCACGGTGATCGAGGAAATCCCCGGTACGCGCGCGAGCTGCGGCCCGAGGTTCTTTACCACGACCTCCTGGTTTCCGATCATCTCGTCGACGAGCAGCGCCGCGGCTTCGGCGCCCGACCGAAGGAGCAGAACAGGCGCATAGCGCCGCTCGGCGCGCTCCGGCGCCCCGGACTCGCCGAGCAACTCGGCCAGATAGGCGAAGGGGTAGCGCCTGCCAGCCCAATCGACGTGGCCGATGGCGCGCAGCTTCGCGAGCTGCTCGGGACGCAGCTGCTGCACCTGCTCGACCATGACGCCGGGCAGCGCGTAGGTGCGTGCGCCGGACTTCACCAGCACCGTCTGCGTGACAGCCGTGGTGAGCGGCAGCCGAATGACAAATCGGGTTCCCTTGCCCGGCGTGGATTCGAGCTCTACGCGGCCGCCGAGCGCTCCGACCTCGTCCTTGACGACGTCCATCCCGATTCCGCGTCCCGCGATTTCGGTGACCTCCGCAGCAGTGCTGAACCCCGGCACGAATATCAGGTCGGCAAGCTGCTGCTCGCTCGGCGCATCGCCCGCCGAAAGGAGGCCCTTGCCGACGGCGGTCGCACGGATTTTCTCCAGATTCAGGCCGGCGCCGTCGTCGGCGAGCGCGAGCACGACCTCGTTTCCCTCCTGGCGCACGTCCAGGCGAAGCTCGCCCCCCTCGGGCTTGCCGAACGCCACACGCTCGGCCGGCGCTTCGATGCCGTGCGTGAGCGCGTTGCGCAGCAGGTGCTCGAGCGGGCCGGTGATGCGCTCGAGCACCGAGCGGTCGAGCTCGACGCCCACTCCGCGCAACTCCAGATTCGCCCGCTTGCCGAGCTCCTTCGCGGTCTGGCGCACCAGGCGGTGCAGGCGCTGCGCGAGTGTGCCGAACGGCACCATGCGCACGCGCATCAGGTCCTGTTGCAGGTCGCGGTTCAGTCGAGCCTGCGCGGAGAGCGCCGCATCCGTGTCGTCCGCTACGCGCGTCAGGTTCTGCTGCACCGTCGCGACGTCGTTGACGCTCTCGGCCATCATGCGCGTCAGTTCCTGGAAGCGCGTGAAGCGGTCGAATTCCAGCGGATCGAATTCCCGCGCGGCTTCCTCGGCTTCGCGCACACGCGCCTGCATCTGCGACTCGGCCTGGATTTCGATTTCCCGCAGCTGGCCGCGCAAGCGCGCGACGTTTTCCGTGAGATCGGCGAGCGCCGCCTTCAGCGTGCGCATCTCCACCTCGATGCGCGAGCGGGTGATCGCGACTTCGCCAGCCTGGTTGACGAGCTTTTCCAGCGTATCCGCGCGCACGCGCAGCAGCCCCCGCGCCGGCCCGAGCTCCGGTGCGGGTGCGGGGACCGCGGCCTCGGCGCGCGCGCGCTCGGGCGCGCGCTCCTCGAGCGGCCTCTGCAGCCGCTCGAGCAGCATGCTGACGCGGTCGAAGGATTGGTCGAGGTCGTCGAAGAGCTCTGTCGGCGAGAGCTTGAGCGCGATCGCGTTCTCGACGCGCGTCTCCATGTGGTGCGTCAGCTCCCCGAGGCTCATGACGCCCGCCATGCGCGCGCTGCCCTTGAAAGTATGCAGCACGCGCTGCAGGGCCTTGGCGCGCTCGAGATCGACGGGATCTGCGCGCCAGGCGCGCAAAAGCTCGCCGGCTTGCGGCAGGAGCTCCGCGCCTTCCTGCAGGAACGTCGGCAACAGCTGGGCGTCGATGTCGTCATCGATACGCCGCTGGCGGCGTTCCTGCGCGTGGGTCTCGCCGCGTCCCGGCGCAACTGCCGGAGCCTCCTCGGTGCGGCCGGAGATGGCTTCGAGCGCCTCGACGAGGTCGGCACGCGCGGCGGGCGCGCGACGAGCAATCGCCGACCCGTACATCTCGCGCAGTGACGCATTGCCGCGCGCGAGCAGCGCCAGCTCGGTGGCATCGGGCGGCGCGGCGCGCGCGCGCAGGCGCGCGAGCGCGGACTCGAGAGCGCAGCCGAGCGCGTGCATGGGCTCGAGCTGCACCGTGCCGCTGATGCTGGCGAGCGTGTGCGCGGCGCGTATCAGCTCCTCGCCGATCAGGCGCGTCGCGGCAGCGGAAGCGAGCTCGCGATCGAGCGCATCGAGATGCTGGCGCGCCTCGTTACCGAACACCTCGAACAGCGACGCGGAAACCCTGTTGCCGTCGATGACGACGTCTTCTTCCTGCGCGGGCTCGGCGGCGGCGCTGGCCGCCGGCGCCGCGGCCTCGCCGCGCTTGACGCGTTCGGCAGCTGCGAGCACATCGCCCGAATCGGGCTGCGGAGCGCCGGCGCGCAGACGAGCAATCCAGTCGGTAAACGCGCCGTGGGACAGTTCGATCAGGGCGTGCAGCTCGGGCGTGGCGCTACGCTCGTCTTGCAGCCAAAGGTTCAGCACTTGCTCGACGGCCAGCGCGACCTCGCCGAGTCGTGCCAAGCCGACCATTCGGCCGCTGCCCTTGAGCGTATGAAAGCCGCGCCGTATCGTCACGAGCTGCGGCAGCGACGCCGGCTGGGCGCGGCTCTCACGCAAGCTGTCGGAGATCGTCGCGAGCACGCCGCCCGCTTCCTCGAGGAAGATTGCGAGCAGCTCCTGATCGATCGCCTCGTCGCTCGCATCTTTGAGCCGCTCGGCTTCGGCCGACGGCGGGGGCGGCGGCGGGGCCAGCTCGGTCATGGAAAGCGCAAGGCGCTGACTTCGGTCGGCCGACGCTGAATCCAGCTGTGAAAGTGCTTCGCTCGCCTGATCGCGCAGCTCCGCGTCCGCCACGAGCTCCGCATCGTCGCGGATTTCGGCCAGCCTGCCCTTCAACTCGCTTCTGAGGCGTTCGTCTTCGGGCGCCTCGCGCAGCGCCTGGTACAGGGCATGCGTGCTGCGCGCTTTGCTGCGCAGCTCGGACTCGAGGCTGCGCGCGGCGGTCTGCTCGCCTTCGGCGACCGGTTCGACGATCCCGGCGGGGCGCATCGCGGCCGCGAAGTCGGCCTTACCGTGCTGCAACGCATCGATATAGAAGCCGAGACCCGAGAGAATCTGAGCGACCTCCTCGAATTCAGCCAGCTGCGGGCGAGCTTGCGCCCCGGCGAACTCGCGAATGCGGGCCGCGCACCGCTCGAGCGCCATGCGCGCTTTGTCCTCTCCAAGAACCCCCAGCGCGCCGCTCACCTGGTGCACCAGCGGCTCAAGCGCCTCCAGCTCACCGGTGCGCGCCGGGTCGCGGAAATATGCATCGAGCGTCTGTTCGATCCTGTGAAGGTTGGCCTTCATCTCGGCGAGCGCGCTCACGGTGGCGAGTCGTTCTTGGGCGCGTCGCGTCATCTCGTCGATCTGTCCGGCCGAGGGCGGCACGCCGGCCGCGTCAGCGCCGAACACGGCCGCCCCCAGGCGCGCCAGCATCACCTCGACCTCTCGAGCGAAGTCGCTCGGCAGGTTGCGGTAGTTTTCCGCGGCGCTCTCGGCCAGCAGCAGCGCCGTGGCCACTTCCATGGCCACCGCCTCCGTCACCGCGCCGCGCGAGGTTCCCTCGAGATGGCCGGCGACGCGCGAGATCTCCTTCGTCAGCGCCGTCAGGTCGGCGTTGCCGAGCCGTGCGCCGCGCTCCGCGATCGCGCGCGCGTGCTGCACGAACGCCGCGAGCGCGCTGTCGATGCCCGCCGCGTATTTACTCCAAGCATCCTTAGCGCTCGTCAGCGATTCGCGCAATGCGAGCGCCATCGACATGCGCTGCGATACGTCCGGCTCGGCTTCCTCCAGTGGCAGCGAACCCTCGAGCCGGTACGCCTGGCGCGCCGTGAGCGCGCGCAGGCTGGAGGCTTCACGCGCGCCGGCCCCACCGGCTCCGCCCGCGCGAGCGACCCAGTACAGGACCTCGCGCAGCACGCGCTCGGCGACCGACGACGAACCGTCCACTAGCCGGCGCAGCTGCTGCTCGACGTGCGTGGCCACCTGGCGCACCCCCGGATCGGGGGAGAGATCGCCCTTGGCAAGCGCGTCGATGAATGCTCCAGAAGCCCACCAGAAGGCGCGCTGCGCGGGAATATTCTGCGTCTGTTCCACGGCGTCGACGGCGGCCAGCATGTCTTCCAGCGCGTCGCGATCGGCCGGCTGGCGCAGCCACTTGACCAAGGCGCGCTGAAAGCGCGAGCTCTGGCTGCGCAGATAGGGGGTGATCTCCTCGCGCGACAGGCGAACGACCGGCTTCTCGCGCGCGGGGGGCGCGAGGGACAGATCCGGGTAGAACAGATCCGTCTTGGCGGGAGGCGGTGCACCGCGCGCTTCGCACAACTCCTCGAGCGCCGGAAACAATCTGAGCGGCTGATCCGGTACGCCCTCCATGAGGTCCGACAGATAGGAGCCTATCGCGGTGAGCGCGCGCTCCAGCACTTGCGTGGCGCGTTGTTCGTCCGCGACGCGACCGGACTCCAGATCGGCGGCGAGGGCCTCAGTCTCCTCGAAGAAGCGCGACACGCCCTCCAGCCCTACGATCTGCACCGCGCCCGCAGCCTGATGCAGATGTATGCGGCACGTGCGCAGTTCGCCGCGGCCGTCGGCCCTCCCGCCGTAGGCCCGCAGCGCTTCGCGCGCCCGCTCGAGCGAGGAGTCGATCTCGCTCTTGACCCAGCTGAGCGGACCGATGTCGAACGCCGCGCTCATCGCATTGCCGGCGCGCGGTCCCGGCGCCTCAGAGCTTGAAGTTCGCCACGGAACCGCGCAGATCCTGCGCAAGTCCGGCGATCTGCGTCACGGAAGCGGCGGTACGCTTGGTGCCTTCGGTCGCTTGTTCCGTGATGCCGAGAATGTTGCGCATGCTGAGCGCCACCGAGCCGGCGGCCTTCGCCTGGCTCTGTGTCGTGCGCGAGATGTTCTCGATCAGGGTGGCCAGCCGCCGCGAAACTTCCCCGATTTCCGCGAGAGCCTGGCCCGCTGCGTCCGACAGCTTGGCGCCCTCGACCACACCCTGCGTGCTCTTCTCCATCGCGCTCACCGCGTCCTGGGTGTCGGTCTGAATCGTGCGCACGATCGCGCCGATCTGCTTGGTCGCCTCGCCCGAACGCTCGGCAAGGCGCTGGACTTCCTCGGCGACCACCGTGAATCCGCGCCCGGCCTCGCCTGCCGAGGCTGCCTGAATCGCGGCATTCAACGCGAGCACGTTAGTCTGCTCGGTGATGTCCGAAATCAGCTCGACGATTTCTCCGATCTCCTGCGACGACTCCCCCAGCCGCTTGATGCGCTTGGCGGTTTCCTGGATGTGCCCGCGGATCTCGTTCATGCCCGCTATGGCGTTGTGCACCGCCTCCTGGCCCTTCTCGGCAGCGGCGAGCGAGGCGCGCGCGACCTCCGCAGATTCGGTCGCGCTCGCGGATACCTGATTGATCGCGCGCGCCATGCCGAGCACTTGGGTACCCGTGTTGCGGATCTCGTTCGATTGCCGCTCCGCGGCGGCGAGCAGCTGGGTCGAGGTTTGCTGCGCGGACTGCGTCGCGGACGTTACCTGTTCGGCCGCCGTGTTGATACGGCCGACCAGCGTCTTGAGCTCCTCGATGGCGAAGTTCACCGAATCTGCAATGGCGCCGGTAATGTCCTCGGTCACCGTGGCGCGCACGGTGAGGTCGCCCTCGGCGAAGCTCTGCATCTCGTTCATGAGGCGCAAGATCGCTTCTTGGTTCTGGTCGTTCAGGTGCTTGAGCGACTGCTCGTGGACCTCCGCCTGCTCGCGGCGGACCCGCTCCTGCTGGAGCAACACGTAGGCTATCGCCGCCAGCACGGCGGCCATCAGCACCCCAAGCAGCACGATCACGTAGACCGTCTTGTCCTGAGCCAGGTCCGTCTCGTACGCGGTCGCGAGTCGCTCCGTGGCGCCGAGCAGCGGCTCGGAATCATTGAACACGGCGAACGCCGCGCGCTTCGCGGAGATCAGGCGCTGCATGTTGCCCAGAATCGAAGCGACTGCTTCCTCGTAGCTCTTGAACGCCAGGGCGAGCTCCTCGAGCTTCGCCGAGGTCGCCGGGTCCCGCGTCGCGGCGATGCGCAGAGCGGCGCTGCCCTTCTGCAGCGCGAGCAAGGTGGCGCGGAATTGGTTGGTGTCCTTGCCGAGCAGGAATGCCACCTCGGGATCGACGGATTCGCCGGCGAGCAGCGCGTTGGCGTTCTTCGCCAGGCGCTGAGTGAGCATGACCAGCTCCGCGGCCGCCGAGATGTCGCGCGCCGGCGCGGAGGTCTCGAGCTTGAGCGTCTGCACCTGCTCGGCGAGGTCGAGCAGCCGCGGGTTTGCGCCGTTCAAGTGACCTACGGCGTTGCCCAGTCCGACCAGGATCTGCTGTTCCCTGAGCAGCGTGCTCGTATTGCGTTCCGTCCGCTGCCATTCCTTTATGAGAGCCTGAAGCTCGGGTTGCGCGCTCGCCGGGCTCGGCGGAATCTGTTCGCCGCCTACCGTGCCCCCGCGTTGCAGCCGGTCCAGAATGCTCGCAAAGGTGTCGCGGCTGCTCTGCACCTGCCTGAAGGCCGACGCGTTGCCCAAAAGCCCCTGCAGGGCCGCCTTGGCCAGGCGCTGCGAAAGCATGCGCAATTGCCCCGCATCGGCGATGTACTGGGTGCCGTGCTTGGAGAACTGATAGTTGTTCCACACCAGCACTGCCGTGACGATCAGGAGCACGGCGAACACCGGCAGCAGTACGGCGAGCGGTCTGCGCTGCGCGCCGCCCGCGACCCGGGCAAGCCGCCTTGCGAGAGGCGGCGATTTCTCGCCGAAAACTGCGGCCTCGCGCCGGCCGAATCGGATGGGCATCTTCAATTCCATGGTTCCTCCCACGACCTCTTAGGGTGCCGCGACATCTAGAAAGTCGCGGTGCGCGAGCAGCTTCGCGGTATCTAGCTCGCGCCACGCGCGCCCGTCGCGGTCACGCCAGGCGCGCTCGACCCACTGTTCGCCCGGCTCCTGCTGAGCGCCGAGCGGCTCGAATTCGGCCAAATTGTGCAGGCCCTTCAGGCGGCTCACCAGCAATGCGGCATTGATGCCCTGCGGCTGGCCAACGAGCAGCAGGCGATTGTCACCGCCGCGCCGGGTCGGCGCGCCCGCGATGAAGGCCGAGAAATCGGTGACGCCGAACAGCACGCCGCGCACATTCGCTACGCCGAGGAACCACGCCCTCGTGAGAGGCACGTGATCGATCTGCGGCACGGGCAGCAGCTCGCCGGTACTCTCCAGGCGGAGCAGCCATAGCGTTCCCTCCGCCTCGAACGACAGGCGCGCGCTCGAGGCAGGCTCGCCCGCCGCCGCCTTCATGCGGGTGGCCAGGCTTTCCTGAAATTCCTTCAGGCTGACGCGTCGCGCCATGCCTCAGCCCAGGGCGGCGATCTTGGCCGCGAGCTCGTCGATTTTGATCGGCTTGACTACGTAGTCCTTCGCGCCCTGGCGCATGCCCCAAATGCGGTCGGTCTCCTGCGACTTGGAGGTGCACATGATCACCGGAATGTTCTTCGTGGCTTCGTCGCGCGCGATTTGTCGGGTGGCCTGGAAGCCGTTGGTCCCGGGCATGACGACGTCCATCAACACCAGGTCGGGCTTCTCGGACTTTGCCTTCGCGATGCCTTGCTCGCCGCTATCGGCGAGCACGACCTGGAAGCCGAGCTTCGACAATCCCTCTAGCAGGAATTGTCGGTCCGTCGGCGAATCGTCCACTACCAAGATCTTCTTGATTGGCATAGGGATAACCTCCGTACCGTCAGCCGCCCCCGGCGGCGGCCGCCTTGGCACGCTCGGGCGCGTGAGCACTCACCGTGTCGATCAGACCGTCCCGAGTGAAAGGCTTCGTGAGGTATTCGTTCGACCCCACGATACGTCCGCGCGCACGGTCAAATAGCCCGTCCTTGGAGGACAACATGATCACCGGCGTCCCGGCGAATTTCGGGTTCTTCTTGATGAGCGCGCAGGTCTGATAGCCGTCCAGCCGCGGCATCATGATGTCGACGAACACGATGTCGGGCTGATGATCGGCGATCTTGGCAAGCGCGTCGAAACCGTCCTCTGCCAAGATCACGTTGCAACCGGCCTGCAGCAGGAATATCTCGGCACTGCGCCGAATGGTGTTCGAATCGTCGATCACCATTACCTTGACGCCAGCCAATGACCCCGTGCCTGCCATGTCCTCCCCACCCCAACTTCAGAGTGTAGTTGAACTAGCCTCGCTTGACCCGTGAATTAGTGCAAGTCTCAAATTTGAACCATCTCGAAGTCGTCCTTGCGCGCGCCGCACTCCGGGCAGGTCCAGTTTATCGGCACGTCTTCCCAGCGCGTCCCGGGCGGCAAGCCCTCCTCTGGGAGCCCCGCGGCCTCGTCGTAAACGAAGCCGCAGATCAAACACATCCAGCTACGATAGTTCTGTTCGGGGTCGGCCATGCGGGCGCTGCGAGGTGCGTTAAAATGGCCCGGCATCTTAGCGTATTCCGCCGCACCCGATTTCAGGGGCGAGCCCCCGCGTGCCTTCCCTGCCCCCCATCGTGCTCACTTTTGCGGCGTCTGACCCCACCGGCGGCGCCGGGCTGCAGGCCGACTTGCTCACCCTGGCGAGCATGGGGTGCCATCCGCTGTCGGTCGTCACGGCGCTAACGGTTCAGGATACGCGCGGCGTCGAGGATTTGATCCCCGTCGAAGCCGATTGGGTGGTCGATCAGGCGCGCCAATTGCTCGAGGACATGCCGGTCGACGCATTCAAGCTCGGCGTACTCGGCTCCCGAGAGAACATCGTGGCGGTCGCGGAGGTCGTGTCCGACTACCCGGACGTGCCCCTGGTCCTCGATCCGGTTCTCGCCTCGGGACGCGGCGACCCCTTGGCAAACGATGAAATGCTGGACGCCCTGCGCGAGCTGTTGCTGCCCGTGTCGACCATCGTCACGCCCAATAGTCTGGAATTGCGACGGCTCGCGGGAGACGGCGGCGATGACGAGGGCGACGCGCCCGGTCTGGACGCATGCGCGCGGCGTCTGCTCGACCTGGGTTGCGAGTATCTGCTCGTAACGGGCACTCACGAAGCAAGCGTCGATGTCGTGAATACGCTCTACGGGCGGGAGGGCGTGCTGCGCAGCGACCATTGGCAACGCTTGCCGGACAGCTATCATGGGTCGGGCTGCACGCTCGCTTCCGCGATCGCCGCGGCCCTTGCGAATGGACTCGCCGTGACCGATGCCGTCCGCGAGGCCCAGGAATACACGTGGCAGGCGCTGGCGCGAGGATTTCGCCCGGGGATGGGCCAGTTTCTCCCTGACCGTTTCTTCTGGGCGCGCGACGTGAAGCACGAATCGAACGACGGATCGTCATGAAGCTTTCGGGGCTTTACGCCATCACTCCCGACTGCGCAGACGGCGAAATTCTGATCGCCAAGGTGCGCGCCGCTCTGCATTTCGCGCATCTCGGGGGGTGGGCGGCGCTGCAATACCGGAACAAGACAGCCGGGCCCGCGCAGCGAGCGGTCGAGGCGAAGGCGCTGCGCGCGCTATGTCGTGCGCGCGCTGTGCCTCTCATCGTGAACGACGACGTGGAACTCGCGCAGGCGGTCGGCGCCGATGGCGTACATCTCGGACGCGATGACGGCGCGCTCACCGCGGCGCGCGCCAGGCTGCATAACGGGCTGCTGGGCGCCTCGTGCTACGACAGGCTCGACCTCGCGCGAGCGGCGCTCGCCGCTGGGGCCGATTACGTGGCGTTCGGCAGCGTCTATCCCTCGACCACCAAGCCCGGCGCGGTGCGTGCGTCGCTCGATCTCCTGGCTGCGGCGCATGCCCTGGGCGCCCCGGTGGTGGCGATCGGCGGCATCACGCTGGAGCGTGCGCCTGAGGTGTTGCGCGCCGGGGCCGATTGCCTGGCCGTGATCTCGGATCTGTTCGATGCGCCCGACATCGCGCAGAGGGCGCGCGCCTATGCCAATCTTTTTGCCGCCAAAGCGAGCCTTTCAGCATGACGAGCCGTAACGAGGAGCTGTTCAGTCGCGCGCAGCTGCGCATTCCCGCGGGGGTCAACTCGCCCGTGCGCGCCTTCCGTGCAGTGGGCGGGACACCACCGTTCTTCGAGCGCGCGGCGGGCGCGTACCTCTGGGACGCCGACGGACGCCGCTACATCGATTACGTTGGCTCCTGGGGCCCGATGCTGGCCGGGCACACTCACCCCGCGGTGGTTACGGCGGTGCAGAGCGCTGCGGCGCGCGCGCTCTCGTTCGGCGCACCCACCGAGGCGGAGGTACAGCTCGCGGAGACGATCTGCCGACTCGTGCCTTCGATCGAGATGGTCCGGCTCGTGTCCTCCGGCACCGAAGCCACGATGAGCGCGATTCGATTGGCGCGCGGCTTTACCCGGCGCAACGCCATCGTGAAATTCGAAGGTTGCTATCACGGGCACGCCGATAGCCTCCTGGTGAAGGCCGGATCCGGAGCGCTCACCTTCGGCAATCCGAGCTCGGCCGGCGTTCCTGCGGACACCGCGGCACACACCGCCGTGCTGCCCTACAACGACCTCGCCGCGGTGCGCACGCTGTTCACCGCGCGCGGCGCGGAAATCGCCTGCGTGATCGTCGAGCCGGTCGCCGGGAACATGAATCTCGTTCTGCCGGCACGCGGTTTTCTCGAGACGCTGCGTGACGAATGCACGCGCCACGGGGCCCTGCTGATTTTCGACGAGGTGATGACCGGTTTTCGCGTCGCCACGGGCGGCGCGCAGCAGCGCTTCGGCATCACGCCCGATCTCACGACGCTGGGCAAGGTGATTGGCGGCGGCATGCCGGTGGGCGCGTTCGGCGGCCGGCGCGATGTCATGCAGCAGATCGCGCCCCTCGGTCCCGTATACCAGGCGGGGACGCTGTCGGGCAATCCGGTCGCAGTCGCGGCAGGATTGGCGACGCTAGCTCTGGTCGAAGGGGCCGGCTTTCAGGAGCGAGTCGAGACGAGCACGCGTGCGCTGGCCGAAGGCCTGCAAGCCGAGGCAGCGCGTGCGGGCGTGGCATTTTCGGCACAGTCCATCGGCAGCATGTTCGGCATTTATTTCCGTGCGCAGCCGCCGACGAGCTTTGCCGCGGTGATGGAATGCGACCGCGAGCGATTCAATCGCTTCTTCCACGAAATGCTCGCGCGCGGCGTTTATCTCGCGCCTTCGGCGTACGAGGCCGGATTCGTCTCGGCGGCGCACGGTGCGGCGGAGATCGATGCGACGCTCGCCGCGGCGCGCGCCGCGTTCGCCGCGCTTGCCTGACACCCGCCTCAGAACCTCACGTCCGCTGCGCTGTCCAATCGGCGTATGAGCGCACAAGTCATCACGCGCGAGCTATCGCGTCTCGAGCGCGGCGCGCTCGAGCGGCATTTGCTCGCCCTAGGCGGCGAGGACCGTCGCCTGCGATTCGGCCTGGCCTTGCCGGACGAGGCCGTTCGCGGCTACGTCGCGCACATCGACTTCGAACGCGACGCGCTGTTCGGAGTGTTCGACGACGAATTGCAGCTCGCTGGGGCCGCGCACCTCGCGCGCGGCGAGCGCCACGTGGAACTCGGGATTTCGGTGCTGTCGAGCTGGCGCGGGCGCGGCCTGGGCGCCGCGCTGCTTACGCGCTGCCACATGCGCGCGCGCAACTGGACGGTGCGCAAGCTGTTCATGCACTGCCTGAGCGAAAACTCGGCGATGATGCACTTGGCGCGCAAGCAGGGCATGACGATCAGCGCATCGAGCGGCGAAGCCGATGCCTGGCTCGAGCTGCCCCTTGCCGACGCGTCCAGCTACGCGATCGAAGTGCTCGCCGAACGTCTCGGTCAGTTCGACTTCGCGTTGAAGAGCCAACGCCGCGCGATTCACGGAATCTGCGCTGCCGGCATGCGTGCGAGTATGGTGCGGACGCGGCCGGCGAGATAGCGGGTGGTGTAACCGCGGTCGTAGCGCATTGGGCTGGGCAGGATAGCCGCCAGCCAAGCCGACTGCTCGGGGGTCAGCGCGGCCGCCGAAACGCCGAAATGGTGCCGCGCCGCGGATTCGGCACCAAAGATGCCCTCGCCCCACTCTGCGAAGTTGAGATACAGCTCGAGGATGCGCCGTTTGGACAGGGTGTTTTCAAGCATCCACGTAATCAGCGCTTCCTCGCCCTTTCGCGCCCACGTACGCTCGCCAGAGAGAAAGAGATTTTTGGCGAGTTGCTGGCTGATGGTGGACGCTCCCGCGACGACCCGACCCTCGCGTTCGTTCTTCTCCATCGCCTTCTGGATCGCCTCCCAGTCGAAGCCCTGGTGATCGAGGAACTTCGCGTCTTCGGCCGCGACGACGGCGCGCTTCAGGTTTGCGGAAATCCGCGCGTAGGGCAGCCAGCGATGCTGCAGCCGGGCCTTCGGATCATGCTCGCGCAGTTGGACGAGGCGCTCCTGCATGAATGCGCTTTGCGCTGGGTCGTGACTTCTTAGCCACAGGACCTGGGCGTAGAACCACGCCTGCACCGCTACGAACATGGCCGCCACCAGCGCGGCCGCGAAACCGAGCAACTTGCGGGAGATACGGCGCACCAGAAGTGCCGCTCAGCGCGCGCGCAACGCGGCGAGCACGGCGCGTGTATCCGGGCGCACACCTCGCCAGATGAAAAACGACTCCGCTGCCTGCTCCACCAGCATCCCGCTTCCATCGCTCACGCGCGCGCCTGCGCGACGCGCGTAGTCGAGAAACGGCGTGTCGCGTCCGTACACCATGTCGTAGGCGAGCGCGCCGGCGGCGAACGGTCCGGCTGCATGCGCCGGCGGTAGCGGCGGCAGTTCGCCGCGTAGCCCGGCCGAGGTCGCGTTGATCACCAAGTCGAATGCGCGCGCGCCGAGCGTGGCGTATCCGATGATCTCGACACCGGGAAAGTGCGTCACGAGAGGGAGCGCGCGCTCGACAGTCCGATTGGCGACCGCGAGCTCCTGCACGCCGGCTGCCAGCAGCGGCTGCAGCACGCCCTGCGCGGCGCCGCCCGCTCCGAGAACCAGCACTCGCTTGCCGCGCAGCGGCAGGCCGATGTTCACCTCAAGATCGCGTACCAGCCCGATGCCGTCGGTGTTGTCGCCCCAGGGTTCCGCGCGGTCGAGCACCAGCGTATTGACGCTGTGCGCCGCGCGCGCTCGATCGCTCGTCGAGGCGCAATAGGCAAACGCCTGCTCCTTGAAGGGCAGCGTGACGTTGGCTCCGCGCCCGCCCGCGGTACGGAACGCGTCGACTGTGCGCTCGAAACCGTCCAGGGGCGCCTGGATCGCCTCGTAGGTCATGTCCTGGCCGGAATCGTGCGCGAAACGCGCGTGAATCCACGGCGATTTCGAGTGCGCGACGGGATTGCCGATCACGGCGTAGCGCGCCGTCATGCGTCATTCTGTCCAGATTTTGTCGCCCTGCCCGAAGAACCAGGTGCGCGTGATCACGAGCAAATCGGTGTCCTTGCGGATATCGGGGGGAAACGGCGCGAAGGGTGACGCCATGCGCACGATCTTGAATGCGGCCCGATCCAGCGCCTTCAGCCCGGAGGATCGGTCGAGCTCGATTGAGTCGACGGTACCGTCCGGTCGGATCGTCACCGTGAGGCGGAGATTTCCGTACAGCTTGCCGCGGGCCTCGGCCGGATAGTTGAGGGTGCCGATCCGCTCGATCTTCTGTCGCCAGTCTTCCTCGTACTGGGCGAACCGGTACTCGGTCGCGCGTGCGCCGATGAACTGCTTGCGCGGGCGCTTCTCGTATTCTTCGACTCGCCGGTCGATCTGCGCCTGGAGCTTCATCGCCGCGAGCGACAAATCGGCAAGATCTCGGCCCGACAGCTGGGGCGTCGGATCGCTGGCCGGCGCGCTGCGCACGGTCGTCGGCGTTTCGACGCGATGCTTTTTTGCCTCGGCAAGCAGCCGACGCTGCTGAAGTTCGAGCTGACGCTGGCGACGCTGCGCCGCCGCGAGGTCTTTGCCTGGATGCCGCGGCGCGGTTACCGGCAACGAGGTCTTGGCATGCCGGTCCTGGTCGGTGTTGCCGCCGCGGTCGAGGTTGGCCTGCGCCAGCACTTCCGCCCGAACCGGCTTGTCCAGGGTCTTCGCGTTGACGAGCGCCACCTCGAGCGGCTCGTTGGCCGACCGCCAGCGCAGTGACTCCGGAAAGCCGAAGTGCGTCGCAAGGACGATGCCATGCAGCAGTAGTGAGATCCCCACCGATACGTAGAGCACCCGTGTCTGCGGGTCGCTCCTTACCCAGAACTCCGGGGGGCGGAACACGCCTGTCGCCATCGCAGCCCGCAAAATACCCTCACGCCGTGGACTTGCCGCCATTTTATGGCTACTGGCTCTCTTGCAGTGCAACCAGCGAACTCGCTCCGTCGTTGGCCGCCAGCGTCTCGCGATACACGCAAGTAAGGCTGCGCTCGAAAAGATCGATCTCTCCCAGTTCGAGGCGCACCCGCACGCCCGCCTCGAGCGCTGGGAGAGAAGGCACTCGGACGGTGAGTGGCAGCCCTTCGAGGCGCACCATGCCCTCGCGCAGCACGACAGCATCTGCTGACGTCAGCTTTTCCTGCACCAGCCACCGCAAGCTCCAGTAGGCTTCCATCGCGCGTTGGTGCTCGTCGTAACGCGCGTGCGTGACCTCGAAGGCACGCATCGCGCTAAGGAGCGCTTCCGAGTTGCGCGCGAACGGGGCTCGGCGCCCCGCGAGCGATGCGCCGAGCTGCCATTGGTTCAGAAGATCGATGTAGCGCCGCAGAGGCGAGCTCAGCCATGCGTAGCACGACACGCCGAGTCCCTCGTGCGCTTCGGGGTACGTGCTCATGCGCACCTTGCCAGAGGACTGCACGCGATAGATCGCAGCCACGTCCCGCTCGGCCAGAAGCTCCCCCCAGATGGTATTGGCCACGATCATGAGTTCCGAGACCAGCTTGTCCAGTGGCGCGCCGCGTAAGCGCTGCTCCACGCGCACGCGGCCGTCGAGGATGCGAAATACGTAGTCGACCATGCCGGTATTGACGCTCGGCTTGCCACGCCTGTCCTCGAGCGCGCAAGCGAATTGCCAGAGCGTGCGTAGCTCTTCCTCGAAGGGCTTCCCCGTCTGAGCGCCCGAAGGAAGCGTCTCGTTAAGCGACCCGTAATCCGCGTGACGCAAGTTGGCGGCGATGCGTACTTGCTCGACTCGCGAGTGGTGGCCGTGCAGCGAGAAGTCCCGGGAGGAGACAATGAGATAGAGGGAAAATGCCGGGCGCACGTGGCCCGCGTCCAGCGAATAGCCGCCGATGAGGTCCTCGGGAAGCATGGTGTACTTGACCCCCGGCATATAGGCGGTCGAAAGCCGCCCGCGTGCGAGCGCGTCGAGCGGAGAACCTGGCGCGATTCCAAGTGTCGGGGCAGCGATGTGAATCCCGATGCGCAGCTCGTCGTCCGATACGCGGCTCACCGAAAAGGCGTCGTCGATTTCCGTGGTGCCGATGTCATCCAGGCTGAACGCCTCCGCCGGGGCGAGCGGCAGATCATCCGGCGGTGGCGGTATCTCGTGCTCGGGGAAGCGGGTGCCGCGCGGGAAGAACTCGAACAGGAAGCGATTCAGATGGAAATCGTGACTGTCCGACAACAAGCCGCAGCGCTCGAACAGCCGCGCCGGAGCAAGACCGGTGTCTTCGCAAGCCTGCTCGAAGGCCTTGGTTTCCGGCTTGTTGCGATCGGGCGCGTACAGAAGCTCCTCGCGCAGCGCCTCGATCTCAGGGGGACACTCGAAGCGCGCCAGGCGAGCTCGCCAATCGGCGATGCGCTCGAGAATGAGCCGCTTCTTTTCCAGTCCCGCGAGCGCGCGCTCGAGCGCTTCGGCGCTGGCGGCCAGATAGCGTCCGCGCCCGCGCCGGTGGAAATAGATGGGGGCGGCATGTAGCTTGAAGAGGACACCCGCAGCCTCGGCGGGGCTGGGCTCGCGTCCGACGTAGTCGCGCGCGAGCTGCCTGAAGTCGAACTCGGCGCTGCCGCAGCACTGCCAGAGAAATTCCATGTCGAGGCTTTCGGCGAACGCATGTCCTTGCGCCAGCAGTTCCGCGCCATGGGGACGCTCGAAGCTCATCAGGACGCTAGCGGCCTTGATTTTCGTGCGACGTCCATGAGGGCTCTCGATCTGATAGGAAGCCGGCGCCTGAGACAGCACAGCGCCGACCTTGAATTCGCCGTCCTCTTCGTACAAGACGTGCATTAGGGCCGCATCTCAAATGCGGATTATATAAAGCGCGGCGGCACGCTAGCGGCGCGCCAGCCCCGCGAAGGCGAGGATGCGGTCGATGTGCTCGGGAAAGCTGCGCAACGTATGATCGCCACCGTCGCGGATAACGCTGCGCGCCCCTTCGTACTTGCGCGCGGCGGCGCGCCAGTCGAGCACCTCGTCGCCCGTTTCTAGCAACAACAGGTAGCGCTCGGGGTCGACGCGCTCAACCGCCAGTGCGCGCCAACCGTTCAGATCGGCGCGCGTAAGCTCGTAACGCTCGCCCGTGTACAGATTCTGCTGCATCCCGAGGTAAGACTCGAGGCCCGCATAGGGCGTAATCGCGGGATTGATCAGCACAGCACGCAAGTCGTACTTCTCGGCGAAGTAGGTCGCGTAGAAGCCACCTAGCGAACTCCCGACGAGCGTCACACCGTGCGGCCGCAGGCGCGCAAGCTCGTCTTCGATCACCCCGACTGCGGCCTGCGGCCGGTGCGGCAGCGCAGGACAGAGAAACTTGGCCCCCAAACCTCGCGCTTGCATCGCGGCGGCGAGCGTGCGCGCCTTGTGGGAGGCGGGCGCGCTGTTGAAGCCGTGCAGGTACAGGATCATTCGGTACGGTGGCCATGGAGCAGATCGAGCAACTTGCCGTGCAAGCCACCAAACCCCCCGTTCGACATGATGAGAACGTGGTCGCCGTCGCGCGCCTCGGCGGCGATGGCCTGCACCAGCCGGTCGAGGTCGTCGATGCAGCGCGCGCGGTCGCCGAGCGCTGCGAGCGCCTGCGCAGCGTTCCAGCCCAGCTGCGCGTCGTAAACGAACACTCGGTCCGCGCTGGCGAGACTCGCTGCGAGCGCATCCTTCATCACGCCTCGTTTCATCGTATTCGAGCGCGGCTCGAGCACCGCGACGATGCGGGCGTCGCCGACACGTCGACGCAGGCCCTCCAGCGTCGTGGCGATCGCGGTGGGATGGTGCGCAAAGTCGTCGTAGACCGTCACACCCCGCGCCACCCCGAGAAGCTCCATGCGCCGGCGCACGCCGCCGAAGTCGTTCAGCGCGGCGATCGCCAGGCCGGGCGCCACGCCCGCGTGGCGCGCAGCAGCCAGCGCGGCCAGCGCGTTCATCCGGTTGTGCCTTCCGAGCTGCGACCAGGCGATTCGGCCTACCGAGCCTCGACGCCAGCTCACTTCGAAGCTACCGTCCGCATCCAGCTCCCCCGCCTGCCAGCCCGAGTCGCTGCCGAACGTTTCCACCGGCGTCCAGCATCCCATTGCCAGAACCCGCTGCAGCGCTGGATCGCCGGCGTTTGCCACGATCAATCCGGAACGCGGTACCGTGCGTACCAGATGGTGAAATTGCCGCTCGATGTCTGCAAGATCGGAGAAGATGTCAGCGTGATCGAACTCGAGGTTGTTCATCACGAGGGTGCGCGGACCGTAGTGTATGAACTTGGACCGCTTATCGAAGAACGCCGTGTCGTACTCGTCGGCCTCGATGACGAAGTGCCGCCCGGACGCCAGCCTGGCGGAACTGCTGAAATCCTTGGGAGCGCCCCCAATGAGAAAGCTTGGATCCAGGCCGGCGCGCTCCAAGATCCAGGCGACCATCGCCGAAACGGTCGTCTTGCCGTGCGTTCCGGCCACCGCGATGACCGCCTTGTCCCGCAACGCATAATCCGCCAGCCACTGGGGCCCGGAGGTGAAGCGCTCGCCGCGATCGAGGATCGCCTCCATGAGAGGATTGCCGCGGGTCACGACATTTCCCACGATCCAAAGGTCTGGCGCAATGGCGATCTGATCGGCGCCGAATCCCTCGACCAACTCGATGCCGAGCTTGGTGAGTTGTTCGCTCATGGGCGGATAGACATTGGCGTCGCAGCCGGTCACGCGAAAGCCAGCGCCCTTTGCGATTGAGGCCACGCCACCCATGAACGTGCCGCAAATGCCGAGAATATGAACGTGGCGGACCATCAGGCAGCTGCAAAAAAGCGCAGATTCTACGCGATGCCCGTAATCCGACGCTGCGCTATCATGGGGCTGATCGGAAACGGTTGCCCTTCCCCAGCCGCGAACACTCGAGGCGCAAAAATGACTCGCAAAGCATTGCGCCAAAATGGAACCCGTGCCCGGATTGCCGCCGCCGCGGCGCGCATCATGGCCGAAGATGGCATCGACGATTTTGCGCTGGCCAAGCGCAAGGCCGCCAGACAAGTGGGGGCGAGCGAGAGCCAGGCGCTGCCGGCGAACGACGAAATCGAAGCGGAGTTGCGCGCTTACCGCGCCCTGTATCAGGCAGAGGAGCATCCCGAGCGCATCGCCGAACTGCGCCGCCTCGCGCTCGACGCGATGCGTGCGCTCCAGCATTTCAATCCGTACCTCACGGGATCCGTGCTGCGCGGCATCGCGGGGCGCTACGCGGAAATCGAACTCCAGCTGTTCCCCGAAAGCGCGAAGGAAGTGGAGATTTTTCTGCTTGACCGCGGAATCGCCTACACGACCTCCGAAGGGAGGCGTTTCGCGGGCGACCGCGCGCGGGCGGTCACGGTCTTGTCGCTCACGTGGCACGGGGCGCCGCTCAAGCTCTCCATATTCGACGTACGCGACGAGCGCCTGGCGCTCAAGACGTCTCAGGGCGGTCGGGTCATGGATCGCGCAGGCATCGTGGAAGTCGGGGCCTTGATTGCGGACGCACGCCCGCAGAACGGTGTGAATGGCCCTCACGCGCCGTGACGCGCTGATTCTCGGAGGGGTCGGGATCGCCGCGGCGCTGGCCGGAGCGATCCTTGGGCCACGGCTGCTTCGGCCTGACGCGCCGCTCGAGGTGCTCAAGGGCGCGCGGTTGACCGACCTCGAGGGGCGGACCCGGCAAATCGGCGAGTGGAAAGGGAAAGCGCTCGTCTGTAATTTCTGGGCAACGTGGTGCCCGCCTTGCCGCGAGGAGATTCCGCTCCTAGTCGCCAGCCACAAAGAAGTGCTTGAAAAAGGCGGCGAAATAGTTGGTATCGCGCTAGATACGGCGAAGAACGTCGTCGAATTTGAGAGAATTGTCCAAGTCACTTACCCGGTACTGCTAGCCGAACCCTCGGCGATCGACCTCATGACAAAGCTCGGGAATCCGGGTGCCGGACTACCCTATACGCTCTTCATCGACCGCGCAGGAGGGCTGGTCGGGCGCAAGCTCGGTAGGCTGCACGGGCCGGAGCTGCAGGACGACCTGATAAGGTTGCTCGGAACCTAGCGCCGACGCTTACCTCATTGGGGGGTGCGTCGACCTAAATTCTAGTAAAATGCGGCGTTCTGCCGCGAAAATGCAAAAAAGACACAAGTTCGCATCGAAGTCCGTGCTGGTGCTGCACGGGCCGAACCTGAATCTGCTAGGCACCCGCGAGCCCGAGATTTACGGGCGCGAGACACTCGCTGACATCAACCGTAGGCTCAAGGCAGAAGCCCGTCGGCATGGAGCGGCCCTGGAATCGTTCCAGAGCAATCACGAGGGCGCGCTCATCGATCGCATCCATCGCGCCAAGGGGGAGGACGTCGGATTCGTCATCATCAACCCGGCAGGTTATACGCACACAAGCGTCGCCCTGCGCGACGCTTTGTTGGCCGCGGCAATCCCGTTCATCGAGGTGCACTTATCCAACGTGCACGCTCGCGAGACCTTCCGTCGGCATTCGTATTTTTCCGATGTCGCGGTTGGAACGATTTGCGGGCTCGGCAGCCGCGGCTACGACTTCGCGCTCAGCTACGCCATGAGCCGCGTAAGCGGGAAGGACAGAAGCTAGCCAGCGCTCGCGCTCGGCGAAGCGACGTCTCACAGGGGGTCCCAGACATGGATCTGCGCAAGCTGAAGAAACTGATCGATCTCGTCGAAGAATCGGGCATCGCCGAGCTGGAAATCACCGAAGGCGAAGAAAAGGTGAAGATCGTAAAGGGAGGGGTGGTGAGCCTGACACCCTCGACAAGCGTGCCGCCCCCCGTGGTCGCCGCAGCGCCCGAGGCGAAGCCAGTGGTGCCAGCGGCACCCGCCGCCGAAACGTCGCCGGAGGGCCACGTGGTGAAGTCGCCGATGGTGGGCACGTTCTACCGCGCCGCCTCGCCCGACGCCAAGCCCTTCGTCGATGTCGGAGAGGTGGTGAAAGAGGGCCAGACGATCTGCATCGTCGAGGCGATGAAACTCATGAATGAAATCGAGGCCGACGCCTCGGGCACGATCAAGGCCATCTTGGTCGAGAACGGCCAGCCCGTCGAATACGGCCAACCGCTCTTCGTCATCGGCTAAATGTTCGAGAAGATCCTCATCGCCAATCGCGGCGAGATCGCGCTTCGCATCCAGCGCGCCTGCCGCGAGCTGGGCATACGGACCGTGGTCGTGCACTCGGAGGCGGACACCGAGGCCAAGTACGTTAAGCTCGCCGACGAGTCCGTGTGCATCGGCCCGCCTCCCGCCGCGCAAAGCTACCTGAACATCCCCGCCATCATCAGTGCGGCCGAGGTCACCGATGCCGAGGCGATCCATCCCGGCTATGGCTTCCTGTCGGAAAACGCCGACTTTGCCGACAAGGTCGAGCGTTCGGGGTTTGTCTTCATCGGGCCCCGTCCGGACAACATCCGCCTTATGGGCGACAAGGTGAGTGCGAAGGAGGCGATGCGCAAGGCGGGCGTTCCCTGCGTTCCCGGTTCCGAAGGACCGTTGCCCGAGGACCCCAAGGAGATCGTGCGCATTGCACGCAAGATCGGCTATCCGGTGATCATCAAGGCGGCCGGCGGAGGCGGGGGGCGCGGCATGCGCGCCGTACATACGGAGGCCGCGCTGCTCAACGCCGTGACCATGACGCGCAGCGAAGCGCAGGCCGCCTTCTCCAATCCGATGGTGTACCTGGAGAAGTACCTGGAGAATCCGCGCCACATCGAGATCCAGGTGCTCGCGGATACCCATAAGGGAGCGGTATTCCTCGGCGAGCGCGACTGTTCCCTGCAGCGCCGACACCAAAAGATCGTCGAGGAGGCGCCGGCACCCGAGCTGCCGGCCAAGTTGCGCGACAAGATCGGCGAACGCTGCGTCGAGGCCTGCCGCAAAATCGGGTACCGCGGCGGCGGCACGTTCGAGTTCCTGTACGAGAATGGCGAGTTCTTCTTCATAGAGATGAATACGCGCGTCCAGGTCGAGCACCCGGTCACCGAGATGATCACGGGGATCGACATCGTGCAGTCTCAGATCCGCATCGCCGCCGGGGAAAAGCTCCCGTTTCGCCAGAAGGACATCGTCTTGCGTGGCCATGCGATCGAGTGCCGGATCAATGCGGAGGATCCCTACCGCTTTACGCCGTCGCCCGGCCGCATCACCTCGTATCACGCTCCAGGAGGACCCGGAATACGGGTCGATTCGCACGTGTATCAGGGCTATACCGTCCCGCCCAACTACGATTCGATGGTCGGCAAGGTGATCGCGTACGGCTCAACCCGCGAGCAGGCTATCCGGCGCATGCGCGTAGCACTGTCTGAAATGGTGGTGGAGGGGATCCAGACCAACATCCCTTTGCAACTCGACCTGCTGAACGACATCCGCTTCGTGCGTGGCGGCGTCTCGATCCACTACCTGGAGCAGAAGCTCGCTCAGGAGCAAAAACCCAAAGCGAAGTAAGGCGATGCCGTGGCTTTCGCTCACACTCGAGGTCGAGGAGGCCGCGGCCGAGACGTTGTCGGAGGCTCTGCTCGAACGGGGCGCGCAGTCCGTCAGCCTCGAAGACGCCGACGAGGGCACGACGCACGAGGCCCCGCGCTATGCCGAGCCATCGTGGAACAGCGCGGCTGGCGCCTGGCCCCACAGCCGCTTGGTGGCACTGCTCCCGCTCGATGCGAACGTGCTCGAGCTCGTCGTCGAATGCTCGCGTGCCGCGGGGCTCTCGCGGCCGCCTGCGTTTCGCGTCGCACGCGTCGAGGACGACGACTGGGTGCGCCGCACGCAGGCGCAATTCGCACCCGTGCCGATAGGCGAGCGCCTGTGGATCGTCCCGACGTGGTGCGAACCGCCTGATGCGCGCGCTGCAGTCGTACGCCTCGATCCGGGCATGGCATTTGGCACCGGAACACATCCCAGCACTCGGCTCGCCCTGCAATTTCTCGAGCGCTCTCTGCGCGGCGGCGAGCGCGTGCTGGACTACGGGTGCGGTTCCGGTATATTGGCAATAGCCGCCGCCAAGCTGGGAGCGGCCAAGGTCGACGCGGTGGACCTCGATCCCGGGGCACTCGAGGCGACCCGGGACAATGCGCGTGCGAATGAAGTCGGCGTGCGCGTTTCGACTCCGGAGGCGCTGCCGCCTGGCGACTACGACGTGGTCGTGGCCAACATACTCGCCAATCCGCTCGTCCTGCTCGCGCCCGTGCTGACCACGCGCGTACGCTCTGGCGGGCGGCTTGCATTGTCGGGAATCCTCGCAGCGCAAGCCCAAGAGGTCGCCGAAGCCTACCGCCCCGCGATCCCGTTGGCCGTCAGCCGCGCAGAGGAAGGCTGGGTACTCCTCGAAGGTGCGCGGGCGTGAGTCTCGTCACACGTTGTCCAACCTGCGGGACGGCATTTCGTGTGCAGCCCGCGCAGCTGGTGGCGCGCGGCGGTAGGGTGCGTTGCGGCAAGTGCTCGAGCGTGTTCGACGCGGTGTCCTGCCTGGTGGGCGAGCAAGGGGAGGCTCCCGGGCTCGAACCTTCGCCGCAACTCGGGCTGTTCGATCCTTCGCGCCGCGCCGCCATGGCGAGCCCGGACCTCACCCTGAATCTCGACTTGAGCGCGGTGGCGCCCGCCGCGAGCCGGCCGCCGCCCGTCACAGCGCGTCCCGCTCCGCCCGCGGCGTCACGTACCGAGAATCCCGCGCGCCCTGAGGTCCCCGCCCGCACCGGTAGTCCGGAACGCGCAGAGCGACCCACGCGTCCCACGCCGCCGCCAATTGCGCAGCGCCCGGCTCGCAGCGAGCCGCTGGAGCAACCGGATTTCCTCGATGACGAGCTCGCGCCGCGGCGTTACACGGTTGTCTGGGCGCTGCTCACCATCGTTGCACTGGTGGCGCTCGCGGGACAGCTCGCTCTTTACTTCCGCGACGACATTGCACTCGCTCTACCGGCAGCCAAGCCGCAACTTGCCGCCGCGTGCGAAGCCCTGGGCTGCCGGCTGAGGCTCCCGCATCGCTCGGATCTCATGAGCATCGATTCGTCCGATCTTCAGGCCGACCCGGCGCATGCGAACGTCATCGTGCTGAACGCCGTGATCCGCAATCGCGCACCTTTTGCGCAGGAATTTCCGTCGCTCGAGTTGACGCTCACCGATGAAACCGACCAGGTGGTCGTGCGCCGCGTGCTCAAACCCTCGGACTACCTCGACGCAGCAGGTCTGGAGCAGGTGCTCGCCCGCGGCATCGGCCCGGGAGGCGAGGTCAGTGTTCGCCTGCGCTTCGACGCCACGCGCGTGCACGCCACCGGGTTCCGGCTGTTTCTATTCTTCCCGTAACTTTCAGCGGAGATCGCTTGGCCACGCTCGTCACAGGTTCAATCGCCTACGACACCATCATGGTGTTCCCGGATCGCTTCAAGAATCACCTGCTCCCGGACCAGCTGCACATCCTGAATGTCTGCTTTCTCACGCCAGAGATGCGGCGCGAATTCGGAGGCACCGCAGGCAACATCGGCTACAACCTGAGGCTGCTCGGCGCAGAGCCGCTCGTCATGGCCACCGTCGGGGATGACATCCAGCCCTATCTCGAGCGTCTCGAGCGCCTTGGCATCGGTACCGGCCTGCTCAAGCGAATGCGTGGCCAGTTCACCGCGCAGGCTTTCATCACCACCGACCTGGACGACAACCAGCTCACGGCTTTCCATCCCGGGGCCATGAATCATTCGCACCAGAACTCGATCGGCCCCGACCTGGGCGCGACGCTCGCGATCGTCAGCCCGGACGGCAAGGACGGCATGCAGCAGCACGCGCGCGAGTGCGCGCGGCACGGCATCCCGTTCATGTTCGATCCCGGCCAGGGACTTCCGATGTTTTCCGCGGCCGAGCTGCGCGAGTTCATCGCGCTCGCCGACTACGTCGCGGTCAACGACTACGAGGGGAAGATGCTGCAGGACAAGACCGGCAGCAGCCTGGAGGAGCTGGCGAAAGACGTGAAGGCGCTCGTGGTCACGCTGGGTGCCCAGGGCTCGCTGGTCCATGCGGGCGGAACGCGCCACGAGATTCCCTGCGTCAAAGCCGATCGGCTGGTCGATCCGACTGGCTGCGGCGACGCCTACCGCGCCGGACTGCTATATGGAATCACGCAGGGCTGGGATTGGCCCGCGACCGCGCGTCTTGGCGCAGTCATGGGTGCCATCAAGATCGCGCATCGCGGCGGGCAGAATCACGCACCCTCGCGTGACGAAATCGAGGAGCGCTACAAGGCGGCATTCGGCTTCAGCCCTTGGCGATGACGCCGCGCTCAGCCCAGGGCTGCGCGAATCTTCGCCGCGTAGGCTTCGAGCTGATCGCGCGGCGGATTCTTGACCGGCCAGGTGAGCTCCATGCCGTCTCCGGCGTGGCGCGGCAGCAGATGCACGTGGTAGTGGAACACGGTCTGGCCGGCGGGGCGGCCGTTTGCCTGGTACACCGACAGACCCTCGGGAGCGAACGCCGCACGAATGGCGCGTGCGACGCGCAGGCTGACCCGCGCGATCGCGGCTGCCTGCTCCTCGCTTAGCTGGTAGAGATTCTCGACGTGCTCCTTGACGGCGACCAGCACGTGGCCGGGATTGACCTGGCCGATGTCCATGAAGGCGATCGCATGGGGGTCCTCGCACACGCGCGTCGCGGGAATCTGCCCCGCCACGATTCGGCAAAACACGCAGTCACTCATCTTCCCTCCGCTGCTCTGGCTTCGTCGATCGGTCGGTACGATGCGCAAGGGACCTGGTAGAGGCGCCGGTCCTCCAGGCGCAACGCGCTGAGCGCACCGCCCCACACGCAGCCCGTATCGAGTGCCGCCAGGCGCGCCTCGAGCCTCATCCCAAGCGCAGACCAGTGGCCGCACACGATCGCAGGCTCCGTGCGCCCGGCGCGCAATGCGAACCAGGGCGCAAACCCGGGCGGCGGCTCGGTACCCTTGGCCCTGAATTCCATGACGCCGTCGCGGGTGCAAAAGCGCATTCGGGTCATCGCGTTCACGATCACGCGCAAACGATCCCAACCGGTGAGCGAGTCGCTCCAGCGGTCCGGCAAGCTGCCATACATGTGGGCGACGAATTCCCGGTAGCGCGGCCCGGCGAGCGCCTCCTCAACTTCGCGCGCGAGCCCACGCCCCTGCTCGATCGACCATTCCGGTAACAGACCCGCATGGACCATGGCGTAGCCGGCCTCGACGTGCATCAGTGGCCGCGTGCGCAGCCAGCTTACAAGCTCGCCGGCGTCCGGCGCTGCGAGCAGGTCGTCGAGGGTGTCCTCCCCGCGGCGACGAGCGTAACCTTCGTACAAACAAACGAGATGCAGATCGTGGTTGCCGAGCACCACCGTGGCGCGGTCGCCCAGCGCGCGCACGGCGCGCAGCACCTCGAGCGATTTCGGCCCCCGGTTGACGAGGTCCCCGACGAGCCATAGCCGGTCGCGCGCCGCCTCGAACCCGATGCGCGCGAGCAACGCCTGCAGCTCGTCGAAGCAACCCTGCACGTCGCCGATCGCGTACGTCGCCATGGCGGAGCCGACTCTAGCAGATGCTCCCTAGAACGAAGCGTCTAGCCTGCGATACTGGATCGCCTCCGCAATGTGTTCAGCCGCGATCATCCGGCTATCCGCCAGATCGGCGATCGAGCGCGCGACGCGCAGCACGCGGTGATAGGCGCGCGCGGAGAGCAACAGCCGCGCCAAAGCATGGCGTAACAGCTTGTCGCCGTCCCGGTCCGTCCCGCAATGGCGGTCGATCTCGCGCGTCTCGAGCAGCGCGTTGGACTTGCCCTGCCTCGCGGTCTGGATCGCGCGCGCCCGCATCACGCGCTCGCGGATGACGTGCGTAGACTCCGCCGTCGCATTCCCCAGCAGCTCCGCGTCGCGCGGCGCGGGAACCTCCAACTTGATATCGATGCGGTCGGCAAGCGGCCCGGACACCCGGCCGCGGTAGCGGGCGATGCGCTCGGGCGTGCAACGGCAGCGTCCTCCCGGCGAACCGCAATGACCGCACGGACAAGGATTCATCGCGGCGAGCAGCTGGAATCGCGCGGGAAACTGCGCCTGGCGCGCTGCGCGAGCGATCGACACGCGTCCCGACTCAATAGGCTCGCGCAGCGCCTCGAGCACGTCGCGGTCGAACTCCGGCAGTTCATCGAGAAACAGCACACCGTGGTGAGCGAGAGATATCTCGCCGGGACGAGGAAGGTTTCCGCCGCCGACCAGCGCGGCGCTGGAAGCACTATGGTGCGGCGCCCGGAATGGACGCGCGCCCCACTGCCGCGCATCGAACCCAGCGCTCGAAACCGACTGGATTGCGGCCACTTCCAGCGCTTCGCCTTCCGCGAGGGGCGGCAGGATCCCGGGAAAGCGCAGGGCGAGCATCGACTTGCCGGTCCCTGGCGGCCCGACCATCAAAACGCTGTGTCCGCCGGCAGCCGCCACCTCGAGCGCTCGCTTCGCCTGCTGCTGGCCCCTCACTTCGTCGAAATCCGGATAGCCCGGACCCGCCGCGCGGGCCGTCTCGGCATAGGGGTCGATGGGGGCTTCACCGGTAAGGTGAGCGACCACTTCCAATAGACTTCGCACGGGCAGTATGCGTCCTCCCTGCGCCAGCGCGGCTTGCGGGGCGTTCTCTGCGGGCAGCACGAATGCGCGAGCAGCACAGCGGGCCTGGAGCGCCATGGCGAGCGCGCCGCGCACGGGACGCAGCTCACCCGTGAGCGAAAGCTCGCCCGCGAACTCGTGGCCGGCCAGGGCTTCGGGCGCGAGCTGGCCGCTCGCGGCGAGGACGCCGAGCGAAATCGGAAGATCGAAGCGACTGGAGTCTTTCGGCAGATCCGCAGGCGCGAGATTCACCGTGATTCGGCGCGCGGGGAACTCGAAGTGCGCGTGATTGAGCGCCGCGCGCACCCGGTCCTTCGCTTCGCGAACCTCCGTATCGGGCAGACCGACGATGTGAAATGCCGGAAGTCCCGGACCGATGTGCACTTCGACCGTGACTTCGGGAGCATCGATTCCGGCGAGCGCGCGGCTCGCCACCACCGCCAGAGGCATAGGCCGTCTCCGGACGCATAGGGCGCCTCGCAAGACAAACGCAGCCGGTGAGGAAGCGGTTTACCCGGTCGGCGATTTGCCGCGCCCGGACTCGAGTTCGGCCACCCGTGTTTCGAGGATTTCGAGCTTGGCTTGCGCACGCTCCAGGATCTTCTTTTGCACGTCGAAGTCCTCGCGCGCGACGAGATCGAAACGATCGAAAAACGCGGAGAGCAGTGCGCGCAGATTCTTCTCCAGGTCCTGCGCCGGACCGTCGCGCACGGCGTCGGCGATGCGCTTGCCCAGTTCGTCCAGCAAGTTGCGATCGATCATCTTGTAGCTCAGACAGATCAAGTCACAGCTTATCGCAGCTCGACCGCACTGCTTTGACGCGAGGCGTGCCTGGTTGTGCACCAATGTGGTGCGCCTTGCCTGCTGCTTATTCCCAGTTTGTAGATAACCTGCTGATTCAGCGTAGAAAAATATCTGGCATGCCGGATGCTAAAGGGCTAAGGGGTTTGGGATTCTAGTTTTTATTCATTCATTCACTTAGGGAGTGTTGATCATGCGTAAGAGTCTTCTCGCACTTTCCGCCGCTGCCGCGATCGGCGCGCCGGGGTTCGCATCCGCGCAGCAGGCCGCGACCACGCCGCCGTACACCTTCACCGGAAACGTGTCGCTGGCTTCCGAATACCTTTACCGCGGAATCGCGCAAACGCGGGGCAAGCCGGCGGTCCAAGGCGGATTCGATTTTGCCCATTCGAGCGGCTTTTACCTCGGTACCTGGGGGTCCAACATCAGCTGGATCAGCGATTCCGTGCCCGGCGCCAGCGCCAGCATGGAGTGGGACGTCTACGGCGGATACAAGGGCAGCTTCGCCAAGGACTTCGGCTACGACGTGGGCGCGCTGACCTACATCTATCCCGGCACCGGGTTCGGAAGCTTCGATCCCAACACGACCGAGATCTACGGCGCCCTGAGCTGGAAATGGCTCACGGCCAAGTACTCCTATAGCGTGACCAAGCTGTTCGGATGGGTGAATCCCACCACCGGCGAAGATTCGAAGGGTAGTGGCTACTTCGATTTGACCGGCAACTACGACCTCGGCAGCGGCTTTGGGCTCGTGGGCCACGTCGGATATCAGGATGTTCGTCACTATGGCGACGCGAGCTACACGGACTGGAAGATCGGCGCGACCAAGGATCTCGGTGTCGGAACGCTTGGGCTCTACTACTCCGACACGAACGCGAACGCGGACTGCGGCGGTGTGGCCGCACAGAACCCGTACTGCGTAAACAACTACGACCTCGGAAAGGGCCGCTTCTTGGTCACCTTCAGCAAGACGCTTTAAGGCGAGCTGCATCTCAGGCTAAGGAGCCAACATGAAATTCGTAACAGCCATCATCAAGCCGTTCAAGCTGGACGAGGTGCGCGAAGCCCTCTCCGCAATCGGCGTGCAGGGGGTCACCGTGACCGAGGTAAAGGGCTTCGGCAGGCAAAAGGGCCATACCGAGCTCTATCGCGGCGCGGAGTACGTGGTCGACTTCCTGCCGAAGATAAAGGTCGAGGCCGCCATCAAGTCCGAGATCCTGGACCAGGTGATCGAGGCGATCGAGAAGGCCGCCAATACCGGAAAGATCGGCGACGGAAAGATCTTCGTGTTCGACCTCGAAAAAGTCATTCGCATCCGCACCGGTGAAACCGATGCGGCGGCGCTCTAGGAGACCAAGATGAGAAAGCTCGTTTCAATCCTCTCGCTGCTGGCCGCGATCGGCGCATTCGCCGGTCAGGTCTCGGCCGAGGACATCAAGCCGTCGCCCGTATTGATGGCCCAGGCGACGACCGCGCCCGCGCCCGCTGCGGCGACTCCGGCGCCTGCGCCGGCACCCGCGGCAGCTCCGGCGCCCGCGCCCAAGGAAGCCGTATCCGCGGACGCCGACCCGAGCATCAACCCCGGCGACACGGCATGGATGATGACCTCCATGGCCCTGGTGCTGATGATGACGATACCTGGCCTGGGGCTCTTTTACGGCGGCATGGTACGCAAGAAGAACGTGCTCGCCACTCTTGCGCAGAGCTTCGTCGTCACCTGCCTGGTCACGGTGCTGTGGTACATGATCGGCTACACGATCGCCTTCACCCAGGGAGGCTCGTTCGTCGGTGACCTCTCGCGCCTGTTCCTGCAGGGCATGGAGAAGACCACGGTGAGCGGCCTTTCGGGCGCCGTGCCCGAGTCGGTCTTCATGAGCTTCCAGATGACCTTCGCGATCATCACCCCTGCGTTGATCGCGGGCGCGTTCGCCGATCGGATGAAGTTTTCCGCGGTGGTCTGGTTCATGGGGCTGTGGCTGATCTTCGTGTACTCGCCGATCGCGCATTGGGTGTGGGCCCCGACCGGCTGGCTTGCGAAGATGGGCGCTCTGGACTTCGCAGGCGGTACCGTCGTGCACATCAATGCCGGCGTGGCGGGTCTTGTGTGTGCGCTCGTGCTGGGCAAGCGCGTCGGCTACGGCAAGGAGCCGATGGCCCCGCACAACTTGGTGCTCACGATGATCGGTGCTTCGCTCCTGTGGGTGGGCTGGTTCGGCTTCAACGCCGGATCGGCGGTCAGCGCCGGAGGACGCGCCGGAATGGCCATGACCGTCACGCAGATTGCCACCGCCACCGCGGCGCTCGCCTGGATGTTCGCGGAGTGGATGGCCAAGGGCAAACCCAGCCTGCTGGGAATGTGCTCGGGCGCGGTCGCCGGCCTGGTTGCGATCACCCCGGCCTCGGGCTTCGTCGGGCCGACGGGCGCGTTCATGATCGGCATCGCCGGCGGCGTGATCTGCTTCTGGACCGCGACCTACATGAAGAACATGCTTGGCTACGACGACTCGCTGGACGCCTTCGGCGTGCACGGCATCGGCGGAACCGTCGGCGCGATCCTGACCGGTGTGTTCGCGGTCAAGGCGATCGGCGGCACTCCCGGGATGCTCGAAGGCAACGGCGGCCAGGTCGTCACCCAGCTCATCGCCGTCGGGGCGGTCATTGTCTACGACGCCATTGCGACCTTCATCATCCTGAAGCTGGTCGACATGTTCATCGGCCTGCGCGTGACCGAAGAGCAGGAGCGCGAGGGCCTGGACATCACTCAGCACGGCGAGCAGGTCGTCAGTTGAGCGACAAGGCGGGGCCGCCGGCGACGGCCGGCGGCCGCGTCGATCCCGACTCTACGAGACGGACCTTCGGGTCCGTCTTTTTTTTTTCGTGCCCGGTAGCTTAGGATGCCAGGCTGACATCCCGGAATCCCTCCCGGGAGCGTCGGGGGGGCGATGGCGGGCCGACTCAACGCAGCCGACGTACTACTCGCGCACGCGGGCGAAGCGTCCCTGCGCGAGCAGCCTGCGATCCTGCAGGCGAATAGCAGCGTCAGCTATGGGGAACTCGCGCAACTTTCTGCCCGGGTCGCGAACACCCTGCGCGCCGCGGGTCTCGAGACAGGCGATCGGCTATGCATGCTGATGGACGACTCGCCCATGTTCTGCGCCACGTTCCTAGGCGCGCTCAAGGCCGGATTGGTCGCCGTGCCCGTGAATACCCGCCTCCCGCCATCCGACGTCGGCTTCATTCTGCGGGACAGCGAAGCGCGCCTGGCGATCTACGATCCCGCGCATGCCTCGCTCGCGGCGCAAGCGGCGGGCGACCGCACGCGGCTTCAGGCGGCGCGCGGCGGGCCGGGTTCGCTGGAAGCGCTGGCGTGCGACGCCGCCCTGATGCAGTCGTCACATCCGACCCGAGAGGACGAGGTCGCCTTCTGGCTCTACTCCTCCGGCACGACCGGCAGGCCGAAGGCGATCCTGCATAGCCACGCGAACGCGTCCCGAGCGGGCAAATTGTTACGCGAGGTGGCATCGGTGCGCCCCGGAACGGTGATCCTCGCGACCTCGAAGTTGTTTTTCGCCTTCGCGCTGGACAACGCTTTCACCGGCGCTCTCGCTTGCGGTGCGACGACGATCCTGAACGAGGACTGGCCGGAGCCTGAGGCGATCGCTGCGCAGGTGGAGCGCCACCACCCGGGAGTCTTCTTCACCGTGCCGACCTTCTTTCGGCGATTGCTCGCACTCCCCAAACAAAAGCTGGCGCCGTTTTCCCGCATTCCGATCGTAGCCACCGGCGGCGAGCGCCTGCCGGACGCAGTCCTGCGGCAGTGGCGCACCGCAGTGGGCACGGAGATCCTGGTCTGCTATGGAATGTCTGAAACCTTCTGCAACGCGATCTCGAATTTTCCCGGACGCACGCGCGACGGCAGCACCGGCGTGCCGCTCGCCGGCGTCCAGACTCGCATCGTCGACAACGCCGGCGCCGAGGTCGCGCCGGGCGAACCCGGGGTGCTGTGGCTTCGACATCCGTCGCTCGCCCTCGGCTACAAGGATCCCGCGGCGACCGCGCAGGCGTTTCGCGACGGCTGGTTTTGTACGGGAGACCTCTTCACGCGCGACGCGGACGGCTACTTTTACCATCAAGGAAGGTCTGACGAGCTGTACAAGGTGGCCGGGCAGTGGGTTCGGCCGGCGGAACTCGAGGAGGCCGTGCTCCTCGACGAGAACGTGCGCGAGGCCGCCTGCGTCGTCGTGCCCGATCGCGACGGCTTCGACCGACTAGCGCTGTTCGTGGTGCCGCGCGACGCTCCCGGAGCCGCTGCCACCGCGGCCGAACGCCGCGCCGCCACCCTGCCGAGGCACAGTCGGCCGAAGTGGATTCGGGAAGTCACCGAACTGCCGCGTACCGCGACGGGCAAGATCCAGCGCTTTCGTCTGCGCGCGCAATTGAGCGCAGAATTGGGCTCTGAACCTTGAGATCGCGATGAACGGGGCCGAATACCTGCTTGGCGAAGCGGTTCTCGCGCGACACGGCGAGCGCATCGCTCTTATATTCGGCGACGAGCGCGTGTCCTACACCGAGCTCGCGCGCCGGGTGCAACGGGCCGCCGCCGCGCTAGCCTCCCTCGGGGTGTCGCCGGGCGATCGCGTGCTGCTCCTGATGCGCGACACGCCCGCCCTGGCCGCAGCCTGGCTCGGCTGTCTCTGGTACGGCGCCGTCGCAATCGCGCTCAACAGCCAGCTCTCGGAGGAGGAGCTGCGCTTCGTGCGCTCTGACAGCGGCGCACGTTTGGCGCTGGTCGAGGACGTTTTCGCGGACGCGTTCCCCGCCTTCGTCGCCGCGCTGGCGCAGGAGCGCAGGATCGCGGTCTCCGGGCGCGCGCCCGAGAGCGTGCCCTCATGGGACGACGCCATGCGGGGCGCCACCCTCCTGGGAAAATGCTTCGACGCCGCCCCCGACGATGCCGCGTTCTGGCTCTACTCCTCCGGCACCACGGGCCGGCCCAAGGGCATCATCCATACGCACAAGGACCTGCTGCCGGCCGGCCAGGTGATGCGTGAGGTCGTGCGGATCGAGCCCGGCGATAAGGTTCTCGCTACGTCGCGCCTGTTCTTCGCCTACGGGCTCGAGCACGCGCTGCTCGGCGTGCTGGCGGTGGGCGCGACCTCCGTGCTGCACACCGACTGGTCCGATGTCGCGCGGGTGTGTTCGCTCGTAGCCGAGCATCGCCCGGCCGCGTTTTTCAGCGTCCCATCGTTCTACCGTCGCTTGCTCGCATTGGGCGGCCGTGCGCTGGCACCCTTCGCCGGCGTGCGGCACTGCTTCGCTGCCGGCGAGCGGCTGCCCGAAGCGATGGTCGAGCAATGGCGTGGTGCCGTCGGGCACGAGATTTTGTCGATTTACGGCATGTCCGAGACCTTCTCGGTAGCCATGGTGACTCCAGTCGGCACGTCGAACGGTCGCCGAACCGGACGCCTGCTTTCCGGTGTCGAAGCCCGGCTGGTCGCGCTCGAGGGACACGAGGCCGCCGTCGCCGAGCCCGGTGTGCTGTGGCTGCGGCACCCTGCGCTCGCGCTCGGCTACGCGAACCGTAAGGAGCTGACCCGCGAGCAATTCCGCGACGGCTGGTTCTGTACGAAGGACGTGTTCGTACGCGATGCGGAAGGCTTCTACGCGCATCAGGGCCGCGCGGACGAGCTGGTGAAGGTCGCCGGACAATGGGTCAAGCCGGGTGAACTCGAGGAGGCCGTGCTCGGCGAGCCTTCGATCGCCGAGGCGGTGTGCGTGCTGGTGCCGGATGCCGATGGCTTCGACCGACTCGCGTTGTTCATCGCGCCGTCCGGTGACGCGCAAGCCGCGGTAGCGGCGGCACAGCGCGCATGCGAGGCAAAGCTGTCACGCCACAAGCGGCCGAAATGGATCCGTGCCGCGCAGGACCTTCCGCGCACGGCCACGGGCAAGATTCAGCGCTTCAAGCTGCGCGAAATCCTGCAGCGCGAACTTCAAGCCAAGGCATAGAATCGCGGTTTTTCGATCGCGGTACTTCATTTCAGAGGACAGCATGGCTTACGCAATCCCGCTTTGGACGCCCCCGTCGCTACCCGTCGTTGGCTCTGCCGACCTGTTCCCCGTGCGGCGCATCTTTTGCGTCGGGCGCAACTATGTCGAACATCAGAAGGAGATGGGTGGAGACGGTCGCGAGGCGCCGTTTTTCTTCATCAAGTCCGCGCATTCCTTGGTCGCGCAGGGCGGCGCGGTTCACTACCCCGCCAAGACTGCCAACTACCACTACGAGACGGAAATGGTCGTGGCGCTCGCGAAAGGCGGCCGCCGGATCGATGCTAAGAAGGCGAATGAACTGGTGTTCGGCTACGGCGTCGGCCTCGACATGACGCGACGCGATCTGCAGCAATGGGGCAAGGACCACGGCCGCCCCTGGGATTTCGGCAAGGATTTCGACGAAGCGGCCCCTTGCAGCGCGCTCGCGCCCGCCGTGCGGATCGGCCATCCTTCCAAGGGCGCGATCTCCCTCACGGTAAACGGCAAGGAACGCCAGAAGGCGGATCTGTCCGACATGATCTGGTCGGTTCCGGAGCAGATTGCATACCTGTCGGAGTACTACACGCTGGAACCCGGGGATCTGATCTTTTCGGGCACGCCAGCCGGCGTCGGTCCGGTCAAGCCCGGCGACGAGCTGGAAGCGCGCATCGATGGCGTCGGCGAGCTGAAGGTGAAGATCGTGCCGGCCTTATGAGGCTGTACACCTACTATCGCAGTTCCGCTGCATTTCGCGTACGCATCGCGCTGAACCTCAAGGGACTGCAATACGAGCCGCAATTCGTTCAGCTCGCCAGGGGAGAGCAGCGTAAGTCCGAATACCTCGCCGTGAATCCCCAGGGACTGGTGCCCGCGCTCGTCGACGAGGGGCAGCTGCTTACGCAGTCGCTCGCGATCATCGAGTATCTGGACGAAACGCATCCCAGCCCACCGCTGCTGCCAAAGGACCCGCTCGGCCGCGCCAGGGTACGCTCGCTCGCGCTGCTCGTCGCCTGCGAGATCCACCCGCTGAACAACCAGCGAACTCTGCAGTACCTGGTCAACGAGCTCGGTCATAGCGACGAAGAGAAGAACCGCTGGTACCAGCACTGGATCCGGGACGGCATGGCGAAGCTCGAGTCGGACTTGGCGCGTGGCGGCGGCGGTAAATTCTGCTATGGCGATGCGCCCGGCATGGCCGATTGCTGCCTGGTGCCGCAGGTATTCAACGCCCAGCGCTTCAACTGCGACCTGTCGCATGCGCCCCGCGTCCTGCGCATTTTCGAGCAGTGCATGCAATTGGAAGCGTTCCAGCGCGCCCAGCCGTCGCGGCAACCGGACGCGGAGTAGGCGGGCCGTGCGCGCGTTCCCGGCTTCACTCCGGTAGTGCCACGAAGACCTCGCGTCCTTTCTCGGTCAGGAACGGCTCGACCAGCAGCGCAAGACCTTCGGCGACATAGCGTCGCAGCGTGTAGCGCTTGGCGAGCGCCCAGTGCTTGAGCGCCCACGCGTGGCAGAACATGACATGCGAGTAGGCAAGCAGGTGCTCGTTGACGGGCCGCATGTCGCCGATTCGGACGCAATCGCGGATACACGCCTCCAGCAACCGGTTGGTGCGCGTCTCCCCTTCCATCAAAAGCGTGCGACGTTCCGCGCGCAGCGACTTGCTCGAGCGGTAGGTCAGCACGGTCGCGTCAGGCATACGATCGACTACCGAGCAGTAAGTGGCAAGCGCGCGGCACAATCGCGCAACCGGATCCGTTACCTGCTGCAGCGCGCTCGGAATCTCTTTTTCGTAGGTCTCGAGGACCTGTGTCAGAACGAGCAGCAGCAGGTCATCCTTGTCGCGAAAGTACTGGTACACGAGACCCGTGCTGATGCCGGCCTCGCGCGCGATCTGCTGGATAGTCGTCGTGTAGTAGCCTTGTTCGGCAAAGAGCTTGACCGCGGCGCCGACGATCTGACGGCGGCGCTCTTCGACCAGTCTCGGGTCGGATACCTGGCTTTCGACGAAACCCGGTGATCGCAGCGGCGCCGATCGCGCTCGGGAGGCGGCGGGCCGACCCCGCTTGGCGGCGGCGCCGGCCGACATCAGTTGCCCTCGAATCGCGGCTTTTGCTTGTTCACGAATGCGTTATAGGCGCGCTCGAAATCGCCTGTCTGCATGCAGATCGCCTGCGCCTCGGCCTCGGTTTCGAGAGCCTGTTCGATCGAGAGGCTCCACTCCTGATGAAGACATTTCTTCGTCATCGAATGCGCGAATGCCGGGCCGCTCGCGAGTGAATGGGCCATCTCCTGGGCGCGCGGCAGCAGCCTGTCCTTCGGGACGATCTCGTTGTAGTAGCCCCAGGCGAGGCCCTCTTCGGCGCTCATGCTTCGGCCCGTGTAAAGCAGCTCCGAAGCCCTACCCTGGCCGATGATGCGCGGCAAGATCGCGCAAGCTCCCATGTCGCACCCGGCGAGCCCGACGCGCACGAACAGGAACGCGGTCTTGCATTCCGGCGTGCCATAGCGCAGATCGCTCGCCATGGTGATGATGGCGCCGGCACCAGCGCACACGCCGTCGACCGCAGCGATGATCGGCTGCGGGCAGGTGCGCATTTCCTTCACGAGGTTGCCGGTCATGCGCGTGAAGGCCATCAGGCCGGTCATATCCATCTTGACCAGCGGCCCGATGATGTCGTGTACGTCGCCGCCGGAGCAGAAGTTTCCGCCCTCGCCGGTGAATACCACCGCTCGCACGTCGTCCGCATATTGCAGCTTGTGAAACGTATCGCGCAGCTCGGCATAGCTTTCGAACGTGAGCGGATTCTTGCGCTCGGGGCGATTCAGCGTGACCGTCGCCACGCGGTCCTCGACCTGCCATTTGAAGTGCTGCGGCCGCCAGTCGGCGGCTTTCAGTTTGTACATGTCGTCCCTTTCGTTCTCTCTGGCTGGGAATTCCTCAACCGACCATCGTCAATCCGCCGCTCACCGAGAGCACCTGGCCGGTGATGAAGTCTGAGCGCCCGCTTGCGAAGAACAGCACCGCGTCTGCGATCTCGGAAGGTTTGGCGAGCCGTTGCATGGGCGTGACCCTGACGAACGCTTCGCGGTGCTTCTCGGGCACCGCGGCAAGCAAAGGCGTGTCCGTCGGTCCGGGGCACACGCAATTCACGTTCACGTTGAAGCGCGCCATCTCACGCGCCAGCGACTTGGTGAACGCAATGGCGCCGCCCTTCGCTCCCGCATAGACGCTCTCGCCCAGGCTGCCCACGCGCCCCGCGTCGCTCGAGACGGTGACGATCTTGCCCGCCTTGCGCTCGATCATCGGATCGAGGAAGGCGCGTGTCACGGCGATGGGGCCGAACAGATTGAGATCGATGACCTTGTGCCAGAAGTCCGGAGTGTTCTTGACGAACGGTTCGACCTTGCCCCAGCCGGCGACATTCACCACCACGTCGACGTGCCCGCGGCGCGCGACCACGTTGGCGCGAAACGTATCGATCGACGCGAGGTCGGTGACATCCAGCTTGAAAAACTCTGCACCCCCACCGGCACGACGGATCGCCTGCGCAGCTTCTTCCCCCTTGGTCTCGGCGATGTCGCCCAGAACGACGTGCGCACCGGCCGCGGCGAGCGTTTCGGCGGTCGCTCGCCCGATGCCGGACGCCGCACCGGTCACGATCGCCGTCTTCCCATCCAATCGCATGGTTACCTCCTTGGCGTGCACTGAATGATTGCTCATTCAATACACGCTGTCAACGACACCGAACCGTTTGATCGGTCGCCTAGCGCTGCCCGCGGGCGCGGAGTAGCGCCCCGAATGGCCGATCGACCTCGTCGATATGCGTGAAAAGCCAGTCCTGGAGAAAATGTGAGCTCTCACTCACACTCGTGGCGTCGAGTCTCGCGGTAAAGCGCATGAGCCCCTCCAGAAGCCGCCGGTGCTCGCCGCGATGGCGCTCTGCGGTCGCCCCGACCTCGTCCATCAGCCGTTCCTCGGTCGCGAAGTGGTGCTCCGTGTAGCGCACCAATTCCTTGAGGGACGTTACGAGGTCCTCCAGATCTGTGCCGCGCGCCAAGGCATCCTGCAGGCGGTTGATGAGATCCAGCAGGTGGCGGTGCTGGCCATCGATCGCCTCGATTCCGACTTCGTAGCGCGTGCTCCAGCGCACGGGTCCGACGGGCGTCGCCTGCGCGCCTCGTACCGCGCCGCGCCGCGGGCCGTGCCCGGTGAAGTCGAACACCGCTACGACGCTCGCCGGCCCGTCGGGAAGCCGCACGCGCGTGGCCGAAAGCTCGACGTCGAAACGCGACCCGTCGCTGCGCACGGCGCGCGCGCCGACCGCGTCCGCGCCCGCGAGACGGGCCGCCTCCGACACCCGGTCGCGATCGCGCTCATCGAACAACTCGGCCAGCGGCCGCGGAAGAGCGCCCGCCACGAAGCCGAACATGCGCTCGAAGCCCGGGCTCGCATGCACGACGATGCCGTCACGCACGACGG
>JBLMWT010000130.1:0-23897 GCA_050257375.1 Sphingomonadaceae bacterium
ACATCGTGGAAGTGCAGCACCAGCGCCTGTTTGGCACCGCCTCGGTGCGTACCCCGGAAGTCGAGTTCCTGATCGAGACGCGCGACCGCGAGCACACCGAGGCGATCATGGGCGCGCTCGCCGCGCGCGGCGTGCGCGTTACACTGCTGCAGTAGCTCATCCAGCTGGAGTACAAGGCGGCAACTACACCAGGAGAAGACATGACTTCGGATCGGCGACCCGTCGGATCTCTGTCGCGGCGCGAGTTTCTGCGTAACGCCGGCCTGGGCGTCGCGGCGCTCGGCCTGGGGGATGGCGCCGCGCGCGTCGCACTCGCCGCGGACGAAGCGGCTCGGCCTCGCGGTGGGGTCGGGCGCGCGGGCCCCTACAACATCCTGTTCATCCTCACCGACCAGGAACGCCTGTTCCGGCCCGGCGAGCTGCCCGCCGACTTCCGGTTGCCGGCGCACGAGCGCCTGATGAAGCAGGGGACGACGTTCGTCAACCACCGCATCAACTCCTGCGTGTGCACGCCCTCGCGCTCGGTGCTCTACACCGGGCAGCACATCCAGCACACGAAGATGTTCGATAACACGAACTTTCCCTGGATCAGCAGCATGTCGACCGACCTGCGCACGCTCGGCGACATGCTGCGCGCGGCGGGCTACTACACCGCCTACAAGGGCAAGTGGCATCTCACCAAGGAGTTCGAGACCGTCAACGAGCTCGGCTCGCCGACCAAGATCTTCACCAAGGAAATGGAGGCGTACGGCTTTTCCGATTACATCGGCGTGGGCGACATCATCGCGCACGAGCAAGGCGGCTACCGCCACGACGGCATCATTTCCGCGATGGCGGTGAGCTGGCTGCGCAGCCGCGGCACGGACCTCGCGGCGGGCGGCACGCCGTGGTTCCTCGCCGTGAACCTGGTGAACCCGCACGACGTCATGTTCATCGACACGGACCGTCCCGGCATGCGGGTGCAGAACCGGAACATTCTCGGCCACATCCTGCCGGAGCCGGCCCATCCGCTGTATGCGAAGCGCTGGGAGTTCGCGCTGCCGGCGACCTACCACCAGCCGATCGACGCGCCCGGCCGGCCGCGCGCGCATGCGGACTACCTCGAGTCGCACGACGCCCTGGTCGGAAACATCGCGAACGAGGACTGGCGCTGGCGCAAGCGGCACGATTACTACCTCAACTGCCTGCGCGACGTCGATCGCAACATTGTTCCCGTGCTCGACGAGCTGGAGGCGCTCGGCCTGGCCTCGAACACGATCGTCGTCCTGACCGCGGACCACGGCGACCTGGACGGCGCGCATCGCCTGCACTCCAAGGGCGCGACGTCCTACCGGGAGCAGAACAACGTTCCGCTGGTCATCGTGCATCCCGCGCACCCGGGCGGCAGGCGCTGCGCGGCGGTGACCTCGCACCTCGACCTCGCCCCCACGCTGGTGGGCCTGACGAACGCGGATGACGGCAAGAAGGCCGCCATTACCAAGGGTTTGCCCGGCAAAGACTTTTCCTCGCTGCTCGCCGCGCCCGAGAAAGCCGGCCACGCGGCGGTCCGCGACGGCGTGCTGTTCTGCTACAACATGTTCGCGTACATCGACGGCGAGTTCCTGCAGAAGGCCGTCGGTATCCTCAAGCAGCCCGACGGCAAGGCGAAGCTGCAGGAGGCCGTGAAGTCGGGCGCGATGCGACCTAATCTCGGCAAACGCGGCGCGATCCGCAGCGTATTCGACGGCCGCTACCAGTTCAGCCGCTACTTCTCGCCGAAGCAGCACAACCGCCCCGCGACGCTGGAGGCGCTCTTCAAGCTGAACGATGTCGAGCTGTACGATCTCGAGAAGGATCCGCTCGAGATGAACAACCTGGCGCTCGAGCGCGACAAGCATCGCGACCTTCTCGCGGCGATGAACGACAAGCTGAACGCGCTGATCGAGCGGGAGGTCGGCGAGGACAGCGGGCAGATGCTGCCGGGCGGGATCGACGGAGGCTGGGTCGCCGGTCCCGCCGTGAACGACCTGTGAGGTCGACCGAAGCCTAGCTGCTCGCGGGGCAGGCGAGCGTGAGCCTCGCGCCGCGCCCCGCGCCTGCAGGGATCGTCGCCGAGAAGACGCCCGCGCCCGAGCCGCACTTCCACTCGGCGGCGTAATCCTTTTCGCAGCTGGGGGTCACGCCGTCTGCCGGAGCCGCGTCGAGCGCGACGCTGCACGCGCCGCGGCCGTCGCAGGCGTGCGCGAGCGCTGCCGTGGCGTTACCGGCCGGCGCACCGCAGCTCTTGCCGTAGGTCGCCGTCACCACCTTGATCGGCAGCCCGGAGGGTGCGGCAGGGGGCGCCGGGTCGGGCGCGTGCAGCGCGCGCGCCGCCTTGGTGGCGGCGATCGCGCTCGCCTGCGGCGCGAGCGTGCGCGCCGCCCCCTCGCGCAGCGCGTCGCGCATCGCGTCGCCGTCCAGGAAGTACATCGCGAGGCCCACCGCCATGAGGAGCACGCCGATGATCGACGCGCCGACGCGGCCTGCGTGGCCCGGGTCGATCTTGCCTTCGATGCGGCCCATCACCGCCACCAGCAGAAAGACGACGCCTGCCAGCACGAACATCCGTGCGAGCGGCAAGTCCACCAGCTTGACCATCATGTCCTGCATCGCGGTCTCCCCTGCGGCGCGATTCGGCATCGGAAGCACGCGCCACTTCGAATTGTCCGGTCGCGCCCCGGTGCGCCGCGAGGAAGTATTTCCCAGTTTTCAGGGGCCGTGCAGCACCCGTTCCCCCCGTGCGGGGAGTTCGCTGTAGCGAATGCCGATGTCCCGCAGCGTGCGGGCGTCGAGCTCCGCGAGGCCGCGCGTCGCGCCCTGCGCGCCGAGCTTGCGGATGAGTGCTTTCAGTCTTTCGATCGGGTGCATGGAATTCTCCCTGGAAAACGGCTCATATCGCGTGCGCTTCGACAAGCAAACGCTCGACGCGCAGCAATCGCGGGTCCGGGTCCCCGAGCAGCTCGAAGCCGAGCTTCGCGGCGAGGCCGAGCATCGGCCAGTTGTCGTTCTGCACCAGTCCGTGCAGCGCGCCGACCCCGCCCTCGCGCGCGCGCTCGATCAGGAGGCCGACGAGCCGCGCGCCGAGTCCGCTGCGCTGCAGGGCGTCGTCCACCACCACGGCGAACTCCGCCCCCGTGTCTCGTTCCACGACGTACTGGGCGAGCCCGACGATGCTCCCCGCGCCGTCGAACGCGCCGAGATTGACGTCGTCGGGCCCGGCGCCGCGAGTCACGCGCGCCAGCTGGCTCGGCACGAGCTCGCTGATCGGCGCGAAGAAGCGCCGGCGGCGCGATTCGGGCGACAGCCGGCGCACGAACGCCTGCACGGCCTGCGCGTCCTCGCTGCGCAGCTCGCGTATCGCGTGCCGGCGGTCCATGGCGCTAGCTCACGATCGGCGCGAGCGCGGCGCCGATGCGCTCGAACTGCGCCGGGGTGATCATGCCGCCGAGGATCTTCTGGAAGCGCTCGTCCTGGACGCCCGAGACGATGTACTGCCAGCGGTAGGCCGCAAGGAAGGCGGCGCCGATCGCCTCGACCTGGGCGCGGTCGAACGGACGGCCGGCCACGCGCAGGAAGTAGTCGGTGTCGGCCCTGGCCTGCACCTGCAGGATGCCGTCCACCGCGGCCACCAGCGCGATCAACTCGTCGACCGCGCGGTCGCGCTGCCCGGCGTCGAGCTTCGCGTCCTCGCGCTGCCACTCGAGCTCGTCCAGGATCGCGTGTTGCGACTCCTCGCGCGCGTGGAAGGTGAACACGTCCTTCCACAGCTCGGAGAGATCGGCGTCGGGCTCGATCGCCTGGCGATAGTGCGCCAGCACGAACAGCTCGATGTGGCAGATGAGCGCGAGCACCGACCAGGTCGGCTTGCCGAGCACTACGCCGGCGACGTCGTTCGGCTGCGGCAGGAACGTGTAGCCCGCCGGCATGCCCTCGGCGCACAGCGCGTCGATCCTGCGGAACATCTCCTGGTGCTTCAGCTCCTCGTCGGTGAAGCGCACCAGCGCCTCGTAGGCGTTCTGGTCGCCGAGCCAGTGGTCGCGGCTCACCTCCGACATCTTCGGCGCGATGAAGCGCTCGACCAGTCCGAACATGTTGGCGTAGGTGCGGCCCTGGATCTGGCTCACCAGGCGCTTTTCGCCCACGCCCAGGAACTCGAGCCGCCCGATCTTGGACAGTCCGTCGGGCAGGAACTTCTTCGCGAAGTCGAACCTGCGGCCGCGGATCACGTCGCGCTCGATCTCGAAGCGCACGCGCTTCGAGACCTCGACCGCCCTGGCGTAGCGCTTGCTGCTTGCTTCCTGCACTTGTGCTTGCATGGTCATGCTCCCTCCGGTTGGTGGATGAAAGTGCTGCGCCGCCGCCGGCCTCACATGCCGACGAGTCGTGCCGCGTAGCCCTGCGCCTGCACGCAGCGCAGGATGCCGAGCGCGCTGATCGCGCCCTGGTCGTAGTCGACGAGCAGCAGCTGTCCCGCGCGTGCGCCCGTACGCACGCTACGGATGCCCTGCTCGGCGCCGAGGCGCTCGAGCAGCCGCACGCGCGCGCGCTCGTCCAGCGCATCGGTGACGTGCACCAGGACGTCGCTGTGTGGAGTGTTCATGTCGCTCGCTCCGATGTCGGTTTGCATGGAGCGCATCGTGGCGGCGTGCGGTAACCGCCGGATGTCCGGCGCGGCACGCTTTGTTGCGGGTTTGTATCGGCGCGGCCGCGGAGGCGGCCGGGAAGCGCTAGCGGCGCAGCGCCTCGGCGAGCGCCGCGAACAGCGGCCCCGCCTCGACCGGCTTGGCGAGCAGCGCGCGCACGCCGCTGCGCGCCAGCTGCTCGGCGCCGATGTTTTCGGCGTAGCCGCTGTACAGGATCACCGGAAGCCGGGGCCGCAGCGCGGCGACGCGCCGCGCGAGCTCGATGCCCGTCATCTTCGGCATAGTCTGGTCGGTGAGCACCAGGTCGACGCGCGCAGGGTCCTCGGCGAGCCAGCGCTCGGCTTCGACCGGATCGCGCCGCACGGTGACCTCCAGGCCCCAGCCGCCTAGCAGCTCGGCCATGAACTCGCCCACCATCTGCTCGTCGTCGACGAGCAGCACGCGTCCCTCGAGCGCGTGGCGCAGCGGCTTCGCACGCTGCGTTCCGGGAGACTGCGGTGCGGCGGCCTCGGCTTCGCCTTCGAGCGCCGGCAGCAGCACGCGGAAGGTCGCGCCCTGGCCGCGGGATGTTTCGACCACCACGTGGCCGCCGTGCTCGTGCACGATGCCGTGCACCGTGGCCAGTCCCATGCCGCTGCCGCGCCCGACCTCCTTGGTGCTGAAGAAGGGCTCGAACATGCGCTCGAGCACCTGCGTCGAGATTCCCGGCCCGGTATCGGCAACGGCGAGCTCGACGTAGCGCCCGTCGGCCGGCTTGTGGCACGACGCACAGCGCGGCGCTGCGCCCTGCGCGGCGAGACGCACCCCAACCGTGATCTTCCCGGCTCCGTCCATCGCGTCGCGCGCATTGATGCACAGGTTGAGCAGGATCTGCTCGACCTGCACCGGGTCGATCATCACCGCAGGCAGATCCTGCTCGAGCGCGGTGCGCAGCTCGACCGTCGCGGGCAGCGACGAGCCGAGCAGCTTGACCGCCTCCTCGGCGAGCGGCGCGAGCGACACCGCGCGCGGCTTGCCCCTCTGCGCGCGGCTGAACGCAAGCATCTGCTGGATGAGCTCCTTGGCGCGCGTCGCGCCGTGCTGCGCCTGCTGCAGGTGGCGCGCGAGATCGGCGTCGCTGCTCGCCGCCTCGCGCTCGCCCGCGAGGGTGAGGTAGCCCATGATGCCGGTGAGGATGTTGTTGAAGTCGTGCGCGATGCCGCCGGTGAGGTGGCCGATCGCCTCCATCTTCTGCGCCTGCCTGAGCTGCGCCTCGAGCTCGCGGTGGCGCGCCTCGGCCTGCTTGCGCGCGGTGATGTCCCGCCCCGCGTACAGCACGTGCGGCTCTCCTCGGTAGGTCATCGGGACGCCACGCACCTCGAGCACGAAGGGCGTGCCGTCCTGCTCCAGGCCGTCGGCCTCGAAGCTCACGGGCCTGCCGGCGAGCGCCTCGGCATGCAGGCGCCGCCGGTCCACCGCGGTCGCATTGCGCGTGAGGGTCAGGTCGGTGAGCCCGATCACCTCCTCGCGGCGCTTGCCGCCCATCGACTCGTAGGCCGCGTTCACGTCGACGATGCGGAACTGCGCGTCGCGCAGCACCAGCGCGTCGGCCGCGGCGTTGAAGATGGCCCGGTACTGCTCCTCGCTCGCACGCAGCCCTTCCTCCGCACGCTTGCGCTCGGTGATGTCGCGCACGATCGCCAACACGTGCGGCTCGCCGCGGTGAGTCACGGGGACGGTGCGGATGTCCGCCTGGAAGCGCTCGCCGTTCTTGCGCAGCGAGTCGAGCTCGACGCGGCAAGTCTCGCCGGCGAGCGTGCGGCGCACGAGATCCAGGCGCGGTTCGGCATAGTCCACGGGCAAGTCGAGCGTCTCGTATCCGCGACCGACCACCTCCTCGCGCGTCCAGCCGTACAGGCGCTCGTAGGCCGGGTTGATGTCGACCCGCCGCAGGCTCGAGTCCCACAGCACGAGCGCGTCCTCCGAAGCGTTGAAGATCGCCCGGTACTGCTCTTCGCTCGATCGCAGGGCGACCTCGGCGCTCTTGCGCTCGGTGATGTCGCGCGCAACCGCCAGCACGTGCGGCGTGCCCTGGTACTGGATCGGCAGGTAGCGCATTTCCACGTCGAAGCGCGAGCCGTCCCTGCGGATCGCCTGCGACTCGTAGACCACGCGCTCGCCGCCGAGCGCGCGCCGATACGCGTCGCGCACCCTGGCATGCAGCTCGGGCGGCGAGAACAGCACGCGTTCGTCGCCGAGGACCTCCTCGCGCGTGAAGCCGGTCATCGCGAGCAACGCAGGATTGACATCGACCAGGCGCAGCTCCGCGTCGCGCAGCACCAGGCCGTCGGTCGTCGCGTTGAAAATCGCGCGGTATTGCTCTTCGCTCGCGCGCAGCGCCTCCTCGCGCGCGCGCCGCTCGGTGATGTCGCGTGCCACCGAGAGCACGTGCGGCTTGCCGTTGTAAGTCACCAGCGAGCCGAGCACCTCGATGTTCACCGGCGTGCCGTCCTTGCGCGGCAGGCGAGTCTCGGTGCGCACGGGCTTCCCGGCGGCGACCTCGGCGAGGTAGGCGCGGTAGGGGCCGGCGAGCTTCTCCGGGATGATCGGGCCGAAGGTCCTGCCGATCAGCTCCTCGCGCGAGTAGCCGTACATCGACAGAAGCGCCGGATTGGCGTCGACGATCTCGCCATCGAGCGTGCGGATGATCATGCTGTCGAACGAGGCGTTGAAGATCGCCCGGTATTGCTCCTCGCTCGCGCGCAGCCCCTGCTCGGCGCGCCGGCGCTCGAGCTCGACCATCGCGCGCGCGGCGAAGATCTTGAGCACCGATTCGATCAGCTCCGGCTCGGTGATCGGCCGGCGCGTCGCAACCACCATCAGTCCGACCGCCTCGCCGCGCGCGTCGGTGAGCGGATAGCCGGCGTAGCCCTCGACGCCCAGCTCTACGAAATCCGCGTCGAGCGGAAAGCGCTCCTTCAGGCCGGACGGGTAGCAGCGGAACTGCCTGCCGACCACGGTCTCGCAGGGCGTGCCCGCGATCGGGTACTCGAAGTCGTCGATCATCCGGCCGTCGGCGTAGTAGGCGAGCATCCCGAGCATGCAGCGATCGGGCGGCTTGGACAGCGCGATGAACGCGATCTCCACGTCGAGGATCGCGGCGAGCGCGCGCACCAGCTCGCGGAACACGCCCTCGCCGGCGGCGGTCGACACCGCAAGCGCCGCGTTGCGCAGCGCCTCTTGGGTGCGGTTCGGCTCGTGCAGGTTCACGCGATCAGTCTAGGCAATGGCGCGCAGCGCGGGAGGGCCGGTTACCGAATTGAAACAATCGAAACGGGCCGGTTACCCGGCCGGCACGTAGCAATAGCCCGCGCCGCGCACCGTCTTGATGAGCCGGGGCTTGTCGGGATCCTCGCCGAGCTTGCGGCGCAGGCGCGCGATGCGGATGTCGATCGACCGGTCGAACGGCTCCCAGTCGCGGTTGCGCGTGAGGTTGAGCAGCTGGTCGCGCGACAGCACCTGGTTCGGATGCTCGACGAATACGCGCAGCAGATCGAACTCCATGCTCGTGAGCGGGATTTCGGCCCCCGCGGCGTCGAGCAGCCGGTGCGCGCCGAGGTCGAGCGAGCAGCCGCCCACGCTGATCGTGCGCGCCGCCCCGGGCGCTCCGCCGGGGCCGGGCCGCGCACGGCGCAGCACGCTCTTCACGCGCGCGAGCAGCTCGCGCAGGTCGAAGGGCTTGGCGATGTAGTCGTCGGCGCCGACCTCCAGCCCGACCACCCGGTCGACGACCGAGTCGGCCGCGGTCACCATGATGATGGACAGGTCGTGCCGCTCGCGCAGGCTGCGGGCCAGGCTGAGGCCGTCCTCGCCCGGCAGCTTCAGATCCAGCAGCACGAGCTGCGGCACGTTTCTCGCCAGCGCGGCGCGCATCGCGTCGCCTCCTTCGGCGGCATCCACCTCGAAGCCGTGCGACGCCAGGTACTCCGCCATCGAGTTCCGCACGTCGGCATCGTCTTCCACGATCAGCACGCGCGTCGAATGAGCCATCACGGGCCTCCTCCCGGGTGACGCGTCGATTATACGCACGGACGTCAGACGCACGTCAGGCCGCGTAGGCGCGCGCCCTTGCCCGCCGGGCAGCCTCGTCCAGCGTGAGCACGATCACGCTCTGCTGGGCCCGGCTGCCGCCCAGGCGGTGCGCGAGCGGCGGCAACGCCGCGAGCAGGTCCGTCGCCTCGCGATAGCGCCCTTCGCCGAACGCGCGCAGCGCGCGGCAAGCGGGCAGCCCGACAAGCCGGGTCATCGTCTCGTTGATGCCGCCGCCCAGGATCCTGCGGCGCTGCGCGGCGAGCAGCGCGTCGGCGCTCGCGCGCCGCCCGGCGGCGGCGAAAGCCATCATCGCGTGCAGGTCGCTGAAGGCGCAGTACGCGTCCTCGGCGTGCGGCGCCCAGTGCTCGGCGAGCTCCCGCCAGCGCCCCCCCGCGCCCCCGCCTGCGAGCTCGATACGCCACAGGAGCGCGCTCGCATCGATGAGCGCCGAGTGCGCGCGGCCGAACGCCGGCCGGATGCGCGCGTCGTAGATCTCGAGCGCCCCGGCGCGCTGCCCGAGCGCGAGCTGAAACAGCGCCGCGTGCCACCAGTTGTGAACTGCGACCGCGGAGCCGTCGTCCCAGTACGGGCGCCGCTCCTCGGCCCAGCGGATGCCTTGCGCGGACTCACCGCGCATCTCGTACACGTGCGTCACCGCGTGGTGCGCGCGCACGTTGCGCGGATCGAGCTCGAGCGCGCGCCGCGCGAGCGCCTCGGCGCGCGCATAGCGGCCGGTCTCCTCCAGGCCGAAGGCGTACATGGCCAGCACCGCGGAATAGCCCGGCAGCCCCGCGTGCCAGGCCCCCAGCACGCGCGCTACGCGCCCGTGCAGGCTGGCTGCGTCGCCACGCACGTAGTCGCAGGCGTGCGCCACGCCGAGCGCCAGCACGTCGCGCGGGTGCGACGCCAGGATCGCGCCGTGAATCGCCGCCGCGCGCTCATGGCGCCCGTCGGCGAGCGCGGCGATCGCTCGCATGTGCGTGCGCTCGCGCTCGTTCATGGGCAGGCGCGCGGCGCGCTCGAGCGCCCCCTGCGCCGCCGCAGCGCCCGCAGGGTCGCGTCCCCCGAGCGCCAGGTAGGCGGCCAAGGCCTGCGCCATGGCGAAAGCGGGCGCTTCCTCGAGCGCGGGCGCGAGTAGCGAAGCCGCGTCGCCCCTGAAAGCGAGGTGCGCCGCGAGCGCCGCCTCGTAGCGCTCGAGCGCGCGCGGCGTAGCGCCGCTCAGCTCAAGCCCGCGCGCGTCTTCAAGCACCATGGAGCGGCAGCCCGCCGACGGCCACCGCGTGCGGCGCGGCGAGCGAAAGCACGGTGTCGTCCCAGGCCTTCACTAGCGCGACGCCTTTGCGGTCGAGGCGGAACGAGTCCCCCGTCTCGAGTACGATATCGCGCCGGTCGCGCTCCTGGGTGATCCAGAGCGAGCCCTGCCAGACGTGGATCAGCAGGCCGCGTCCGTCGACGATGCGCAGCTGCCCGCCGCGCGCGAGCGCAAGTTCTCCCTCGATCAGGTGTTCGTCGCGTTCCATGTCCGTCTCCCGTGATTGCGATGCACGGAACGCAGCTTAGGGAGACGAGGTAACCACGCGATGTCCGCGGGTCGCCGGTTTGTTACCGCTCGGTAACTAAAAAAACTAAAAGGGGCCAGGCTCGAATTTCCAGGAAATTCGAGCCTGGCCCCTTTTCGGCCTTTTCAGGAGCGCGCGCGCAGCGCGTCGTGGAGGTCGCGGTGCGCGCGGCGCAGCGTCTGCTCGGTGGTCGGCCAATCGATGCACGCGTCGGTCACCGACACGCCGTAGCGCAGTTGCGCGAGGTCTTCGGGAATCGGCTGGTTGCCGGCGAACAGGTTGCTCTCCAGCATCAGCCCGACGATCGAGCGATTGCCTTCCAGGATCTGGTGCACGACGTCGTGCAGCACCAGGGGCTGCAGCGCGGCGTCCTTCATTGAGTTGGCGTGCGAGCAGTCGATCACCAGATTCTGCGCGAGGCCCGCGCCCGCCAGCGCGGCTTCTGCCAGTCGCACGCTGACCGTGTCGTAGTTCGGCCGCCCGCCACCGCCGCGCAGCACCAGGTGGCCGTAGGCGTTGCCGCGCGAGCGCACGACCGCGGTGCGGCCGGCCTGATTCACGCCGAGGAAGCCGTGCGGGCGCTTCGCCGACTGGATCGCGTTGACGGCCACCTCGAGCCCGCCGTCGGTGCCGTTCTTGAAGCCCACTGGCGCCGACAGCCCGCTCGCCATCTCGCGGTGCGTCTGCGACTCGGTGGTGCGCGCGCCGATCGCGTACCAGGAGATCAGGTCGGCCAGGTACTGCGGGCAGATCGGGTCGAGCGCCTCGGTGCCGGCGGGCAACCCGAGTTCGGCGATTTTCATCAGCAGCCCGCGCGCCATGACGAGTCCGTCGTCGATGCGGAACGAGTCGTCCATGTGCGGGTCGTTGACGAAGCCCTTCCAGCCCACCGAGGTGCGCGGCTTTTCGAAGTACACGCGCATCACGAGGAGCAGCGTGTCCTCCACCTCGCGCGCGAGCGCCGCGAGCCGCCCCGCGTACTCGAGCGCCGCGCGCGGGTCGTGGATCGAGCAGGGGCCGACCACGACGAACAACCGCGGATCCTTGCGATCGAGAATGGCGCGCAGCGCCGCGCGCCCGGCCAGCACGGTGCGCGCCGCGGCCTCCGACAGCGGCAGCCGCGAGCGCACCTCGGCCGGCGACGGAACATCGTCGATCTCGGCGACGTTCAGGTTGTCGATGTCGGCTTCGTTCGCCATGCTCAGGCCGGAACCGAGATTTCGACCAGGTTGAGGTCGGGGTCGCGCACGTAGAGCGAGCGGATCCTCGACACCGCGCCGGTCTTCATCACCGGCCCCTCGACGATCGGTACGCCCGCCGCGCGCAGGCGTCGCTCCACGTCCTCGAGCGGCACCGAGGCGATGAAGCACAGATCGAGCGAGCCGGGCACCGCGACGTGCGCACGCGGCTCGAACTCCCTGCCCCACTCGTGAATGTTGATCTTCTGCGCGCCGAAGCCGAGCGCCATCCGACTGCCCTGCGGCGTATCGAACATGGAAAGCTTCATGCCCAGCACGTCGCGGTAGAAGCGGATGCAGCCCTCAAGGTCGCGGGTGGTGAGAACGACGTGGTCGATGTGGTCGATCATGGCCGGGCAAACGCAGACAAACCGTATTCTTATACGATTTTGTCCCTGCGGAGCGATTCGATTCTGTCCGCAGCGAAACCCAGCTCCCTCAGGACCTCGTCGGTGTGCTCGCCGAGCCTGGGCGCCGGACCGCCGACTGCGCCCGGACTGGCCGAGAGCTTGGGCACGATGCCGGGCTGCGTGAGCGGTTCGCCGTCGCCGGCGATGCTGTCGACGAGCATGTCGCGCGCCGCGTAGTGCGGGTCGGCGGCGATATCGGCCGCGCTGTAGATGCGTCCCGCGGGCACCTCGGCCTTTTCCATGCGAGCGAGGACCTCTTCCAGCGAAAGTCGCGAAGTCCACTCGGCGATCGCGTCGTCGATTCTCTTCATCTGCGCGGCGCGGCCGTCGTTCCTCGCGAGCGCTGGATCGTCGCGCAGGTCTGTGCGCCCGATCTCGGTCATCAGGCGCCGGTAGAGCGCGTCGGCGTTGCCCGCGATCAGCACGTAGCCGCCGTCATTGCACGGGTAGAGGTTGGACGGCGCGATGCCGGGCAGGCTGCTGCCCGAGCGCTCGCGCACGAATCCGTCCGCGTCGTACTCCGGCAGCAGGCTCTCCATGACGTTGAACACCGACTCGTAGAGCGCGACGTCGATCAACTGACCGCCGCCGCCATTCTTCAGGTGCAGCAGCGCGAGCAGCGCACCGATCACGCCGTACAGCGAGGCGAGCGTGTCGCCGAGCGACAGGTTCGGCCGCACCGGCGGGCGGTCGGGGAAACCCGTCACGTAGCGCAGCCCCCCCATCGCCTCCGCGATTGCCGCGAAGCCCGGCCGGTGGCTGTACGGCCCGCTCTGCCCGTAGCCCGAGACGCGCACCATGACGAGCTGCGGGTTGTCCTTCGAGAGCGTCTCCCAGCCGAGGTTCCACTTCTCGAGTGCCCCCGCGCGGAAGTTTTCGATCACGACGTGCGAGCGCCGGGCGAGCGCGCGCACGATCTCCTGTCCGGCCGGACTGCGCAGGTCGACGGTGACCGACTTCTTGCCGCGCGACTGGACCTGCCACCACAGGGACGTGCCGTTTCGCATGCGCCGCCAGCGGCGCAGCGGGTCCCCTTCTCCCGGGGGCTCGATCTTGATTACCTCGGCGCCGAAATCGCCGAGCATCTTGGCGCAGTACGGCCCGGCGATCAGGCTGCCCAGCTCGAGGACGCGGATTCCCTGTAGTGGCGGCGCGCCCATCCCGCTAGCGCGTTGCGCCGTGGCTCTGCAGCAGCCTCACCATGTCGTCATTGTCGGCGTTCTTGGCAAGCACGAGCGGCGTCGGCCCGCCGGGGCGCGCGCCGTTCGCATCGGCTCCATTCAACAGCAGCAGGCGCGCCATGTCGAGGTCGCCGCGCTTCGCCGCGATCATGAGCGTGGTGTAGCCGTCCTTGTCGCGCGCATTCGGATCCTTGCCGTCGTCCAGCAGCTGCAGCGCGGCCTGGAGGTCGCCCATCCACACCGCGGACACGATGTCGTTGTAGCGCGCGTACAGCACCGGAAGGTTCGGCGGGCGCCGATAGCCGCCCGCCGCAGGCCGCGGCTTGGGCGCGGCTTTTGCGACCGGCGCCGCCGGTTTCGGCTCGGGCACAGCCTCCTTCTTGGGGGCTTCAGCCACGGCGGTGGCCGCCTTGTTCGCTTGCTTCGCTTCGCGCCTCGCGGTGGCCGCGGTGGCAATCTCGTTGCCCAGGTCGCGCCCGGTGCTCTGGATCACGCTGCGCAAGGCGTTGGCGATCATGGTCGTACCCCAGCGGCCGGTCTCGCTCTCGAGCATCTCGGCGTACTGCTTGAGATCGGCGTCGCTCGCGTCGCGGTACGTGTAGAACAGCATGCCGTGCACCTGTTCCTGCATCTGCCGGCGCACCTGCCCCATGGCGCGCTCCACATTGGCCAGCGCGTCCTTGCTCGCCTGGCCGCTCGCCGCGAGCGCGCCTTCGGCGATGCTGCGCACGGCAACCACCGACATGTCGGCGGCCCACTCCGATGCGCCGCTCGCCAGGTCCACGCGCTGGATGAGGTCCCTGCGCGCCTGCGTGGGCGGCTTCGCCTTCAGCCCCTCCATGTACTGCTTGACCGCCTCGGGCTGCGGAGCCTGCGCCTCGAGCTTGGTCATCTTCTCGTTGATCGGCTGGCGTAGCAGCTCGATGAAGCGCCCGAATTGGGTGGGGTCGTAGCTGCGCTTGAGCTCCCCGGCGAGCAGGTTGTTGATCTTGTCCTCGGCCAGCGCGCGTTCGGCGGCTTCGCGCAGCGCCTGCGCATCGGCCGAGTCGAACTTGCCGCCGGCCTGTGCCGAGGCGTCGATGCTCTGCAACGTGGCCGCGCGGTAGCTCTTCGCGAATCCGTCGAGGCCCGAGCGCGCGATCACCTCCGCGATCGCCGCGTCGGGCGTCTGCGGAAGCGGCGCCTGCGCCACAGCGGGCGAGGCCGGCTTGGACGCGGGCTTGAGCGGCTGCACGCGCGCCACGGGTGCCGGAGGCGGCGCTTCTTGCTGCCCGATGAAATACCAGGCGGCCCCGGCGGCCGCCAGCACCAGGACGCCGATCCCGCCCAGCAGCAGGGTGCGGCGATGACCTCCCGCGATCGTCAACATCTCGTTCTCCCTTGGCGCGTCAGTCGGTCCTGCGTTTCAGCAGGCGTAGCGGGTTGTATTCGAGCACGACCTCGCCGCTCTGATTGAGGACCTTGTTGGCAAAACGCACCAGACCGCGATCGCCCTTGGAAGTGAGGCGATGCTCGACGACCTCGGCCTCGACGTGGATCGTGTCGCCGACCACGGTCGGGCGCCTGACCTCGAGCGTCGCGCCGAGGAAGGCGAGCCCGGTGTCCTGCATGGTCGGCAGCAACAGCCCCTCGGCGAAGGCGTACACGAGCGCGCCGGGCACGGCGCGGCCCTTGATGCTGCGGCCGCTATCGTCGCCCACCGTGAACAACTCCTCGGTGAGCCAGGTGAGGTTGACGAAGGCCGACAAGTCGGCCTCCGCGATCGTGCGCCGGTGGGTGCGGAAGCGGAACCCGGTCGCCAGGTCCTCGAAGCAGAAGCCGCGCCCGACGACCGGCGGCGCGTCGCTCATTTCTTCTCGAAATGCGATCTCGCGCGTACGAAGGCCTCGCCCATCGCCCGCCATGCGGCGTCGGCGCCCTTCATCATGTCCATCCACGCCTCGCCCGAGGCGACCTGCAGCTGGTGCAGCTGGTACGTCGCCTCATCGCGTCGCGAGCGGAACGACTCGAGCTGCTTGTCGTACTCGGCCTTCATGTCGCTCTGCGCGCCCTTCGCCTTCTGCTCCCACTTCGTCACTTGAGTATTCCACTGATCGAGCTGGTCCTTCAGCTTCCTCACGTACTCGTCGCGGTTCATCACGGCGGCCTCCCGGTCGGGTTGCGCTGCGGGGATTCTACCGCGCTACCTGCCGCCGGAGACGTCGACGAAGCTGCCGGTGACGTACGAGGCTTCTTCCGAAGCGAGCCACAGGACGGCGCGCGCCACTTCCTCGGGCTGGCCGCCGCGCCCGAGCGGCACGGCGTCCTTGAGGCGCTCGACGCGCCCGGGCTCGCCGCCCGAGGCGTGGATCTCGGTGTAGATGAGCCCCGGGCGCACCGCGTTCACGCGGATGCCGTCGCGCGCCACCTCCTTGGCGAGGCCGACGGTGAGCGCGTCGATCGCGCCCTTGGCGGCGGCGTAGTCGACGTACTCGCCCGGCGCGCCGAGGCGCGCGGCCATCGACGAGAGGTTGACGATCGCGCCGCCCGCGCCGCCGCGCCGCGTCGACATGCGGCGCACGGCCTCGCGCGCGCACAGGAAGGTGCCAGTGAGATTCGCCGCCAGCACGCGTTCGAAGCGCTCGAGCGTCATGTCCTCCAGGCGCATCTGGCGCTCGAGGATGCCGGCGTTGTTGACCAGCGCCGCCACCGGCCCGAGCGAGCGCTCTACGGCGTCGAACATGCGCGCGACCTCGCCCTCGGCGCTCACGTCGGCCTGCACCGCGAGCGCGCGCGCGCCCGCGCGCGCGATCTCGGCGACCACCGCCTCGGCCGCGGACTGGTTGCGCAGGTAGTTGACGCCCACCGCGTAGCCGCGCGCGGCGGCGAGCCGCGCGGTCGCCGCGCCGATGCCGCGGCCCGCGCCGGTGACCAGCATCACTTTGTCCATGCTCAGCTCCCCTGAATCACGCGCACCTGGGTATGCGCCAGACCGAGGTAGGTCCTGCGCCGGCGCACGATCGGCCACCATTCGTACAGAAAAATCTGGATCGGTCGCCACATCGCGACCCAGCCTGCGATCACCAACCCCTCGCTCGCGATGTCGCCGTACGGCCCCTCCGCGAGCGTGCCGATCGCGCGCGCGCCGAGCGTGCATAGCGCGAGGAAACCGATTCCCACGAGCAGGCTCACGCGTCCCAGGCGCATGAGCCGGCGCAATTCGCGCTCTGTCATCTCGGCCTTGTAAGAATAGAAGTTGTGGATCGCCTCGCCGAGCAGCGCGGCCGGATCGGGCTCTTTCGCCGGCTGCGCCAGGTGGACGATCAGCTGGAAGCGGCTGCCCGCCGGGAACTCGTGCGCCCAGCTCTCGATGAACTCCTCGGCGTCGGGGTCCAGGTCGCGGTGGTGGAACGGCGTCGGATCCATCGAGTTGAACATCTGCCCCAGCTCGCGCAGGCGCAGCGAGATCTGGTGCACCGGAGGCGGCGTGGACTTCACCTCGCCGCCTCAAGCTTTCACGCCGCGCGCCGCGAGCAGGTTGTACAGCCAGGCGAATACCAGGCCCCCGGCGAATCCGTCGGCGAGCGCCCAGACGAGGCCGATCACGCTGCCCGTCGGGCTGATGCTGTAGCCGCGGTACAAACGCGCGATGAGCGTCGGCTCGCCGGTCGCGCCGTCCCAGGCGATGATCCACCAGGTGAGGAAGAACAGGCCGAATCCCCAGATCAGGGAGCAGGTGAGCGCGAAAGCCTTGACGTCGAGTTTCATGATCGCTCCTTGTCGTTTCTGTTGAGCAACGCGCCGAGCGCCGCGAAGGGCTTGTGGGTCGCTGGCGCGGGGTCGCGTTGTGCCTCTTCAGAGCCGCGCGCCGCCGCCTCGAGCTCCCGCCTGTGCTCGTCGTCGTGACAGTACAGGCACAGCAGCTCCCAGTTGCTGCCGTCCGGCGGATTGTTCGTGTGGTCGTGATCCTTGTGGTGCACGGTGAGCTCGCGCAGTCGCGAGGCCGGGAACTCGCGCGCGCAGCGCGCGCAGATCCACGGGAGGATCTTCAGCGCACGCTCGCGGTAGTCCGTTTCCGAGCCCATCGATGCTCAAAGAAGCTCGCGAAACCGCTCGACCGAAAGGCCTGCGTCTCGCGCGATACCGCCCATGGTGAATGCATTCACGAGGTTGTGCCGAGGAATGGTCACGATGCGCCGACCGTCGCTCATGACGATGTGCTTTCCCTGACGCACAATTCGGAAACCGGCTCTTTCCAGCGCCCGCACGGCGTCGAGGTGGTTGACGCCCGGGATTTTCGGCAAAGCCTAGACGACCACTTCGATTTCGCGCACGTCTTCGCCGCGCAGCTGTTCGTCTACGACGGCCAGGTATTCGCGAATCGCTTCCTTGATATTCTCCAGCGCTTCGCCTTCCGTGGTGCCCTGGGACCAGCAGCCTGGCAAACCGGGCACGGACACGCTGAATCCTTCCTCTGACTTGTGTAGTGCGATCCGGTATTTCATAGGCACCTCCGACGGCGATTATAGGCGCTAGCGCCACTCGCCGCGAAGCGCCAGCACCGCGGCGCGCAGCGCCTCGGGCGTCGCCACCGGCGCGGGCACCGGCTCGCCGACCGCGAGCCGCACCTTGGGAAAGAGCCTCGCGGCATGGCGCAGCTTGTCGCGGTTGCGCGCGAACAGGCTCTGCCACAGCCCCGAGAGCGCCATCGGCACGACCGGCACCGGCGTGCGCGCGAGGATGCGCGCCACGCCCCCGCGGAACTCGGCCATCTCGCCGTCGGAGGTGAGTCGCCCCTCGGGGAAGATGCCGACCAGCTCGCCCGCCTCGAGCGCGCGCGCGATCTCGTCGTAGGCGCGCTCGAGCGCCTGCGCATCCTCCTTCGCCGGCGCGATCGGAATCGCGCGCACGGTGCGGAAGAAGAAGCTCAGGAGCGGCACGCGGAAAATGGCGTGGTCCATCACCCAGCGGATCGGCCGACGGCAGGCCGCCGAGACGACCAGCGCGTCCACGTAGGACACGTGGTTGCACACGAGCAGCGCGGGTCCTTCCTCCGGAATGCGCTCGAGGCCTGATTTGTCCAGCCGGTACACGGAGTGGATCAGCAGCCACACCATGAAGCGCATCAGGAACTCTGGCAGCAGCAAATAGATATAGAGGGCGACCGCAGCGTTCATCAGCGCAGCGGTGAGCAGGATCCAGTTCACCGTCACGCCCGCCTCGAGCAGCCCGATCGTCGCGAGCGAGCCGATCACCATGAACAGCGCGTTCAGGATGTTGTTGCCGGCGACCACGCGCGAGACGTGGGTCGGCTCGGTACGCGCCTGCACGAGAGCGTACAGCGGCACGATGTACAGGCCACCGAAGGCGCCGGTAAGGAAGAGGTCCGCGAACACGCGCGCCTCGCCGCCGCCCGCGCCGAGGGCCTGCGCCGCGAAGAACAGGTCCGCGCCGAACAGCGTGATGCCGATCGAGCCGAAAGGCACCAGCCCGATCTCGACCTTGTGTCCCGAGAGCCGCTCGCACAGGAGCGAGCCGGCACCCACCCCGACCGAGAACGTGGCGATCAGCGCGGTGACGGTGTGCTCGCCGCCGTGCAGCACGTCCTTGCCGAATTGCGGGAACTGCGACAGGAACACGACGCCGTACAGCCAGAACCAGCTGATGCCGAGGATCGACAGGAACACCGTGCGATTGCCGCGGATGAAGCGGAAGTTGCGCCAGGTCTCGCGCACCGGGTTCCAGTCGATTCGCAGCCCCGGCGCCGCCGGCGCGAGGCGCGGCATCGCGAGGCTCGCGCCGAAGCCGACCAGCGCGAACGCGATCCCGCTCGCCGCCGCCGCTTGCGCGCCGATGCCGGGGATCGCGGCGAGCAGGCCGCCGGCGATCGTGCCGGTGAGGATTGCCACGTTGGTGCCAGCCTCGACCAGCGCGTTCCCGCCGACGAGTTCCGCCGGGCCGAGCGTCTGCGGCAGGATCGCGTACTTGGTCGGGCCGAAGAAGGTCGAATGCATGCCCATCAGGAACAGCGCGCCGAGCAGCAGCGCGAGGCTGCCGGCGACGAAGCCCCAGGCGGCGAGTCCCATGATGCCGATCTCCACCGCCTTGATCGCGCGCACCATGAGCGCCTTGTCCATGCGCTCGGCGATCTGCCCGGCGGTCGCCGAGAAGAGGAAAAAGGGCAGGATGAAAAGGCCCGCGGCCAGGTTGACCAGGACGCCCGAGGACATGCCAGCGAGCGGCGAGCCCGCGCCCGCGTAGCGCGCCGCCTCGTAGGTCACGAGGATCACGAGCGCGTTCCGCAGCACATTGTCGTTGAATGCGCCGAAGAACTGCGTCCAGAAGAACGGCGCGAAGCGGCGCTCGCCGAGCAGTCTGAACTGGCTGTGCGATCCGCCCATCGGCCCGGTCAGCGCCCGCGAAAGCGCGGTGTGCTCTTGTCCTTGAAGCTGCGCAAGCCTTCCTGGAAGTCCTCGCTCGCGAGCAGCGCGCGCTGCGCAGAGGCGAATTGCGCGATGGCCGCCTGCGCGCCGTCGCGCCCGGCGCTGCGCGCGCTCGCGATCACCGCCGCCACCGCGAGCGGCGCCTGCCGCGCGATCGCACGCGCGATCTCGCGCGCGCGCTCGAGCTGGCGACCCGCGGGCACCACCTCCTGCACGAAGCCGAGCCTGAGCGCGATCGGCGCGTCGAACTCATCGCCCGTGAGAAGCCAGCGCATCGCATGGCCCCAGCCCGCGCGCTCCGGCATGCGGATCGTCGCGCCACCGGTCGGCATCAGACCGCGCCGCACTTCGAGCTGCGCGAATCGGCAGTCGGCGGACGCGACCACGACGTCGGCGGCGAGCATCAGCTCGATGCCGAGCGTGTAGCAGATGCCCTGCACCGCGAACACCACGGGCTTGGAGCGAAACGGCGCGCGCAGGCCGAAGGGATCGATCTCGGCCTCTCCGGCGAGCAGCCGCTCGCCGCCCAGGTGCGCCGCCATCTTCGGCAGGTCGAGGCCCGCGGTGAAATTCGCGCCCTCGGCGTATACCAGCGCGCAGCGCGCTTCCGGCTCGCGCTCGAAGGCGGTGTAGGCCTCGACGAGCTCGCGCATCATCTGCGGCGTGAATCCGTTCAGTTTCGCCGGCCGGTCGATGCCGATCAGGTACAGCCCGTCCTCGAACGCACGGGTGATGCGGCCATCGGCGTTTGGCATGTCGGTCAGGAGCCCATCAGGCGCGGCAACAGGAGCGTAATCTGGGGGAACACGATCAGCAAGGCCACGACGCACAGCGCGAGGACGATGAACGGCGCCACCGACACGATGATCTCGCGCATCGAGGTCTCGGGCGACGCACCCTTGGCGACGAACAGCAGCAGCCCGAAGGGCGGTGTCGCCAGCCCGATCTCCAGCAGCATCAGCATCAGCACGCCGAACCACACCAGGTCGAAGCCGAACTGCTGCACCACCGGCATGAACAGCGGCGCGGTGATCATCATCATGCTCACCTGGTCCATGAAGCAGCCGAGGAAGAGCAGGATGCCGAGCATGCCGAGCAGCACCATGGTGGGCGACAGCCCCGAGCCGGTCACCAGGTCCGACAGCCCGCTCGAGGCCTGGGTGAAGGCCAGGATCTGCGAGAAGCTCACCGAGCCGCAGATGATGAATAGCGTCATCACGCTGAACTGCAGGGTCTGGCGCAGCGCCACGCGAAACGCGGGCCAGGTCAGCCGCCGGTACGCGGCCGCGGCGACGAGTGCGGCAGCCGCCCCGAGCGCCGCCGACTCGGTCGGAGTCGCGATCCCGCCGATGATGCTGCCGACCACCACGACAAAGATCGCCATGAGCGGCAGCACGTACTTGACGAACGGCATCAGCCGCTCGCGCCAGGAGAGCGCCGCGACGTCGTAGCTCGGCGCAATCCGGGGATTCAGGCTGCAGCGCAGGATGACGTAGCCGAAAAACAGCACCGCCAGGATCAGCGCCGGCAGGATCGAGGCGACCAGCAGCTCGCCGATCGGGATGCCGGCCACCGACCCGAGCAGCACCGCCAGCGCCGAGGGCGGGATCAGCATCGCCAGCCCGCCGACGGCGACGATCGGACCGACCGCGATCGACGAGTGATAGCCGCGACGGTACATCTCCGGCAGCAGCGTCGAGCCGAGCATCGCGGTGTTGGCGATGGTCGACCCCGAGAGCGAGGAAAAGATGGTGCCGCCCGTGATCGCCACCAGCGCGAGCCGCCCGGGCAGGCGCGCGATCAGGCGGTCGACCGCGTCGATCGCGCGCGAGGCGACGCCGGTGTGGAACATCACCTCGCCCATGAAGATGAACAGCGGGATCGGCGCGAGCGCGAAGCTCTGTACCGCGTCGACCGCGTTGCGCATCAGCTGCAGCACGCCGGCGTCGCCGCCCATGAAGACGTAGGCGCCGATCAAGTTGGTAGCGAAGAAGGCGAACACCACCGGCACGCCGAGCGCCATGAAGGCGACCAGCGTGCCGATCAAGAGCGCGAGGATCTCGTACCAGGCCACGCGCTCAGGGCTCCGCCGGCGGGCGGGCGGCCCGCGGCCGCAGCAGCCGCCGCAGGTAGATGCCGCAAAGCAGCAGCATCACCGGCGGCACGATGGTGAACTCGATCCATTCGGGAAAGACGACGCTCTTCTGCACGATCACGCCGCTCGCGTACGAGCGCCACAGCAGGCGGCTGGCATAGACGAACAGGATCGCGCAGACCGCGGCCCCGACCGCGTCCGCGGCGAGCCGCGCCCGCGCGCGCGCGCGCGGCGGCAGCCGCTCGACCGCGAGCTCGATCGCGATATGCCCGTTCTCGCGCAGCACCCAGGGCGCGCCGAGGAAGGTCATCGCGTAAAGCATGTACTCGCTCACCTCGAGCGACCAGGGAATGGCGAACAGCTTGAGGTTGCGCGCGCCCACGTCGATGAGCACCAGCAGCGTGAGCGCGCACAGCAGCAGCGCCGCCGCGACCGCGAGCGCGTCGATCAGGACGTCGAACCAGGACCGCGCCGGCGCCAGCTTGTCGCTCGCTCGCTTGCCGCTACTTGCCGAGAAGCGGGCGGATCTTCTTCACGAACTCGGGGTCGCCCTTCGCCAGGTCCGCCCAGTAGATCTCCTCGGCCTTGGCGGCGAACTGCGGGCCGAGGTCGACGTACTTCACGCCGGCGGCCTTTTGCGCCGCCTCCTGGCGCGCGTCCTCCTCGGCTCGCCACTTGGGCCACTCCTGCTCCGCCCACTCCGAGGTCGCCGTCAGGCAGCCCTGCGCGGGCTTGTCGAGCGACTTCCACTTGTCGAGGTTCATGATGATCGCCACCGCGGCGCTGATGAACCCCGGGCCGTAGCGGTACTTGGTGTACTTCTGCCAGCCGAAATCCTGGATGCCCCACAGCGGCCAGCCGTAGCCGTCCACCGCGCCGCGCTCGAGCGCGGTGTACACCTCCGGCGGCGCCATGCGCAGCGGCTCGGCGCCGAGCGATTTGAAGAAGGCGTCGTACACCGGCACCGAGCGCAGGCGGAAGCCCTCGAAGCGGCCGTTCGCCGCCGGCTTGTTGGTATAGATGAAGAAACGCACGCCGTTCACCAGCTGCGTTAGGTACCAGGCGTTCAGCTTCTTGTTGTATTCCTGGTTGATCAGCGCCCAGGCACCGTTCTTCCTCTGCTCGGCGGACTCGTTGCGCGCCAGGCTGATCACGTCGCCCGCGGGCACGGCGCCGCGGAAGTAATTCGGCGGTCCGTAGTGCATGTCGATCACGCCGTTCTTGAGCGCGTTCCACTGCTCGAGCGAAGGCACGGCCTCGGGGCCGACCACGCTGATGTGAATCTGGCCCGCGCAGCGGCGGTTCGCCTCGTCGACGAAGCGCATGAACTGTTTCGCGTACACCGAGCGCACCGGCAGGAACGAAGCGGCCTTGAGCTTCACCTCGGCGGCGTGCGCCGCGAACGACAGCAGGACGCAAGCCGCCAGTGCGGCGCGCAGTGGTTTTTTCATGGTCTCCTCCTTGGTCGCAGCCCGCGCGAGTCTATCGGCTGGCTAGTCGCGCGGCAACCCGGGCGCCGCGAGCATGCCGAGGTGGCGAAACAGCGCCACGAAGCGCCCGACCAGCTCGCGCTGGTAGGCGGTGAGGTCGCGCCCGCGCCAGTCGTACAGCCCCTCGCCGTCGCGCGCGCCGCGCCGGCCCTCGCGCATCAGGCGCGCGACGATCTCCGGCGGCTGGTAGCGCGGCGCGTCGAGCGCGCGCGCCATCGCGCTCGAGGCGTAGTACAGGATGTCGAGTCCGCCGTAGTCGATGAACTCGCACAGGCCCATGGCCGTGTAGCGCGGCCCGAAGCCTGCGCGCACCGCGCGGTCGATGTCCTCGGGCGTGGCCACGCCCTCCTCGACCATGCGCGCGGCCTCGTTCATGGCCGCGGCCTGCAGGCGCGGCACGATGAAGCCGGGCGAGGGCGCGCAGCGCACCACCACCTTGCCGGCCGACTCGAGCAGGTCCTTCATCGCGGCGAAGCTCGCCTCCGCGGTCTCCTTCGCGGGGCTGAGCTCGACCAGTGGAATTAGGTACGCGGGGTTGAGGAAGTGCGCGTTCAGGAAGCGCGCGGGGCGGGTCACCAGCTGCGCGAGCGCATCCGCCGAGAGCGACGAGGTGGTCGAGGCGATGAGCGCATCGGATCGCGCGTGCGCACAGGCGCGCGCGAACGCGTCGCGCTTCGCCTCCATCGTCTCGGTCACGCCCTCGAAGATCGCGCCGGCCTGCGCGAGCGCCGCAGGCGCCTCCTCCAGCGCGAGCACGCGGATGCGACCGA
>JBLMWT010000131.1:0-3541 GCA_050257375.1 Sphingomonadaceae bacterium
CGTGCCCGACTTGCGCATCTCGAATTCGTAGGCAAAGGTCTTGCCGACGGGGATGTGCGGCTGCGTCAGCCCGCCCACGCCGTCCATGCCGTTCGGCAGCCTGACGCCGTGCCAGTGCACCGTCGTATGCTCGGGCAGCTTGTTGGTCACGAAGATGCGCACGCGGTCGCCCTCGACGCACTCGATGGTGGGTCCCGGGCTCTGGCCGTTGTAGCCCCACAGGTGAGCCTTCATGCCGGGGGCGAACTGGCGCAGCACCGGCTCGGCGACGAGATGAAACTCCTTCCAGCCCGCCTTCATGCGCCACGGCAGGGTCCAGCCGTTCAGCGTCACAACCGGCTGGTACGGCCGCCCATTCGGCGGCGCGAGCGGTGGCTGCGTCTGCGGCTTGTCCTGCAGCGGCGCCTCGGGCAGAGACGCCGCGCCTACGCGCGAAACGGCCGCTGCGCCGAGCGCCACCGCCCCGGCGCGGAAAAATTGCCTGCGTGTGGTCATTGAATGCTCCTCGGCGTCCGGCCTGCGAGCGCCATCTGCAAGTCGGATTCGGAAAGCCAGAAATCGCGCAGCGCGCGGATGTAGCCGTCGACGCTCGCGGCCTGCTCGCGCGCGTCGGCGAGCAGCTCGAAAACGCTCAGCAGCATGCCGTTGTAGCGCAGCAGGCTCTCGTCGGAGATCTTCTGGCGCAACGGCACGATCTCGTCGCGGTACTGCGCGGCGACCGTGAAGGCAGTGCGATAGGCCGCGTAGGCCTCGCGTACCTCGGAGCGCGCGTCCACGGCGATCTGCGCCGCGCGGTCCACCGCCTGCATGTAGACGTGCTGCGCACGCGCGGTGCGCGCGTCTCCGAGGTCGAAGACCGGCAAGCGCACGCCGAGCTCCCAGCCCCTTTGCGGCGACTGCCCCGAGGCGCTGTTGTGCTCGACGCCGAGCTCGAGCACGTCGACGTAACGCGTCGCCTTTGTGAGCCCGAGCGCAGTGGCGAGCGCCTCGGCGTCGCGCATCGCGGCCTGCACGTCGAGCCGCTCGCGCAGCGCCGTGCTCTCCAGCGGTCCGGGCTCGCGCGGCGCCTTGGGCAGGTCCGGCAGGCGCACGGGCAGGCGGAACGCTGCCGGGCCCTCGGCCAGCCCGAGCGAGCGCGCCAGCCGCTCGTTCGCCGCCACGGCCTCGTGCCGCGCGCGCGCAAGCCGCGCCCCGGCCTCGGCGTCGAACGCCTGCTCGCGCGCCTGGTCGAGAGCGCTGAAATTGCCGACGCGGGCCATCTGAGTGGCGAGCTCGGCGCCCGCCTCGGCGGACGCCTTGACCTTCGCTGCGTACTGCGCCGACTGCACGGCAGCCACCGCGTCGAACCATGCGCGGCGCGCATCGGCCGCCGCCTGCAGGGCATCCGCCGCGGCGCGCAGCTTGGCCGCCTCGAAGCGCTGCGTCGCAATCTCGACGCGCCGCGGCATCGTAAACAGGGCGAGTACGTCGAACACGAGCTTGCGCGTGATCTCGAGCTCATCGCCGCGCGTCAGGTACTCGTAGCTGAAGCCAGGGTTGACCCAGCGCCCGGCCTGCACGCGCTCGGCCTCGGAGATGCCGAGCTCGGCGTAAGCGGCCTGCAGGCCTCGGTTATTCAGCAGCGCGATCTGCACCGCCTGGTCGGGACCGAGCGGCGCCGACAGCAGTTCCTTGACGCGCGCCGCGACCGCGTCGCGATCCGCGTCGCTCCTTACCCAACGCACTTCCGCGCCGATGCGCTCGCTCACCACCTTGCCGACGTCGTCGAGGCCGCCGTCCGGCGAAAAGCTCGCGCAACCGCCGAGCGCAACGAGCGCGAGCGCAAATGCGAAGTTTCTTCCAGCCATGCTCCACTCCAGAACGATTGCTCAGGCGCGCGCACGCGGCGCGCGCGAGTCAATCCGGACGCGGTCCCAGCGGGACGCTGTCCGGCTGTTCAGCCCTGGAGAGCGAGCGGCGGCCGGTGGGCCGGCGGAAACGTGAGGGAATTCAGGCGCGCCGGCTCGGTGTCGGCAGCCGTCACGCGGTTCTGGGCAACGAGTTCGCCTGCACTTGCGGAAATCCAAAGGGTGCAATGCGAGTAGCAGCTGTCGCAGCTCGGGCAGTCGTTATCTGCGTCACCGTGATGCTTATCGGACACGGATTGGTCGTACGCATGAGCGTGGTCGCCGATTCCGTGGCCGATCGAATGGCTTTCGCACACGACGGAGGCCGCCACGCTGCCAGCAAAGAGGGGCAACCAGGCGGCGAGCAGCGTTATGAGGAGGCGACGGACGGATCGAAGCACGGCGCGGACTTTATCACGGGTCAATATTCACCGCCCGCCCGCTTCAATGACGAGCGTGGACCACCGCGTGTCCCTTGCCGCGCGCGATGAGCCAGCGGTTCACGGGGAAGGCCGCAACCGCCGCGACGGGCAGCGCGATCGCCAGGCTGCCCCAGAAGAGCAGGCTGTCGAGCGTCGCATCCATCGCGCCCGGCACGACCAGCATGACCGCGTTGTCCACGACCTCCATGACGGCGATGGAGGCGGTGTCCGCCGCCAGCGCGAGACTCGCCGCCCGCCGCAAACCGATCCCGGCGCTCAGCAGCGGCCGAACCGTGAGCGCGTAACCAAAAAAGAACGCGAGGATCACCGCGAGCGCGACGGTCTCGAGGTTCCCCCAGCCGAGCGCGGTGCCGATGACCATGCCGAGAACTTCCCCGATGGCGCAGCCGGTGAGGCAGTGCAGCGTCGCCGACCAGGCGAGCGCATTGGGCGAGGCGTCGTGGTGCTGTGTGTGGACCGCATGTTGGTGGTTCATGGGACCCCCCAGAAGTGACGAAGCGCGTAGGCTCACCCTTCCCATCATGGGAAAGTCAAGCGTATCGGCTTTTCATCTCCTGCGGAGGTCGCGCAGCACCTCGCGCGCGCAGTTGTGACCTGGTGCTCCTGTGACGCCACCGCCCGGATGCGCGCCCGAGCCGCACAGGTAAAGACCCTTTAGCGGCGCGCGGTAGTCGGCGTGACCGAGAAGCGGGCGCGCCGCCCACAGCTGGTCGAGCGTGAGCGCGCCGTGAAAGATGTCGCCCGCGGTGAGCCCGAACTCGCGCTCGAGGTCCGCCGGCGAGAGCGCGCTATGCGCGATGACGCTCGCGCGGAAGCCCGGCGCGTGCGACTCGACGACGTCGAAAATGCGGCCGACCGCTTCCTCCTTGCGCGCGCCCCAGTCCGCGTCGGGCGCGAAATGCTGGCAAAAGAGGCTCGCCACGTGCGCGCCGCGCGGGGCGAGCGAGTCGTCCAGCGTGCTGGGGATCACCATTTCGACGATCGGCGCGCGCGCCATGCCCTCGGCGCGCGCATCGAGGTAGGCTCGGTCCATGTATTCGAGCGACGGCGCGAGGAGGATGCCCGAAGCGAGATGCGGACCCGGCTCGGGCAGGCAGGTAAAGCGCGGCGGTGCGGAAAGCGCGACGTTCATCCGGAAGCTCGCCGAGCCGCACCGGTAGCGCTCGATGCGCGCGCGGAATTCCGTCGGCAGCAGCCCTGGTTCGACGAGGC
>JBLMWT010000132.1:0-2517 GCA_050257375.1 Sphingomonadaceae bacterium
GGCGTTCGCGCGCGCCAGGTGCTCGAGCGCGCGGTGCATCGGAATCGCCTCGGAAAGGTAGTAGTGCGGGATCTCGCGCTTGGAGCGGCTCATTGCAGCGGCGATCGCCTTGCGCATCTCCGCCTGGCGGTCCGGAGCGGGGGCCGCAGAGGGTGCCGGTTTGACCGCCGCCTTTTCGACGTCTTCCAGAGTGACGGCCCCGTGCGGGCCGGTACCCGCGATCTTCTCGATATCGACATCGAGCTCGTGGGCGCGCTTGCGTGCAGCCGGAGACGCGGGCTTACGCAGTACCGGCGCTGCGATCTCTCCCGCTGCGACGAGGCGGGCCATCACAGTTCCGACAGGGATGGTCTCGCCCGGCTGGGTGATCAGGTCCTGGATCACGCCGTCGTGCCAGATCTCGACCTCGACCGCGGCCTTCGAGGTGTCGACCAGCGCGATCACCTGGCCGCGCTTGACCGCGTCGCCGGGCTTGACCTTCCACTCGAGCAGCTTGCCCTGGTCCATGTCGGCGCCGAGGGAAGGGAGCTTGAACTCCATCATCCGAGCAGTCCTTTCGCCGCGGCGACGATCTTCCCGGGCTGCGGCAGTGCCGCTTCCTCCATGTGCTTCGCGTAGGGAATCGGCACTTCCTCGCTGCACACGCGCGCGAGCGGCGCATCGAGCTCGTAGAACGCCTGTTCGACGATGCGCGCCATCACCTCGGCGGCGAGGCTGCCGGTCTTCCAGCCCTCGTCGACCACGACGGCGCGGCGGCACTTCGCGACCGAGGCCATGATCGTCGCATCGTCGAGGGGCCGCAGCACCCGCAGGTCGACGACCTCGGCGTCGATGCCTTCCTTGTCGAGCATCTCGGCGGCCTGGAGTGTCTTCGGCAGCGACCCGCCGTAGGTAATCAACGCCACCTGTTTGCCGTGTCTGCGCACGGCCGCCTTCGTGATATCCGTCGACCAGGGCTCGGGCAGCTCGCCTTGCATGTTGTAGAGCTCGGCGTGCTCGAAGATCACCACCGGGTCGGGGTCGGCGAGCGCCGGCGCGAGCATGCCGCGCGCGTCCTCGACCGTGGCTGGCGCGAGCACCTTGATGCCCGGGATGTGGGCGTACCAGTTCTCCAGGCTGTGCGAGTGCTGCGCTGCGATTTGGCGCCCCGCGCCGGTCGCCATGCGGATCACGAGCGGCACCGAGAACTGTCCGCCCGACATGTGGCGGTAGAGTGAGGCCGTGTTGACGATCTGGTCGAGCGCAAGCAGGCTGAAGTTGACCGTCATCACCTCGACGATCGGCCGCATGCCGCCAAGCGCGGCGCCGATGCCGGCCCCGGTGAAGCCGAGCTCAGAGAGTGGCGTGTCGCGAATGCGTTCCGGGCCGAACTCCTCGAGCAGGCCCTTCGACACCGCGTAGCTGCCGCCGTATTTGCCGACGTCCTCGCCCATCAGGAACACGCGCGGGTCGTTGGTGAGCGCCTCGCGGTGCGCCTCGCGCATCGCCTCGCGGTAGGAGATCTTTCTCATGCCGCGGTCACATCCTTGGTCAGGTCCTCGACCGGCTCCCAGCTGCCAGCCTCGGCGAAGGCCACGGCGTCCTCGACTTCCTTCGCCACTTCGGCATCGAGCGCGAGGAACTGCTCTTCGGTCAGCTTCTTCTCGGCCTTAAGGCGCGCGGTGAAGGTGTGCAGCGGCCCGCGCGTCTTCCACTCCTCGATCTCCTTCTTGTCGCGGTACAGATCGGGGTCGAACATCGAGTGCGCGCGGTAGCGGTAGGTCTGGAACTCGACAAAGAACGGCCCCTTGCCCTCGCGCACGTGCGCCTGCGCCTTCTTCGCCGCCTCCTGCACGGCGACGATGTCCTGGCCGTCGACCTTCGCGGTCGGCACGCCGTAGGAGGCCGCTTTCGCGCACAGGTCGGTCTGCGACTCCGACCTCGCGAGCGCGGTGCCCATCGCGTAGAGATTGTTCTCGCAACAGAACAGCGCCGGCACGCGCCACAATGCGGCGAGGTTCATCGCCTCGTGGAACGCGCCCTCGGCCATCGCGCCCTCGCCGAAGAAGCACGCGGTGACGCGCTCGATCTGCCGCAGCTTGTCGGCGAGAGCGAGGCCGACCGCGAGCGGTAGGCCGCCGGCGACGATCGCGTTGCCGCCGTACAGCCGCAGCTTGGCGTCGAACAGGTGCATTGAGCCGCCGCGGCCGCGCGAGCAGCCCTCGCGCTTGCCGTACATCTCGGCCATGATGGTGCGCATCGGCATGCCGCGCAGCAGCGCGTGGCCGTGCTCGCGGTAGGTGGCGACGATGTTGTCATCGGGCTGGAGCGCGTGGATCGCGCCGGTGGCGACCGCCTCCTCGCCGATGTACAGATGCAGGAACCCGCGGATCTTCTGCTCGCCGTAGAGCTCGGCGGCGCGCTCCTCCATGCGGCGGATGCGCAGCATGTCGCGCACCATCGCGAGCGCGAACTCGCTCGTCCACGGAACCGGGCCGGAGGGTGGCGGAGGGATCGTCATGCCGACTCCAGCGTCGA
>JBLMWT010000133.1:0-20561 GCA_050257375.1 Sphingomonadaceae bacterium
ATGCGGCCGACCGCTTCCTCCTTGCGCGCGCCCCAGTCCGCGTCGGGCGCGAAATGCTGGCAAAAAAGGCTCGCCACGTGCGCGCCGCGCGGGGCGAGCGAATCGTCCAGCGTGCTGGGGATCACCATTTCGACGATCGGCGCGCGCGCCACGCCCTCGGCGCGCGCATCGAGGTAGGCCCGCTCCATGTATTCGAGCGACGGCGCGAGGATGATGCCCGAGGCGAGGTGCGCACCCGGCTCGGGCAGGCAGGTAAAGCGCGGCAGCGCGGAAAGCGCGACGTTCATGCGGAAGCTCGCCGAGCCGCACCGGAAGCGCTCGATTCGAGCGCGGAATTCCGTCGGCAGCAGCCCTGGTTCGACGAGGCGCAGATACAGGCGCTTCGGATCGACGTTCGCGACGATCGCGCGCGCCGCGAGCTCGGTGCCATCCTCGAGCGCGAGCGTGCCGCGCCCGATCCTCGCGACCGGCGCGTCGCAGCGGATCTCGACGCCCAAGCGCCGCGCTTCGGCCGCGAGCGCCTCGCTGATCGCGCCCATGCCACCGAGCGCGTGGCCCCAGGCGCCGCGCTGGCCGTACACCTCGCCGAACGAGTGGTGCAGCAGCACGTAGGCGCTGCCCGGATGGAACGGACTCGCGTAATGGCCGACCACCGCGTCGAAGCCGTACGCTGCCCTGATGCCGTCGGATTCGAACCAGCCCTCGAGCATCTCGGCGGCACTGCGCGCGAAGAGCGCGAGCAGGTCGCGCCGGGCTTCCATGTCGAGCCGCCGCAGGAGCCGCGCCGTGCGCAACGCGCGCCACAGGTCTGTCACGCCACCGCCGGCGTTCGGTGGAGTCTCGAGCGCGAGTGCGCGCAGCACGTCGCCCACGCGCTCGAGCATGGCGTGGTAAGCGGGCAGCCGCTCGGCGTCGCGCGCGGAGAACCTGGCGAGCTCGCGCTGCGTCGCCGCGAGGCCGCCGCCGACCTTGAGATAGTCGCGCTCCGACAGGGGCAGGAAATTCGCGAACGGCCGCTCGACGATGCGCAGGCCGTGGTCGGCGAGGCGTAACTCTCGGATCACCTTCGGCTGCAGCAGGCTCACCGTGTAGGCGGCGACCGAGTTGCGAAATCCCGGGTGAAATTCCTCGGTGACCGCCGCGCCGCCGACCACGTGCCGGCGCTCGAGCACCATGACCTTGAGTCCCGCCCGCGCGAGGTAGCAGGCACACACCAGGCCGTTGTGGCCAGCGCCCACCACCAGCACGTCGCGGCGCGTCATCCGCCGCGGGCGCGACGGCGCTCGACGAGCTTCAGCATCGTGGCGAGAGTGATCGAGCGGAAGGTCGCCTTGGCGATCTCGTCGATCTCGGCGAGCACCACGCCGAGCGCCGCCTCGACCTCGTGCGGCGCGGCGCTGCCGTCGGACGCAGCGCGCCGGCGCGCGCCCTTCGCCGGCGCACGGCGCGGCGCGCTGATGTCCTCGAACAACTCGATCACGTCCATCAGCGTGAGCCGTTTCGCATTGCCCGCGAAGCGGTAGCCCCCGCCCACGCCCCGCACCGCGCCCACCAGCCCGGCACGGCCGAGCGTGCGCAGCACTTTCGCCAGATGGTGCGGCGAAACGCGGTACTTGCGCGCGATCTCGGAGGCCGCGATCTGGCGCTGGGGGTTGGCGGCGAACTCCAGCACGCTGTACAGCGCGAGCAGGGTGTTCTTCTGCAGCCTCAATCGAGGTCCTTTTCAAGGGGAATGAAGGGCGCGGCCATCATTCCCTGGCTGCGGAAGAACGACAGGATCAGATTGTTGTCGCGCGACAGCATGGTGCGCAGCTTGCTGACCCCGAGTTTGCGGAAGCTGTCCGAGATCGCTTGCAGCAGCCGGGCGCCCACGCCCGCCAGGCGCGCGTCCGGCCGTACGCTGATCGCGAACACCCAGCCGCAGGGCGGCGAGCCGAACTCCCAGTCGCGCACCTCGCCGATGACGAAGCCCTCGATGCGCCCCCCCGAGTCGGCCACCAGGAAGAAGCGCTGCCGCCGGCCGCTGCCGTAGCGCTGCAGGATCTCCGACCAGTAAGGCGCCTTGCGCAGGCCGGTGATGCCGGCGTCGATCTCGATCACCTGCTCGAGGTCGGCCGGCTGGGCGCCGCGCACGCGCGGCGCGCCGTCACCGGCGGGGGTATCGGTGCTTTTTTTGCGGTAAATCAAGTCGGCGCCTCCGCGACCGGACTAGCGTACAAAACCGGCTTTTGGGTACCGGAATACGTTACCCCAGGCGCCGCACCCATCCAAGAGGAGGATCGTCATCATGAACTTTCGCAGCAGCATCGCCGTTCTAGGACGGATCGTATCGGTCGCCGCGCTCGCTTTTGCGGCGCACGCGCAGGCGCAGAAGGAGCCGATCAAGATCGGCGCATTCCTGTCGGTCACCGGGCCGGCCGCGTTCCTCGGCGACCCGGAGCAAAAGACCCTCGAGCTTTACGTGGAGAAGATCAACGCGGGCGGCGGCGTCCTCGGCCGGCGCATCAAGCTCATCTCCTACGACTCGGCGGGCAGCGCCGAGAAGGCGCGCACCTTCGTGAAGCGCCTGATCGACGAGGACAAGGTCGATGCGATCGTCGGCGGCTCGACCACCGGCGAAACGATGGCGGTGATCCCGCTCGTCGAGCAGGCTGAGGTGCCGTTCATCTCGCTCGCCGGCGCCGTGGTGATCGTCGAGCCGGTGAAAAAGTGGGTATTCAAGACCCCGGCCACCGACCGCATGGCCTGCGAGAAGATCTTCCAGGACATGAACGCCCGCAAGATCTCCAAGATCGGCCTCATTTCCGGCTCGGGCGCCTTCGACAAGTCGATGCGCGCGCAGTGCATGGCGGTCGCGCCGAAGTACGGCATCGAGATCGTGGGCGACGAGACCTATGGCGCGCAGGACACCGACATGACCGCACAGCTCACCAAGCTGCGCCAGAACACGCAGGTCCAGGCGGTGCTCAACTGCGGCTTCGGCGCGGGTCCCGCGATCGTCACCAAGAATTTCCGCCAGATCGGCATGAGCGTGCCGCTGTACCAGTCGCACGGCGTCGCCTCCAAGGAGTTCATCAAGCTCGCCGGGGACGCCGCAAACGGCGTGCGCCTGCCCGCCGCGGCGCTGCTCGTGGCCAACACCCTGCCCGCCAACGACCCGCAGAAGCACGTGGTGCTCTCCTACACTCATGAGTACGAGGCGCGCTACCACCAGGACGTGTCGACTTTCGGCGGCCACGCCTACGATGGGCTGATGCTCATCACCCAGGCGATGAAGAGCGCCGGCACCACCAACAAGGCCAAGGTGCGCGACGCGCTGGAGCAGATCCACGGCTTCTGGGGCATCGACGGCGAGTTCAACTTCTCGCCGACCGATCACATGGGCCTGAGCCTCGGTGCATTCCGCATGCTGGAGATCCAGAACGGCAACTGGACGCTGGTGAAATAGCGAAGTAGCGGCGGGCGGGCCGGCGGCACCCCGCCGCCGGCTGCGCTACGCTTGCGCCATGAGTGCGCAGCTGCTGCAGTTCCTGTTCGCGGGCCTCACCGCCGGCGCGATCTACGCGCTGGTGGCGCTCGGCTTCTCGATCATCTACAACTCGAGCCAGGTCATCAACTTCGCCCAGGGCGAGTTCGTGATGATCGGGGGCATGGCGACGGTGTCGTTCCTGCATCTCGGCCTGCCGCTGCCGCTCGCGGCCCTCGCCGCGGTGGCCGCGACCACGCTGGTCGCGCTCGCGCTCGACAAGCTCGCCGTCGAGCGTGCGCGCGGCGCATCCGTGGTGACGCTGATCATCATCACCATCGGCGCTTCGATCCTGCTGCGCGGTCTGGCGAGCCTGGTGTGGGACAAGAACATTCACCCGCTGCCCGCTTTCACCGGCGACAGGCCGATCGCGCTCGGCGGGGCGACCCTGCTGCCCCAGAGCCTGTGGGTGATGGGCGTCTCGCTCGCGATCCTCGCGGCGCTGTGGTGGTTCTTCAACCGCACGCTGTACGGCAAGGCGATGCTCGCCACGTCGCACAACCGGCTCGCCGCCCAGCTCGCCGGCATCAGCGTGCGGCGCGTGCTGCTCGTGTCCTTCGGCCTGTCGGGCGCGCTCGGTGCGCTCGCGGGGATACTCGTCGCGCCGATCACCTTCACCTCCTGGGACGTCGGGGTGATGCTCGGCCTGAAGGGATTTGCCGCGGCGATCCTGGGCGGCCTGGGCAGCGGCCCGGGCGCCGTGCTCGGCGGCCTGGTCCTCGGCCTGGTCGAGGCCCTCGCCGCGGGCTACCTGTCCTCCGCCTACAAGGACGTCATCGCCTTCGTCATCATTCTCGCGGTGCTCGTGCTCATGCCGAGCGGCCTGCTCGGGCGGCGTGCCGCCGAGCGCGTCTGAGCGCGCATGCTGGCAAGACTTCGCGGGGCGCGCACCGGCGGACTGCTCGCGCTCGCACTCGCGGTGGCGCTGCTGCCGCTCGCGCTGGTCAACCACTATCTTTACGACGTCGCGATTCTCGTCGGGCTGAACGCGATCGTGTGCGTCGGGCTGAATCTCCTGATCGGCTACGCGGGCCAGATCAGCCTCGGGCACGCGGGCTTCTTCGCGCTGGGCGGCTACGGCTCGGCGGTTCTCGCCGCGCGCTACGGCTGGCCAACGCTCGCCTCGCTGCCCGCATCGATCGCCGCCGTGACGCTGCTCGCCTTTCTGGTCGGGCGGCCGATCCTGCGCCTCAAGGGACATTACCTCGCGATGGCGACGCTCGGCCTGGGCGTGATCATCACGGTCGTGCTGACGACCGAAGACCGCTTCACCGGCGGCCCCGACGGCATGAGCGTGCCGCCCCTCGCACTGTTCGGCCGCACGCTCTCCGGCGAGCGCGCGTGGTACTGGCTGGTCGGCGCGCTGCTCATCGCCTGCGTCTGGCTCGCCTTGAATCTGGTCGCGTCGCCGCGCGGACGCGCGCTGCGCGCGCTGCACGGCTCGGAGATCGCCGCCGAAATGATCGGCATCGACAGCGCCCGGCACAAGCTTGCGGTGTTCGTGCTCTCGGCCGCGCTCGCCGCGGCGGCCGGTGCGCTGACCGCGCACTACTCCGGCTTCATCGCGCCGTCGCAGGGCAGCTTCCTGCGCTCGATCGAGCTGGTGACCATGGTGGTGTTCGGCGGCATGGCCTCGACCTTCGGCGCCGTGATCGGCGCCGCGGTGCTCACCACGTTACCGCAGCTGCTCACCACGCTCAAGGACTACGAGATGGTCGTGTTCGGGGCGGTGATGATGTTCACCATGATCTTCATGCCGCGCGGCATCGTGCCGACGGTCGCTGCGCTGTTCAAGCCCGGGACGCGACAATGAGCCTGCTGCGCGCGCAGGGGCTATCCAAGGAGTTCGGCGGCGTGCACGCGGTGCAGGCGCTCGAGTTTGCGATTGAGCCCGGAGCGGTGTTCTCGATCATCGGGCCGAACGGCGCCGGAAAGACGACGCTCCTCAACCTGATCACCGGCATCTACCGGCCGAGCGCGGGGCGCATCTGGCTCGAGGAGCGCGAGCTGACTGGACTCGCGACGCACCGCTTCGCCGCGGCGGGCATCGGCAGGACGTTCCAGAACCTGCAGATCTTCTTCAACATGAGCGCGCTCGAGAACGTCATGGCCGGGCGCTATCTGCACGAGCGCTGCAGTCTCGCCGCCGCGATGCTGCGCCTGCCGAGCCTCGCGCGCGCCGAGCGCGCCTGCCGCGAGGAAGCGCTCAAGCTGCTCGAGCTCGTGGGCCTCGAGCGCTACGCGGACGACGGCTCGGACGGCATGCCGTACGGGGCGCTCAAGCGCCTGGAAATCGCGCGCGCGCTCGCCGCGCGGCCGCGGCTGCTCCTGCTCGACGAGCCGGCGGCGGGACTCAACCCCACCGAGACGCAGGAGATCGACCGGCTGATCCAGCGGCTCGCCGCGCGCGGCATCACGGTGGTGCTGGTCGAACACAACATGAGCCTCGTGATGGGCGTGTCAGACCGCGTGCTGGTACTCGACTACGGCCGCAAGCTCGCCGAAGGTGACGCCGAGTCGGTGCGCCGCGACCCGCGTGTCATCGAGGCGTACCTCGGCGCGGAGGCGCCCGATGCTTGAGGTACGCGCGCTCGAGAGCCACTATGGTCGCATCCCGGCGCTGAAGGGCATCGATCTCGCGCTGCGCGCGGGCGAGCTAGTCGCCTTGGTGGGCGCCAACGGCGCGGGCAAGACGACGCTGCTGCGCGCGCTCTCGGGGGTGCAGCGCGTGAGCGGCGGTACGGTGCGTTTCGACGGCGCCGACATCACGCGCGCCGCGCCCGAGCGCCGCGTACGGCTCGGCATCGCGCAGGTGCCCGAGGGGCGGCAAGTGTTCGCTCCGCTCACGGTCGAGGATAATCTGCGCCTGGGCGGCTACACGCGCAGCGCGTCGGAATCCGCGGAGATGCTCGAGCGCGCCTATGCCATGTTCCCGGTGCTGCGCGAGCGGCGCCGCGCCCTGGCCGGCACGCTCTCCGGGGGGCAACAGCAGATGCTCGCCATCGCGCGCGCGCTGATGGCGCGCCCGAGGCTGCTCCTGCTCGACGAGCCGAGCATGGGACTCGCGCCGCGGCTGGTCGAGGAGATCTTCCAGCACGTGCGCTCGCTGCGCAGCGCCGATAGGGCGATCTTCCTCGTCGACCAGAACGCCCGCGCCGCCCTGCGCATCGCCGACCGCGGTTACGTGCTCGAGACCGGGCGCATCGTGCTCGCGGGGAGCGGCGCCGAGCTGCTCGCCAACGAGCGCGTGCAGGCCGCCTACCTGGGGCTTTCCTAGCCGGCCGTGCTCGGCGCGCCGCAGAGGTCGCGCACCGTGCGGTACGACATGCGATGCTCGGGGCAGGGACCGAGCCGCGCGAGCGCGGCACGATGCTCGGGCGTGTCGTAGCCCTTGTGCGCCGCGAAACCGTAGCCCGGGTAGGCACCGTCCAGGTCCGCCATCAGGCCGTCCCGGTAGGTCTTCGCGACGATCGACGCGGCGGCGATCGAGAAGCTCAAGCCGTCCCCTTTCACGTAGGGGTCTTGCGGCATGGAGAGCCCTGGAATGGTGCGCGCGTCGACCAGCAGGCGCTCGGGCGGCCGCGGCAAGGCCTCGACCGCGCGCCGCATCGCCTCGAGCGCCGCGTGGTAGATGTTCAGCCGCGCAATGTCCTCGATGCTGCCGATGCCGATGCCGATCCCGGCCGCACGCGCGCGGATGATCTCGGCAAGCGCCTCACGACGCCGCGGGCTCAGGCGCTTTGAGTCGTCCACGCCTGGAATCTCGGTGCCGGGCTCGAACACCACCGCCGCGGCGACGACCGGGCCGGCGAGCGGCCCCACCCCGACCTCGTCCACGCCGGCGACCCGGCTGAGCCCCGAGCGCCACAGCGCCCGCTCGAGCCTGAGCATTTCCCCGAGACGGCGGCGCTCCTGGTCGGCCGCCTCCGCCGAAGACATTCGCTTTGTCATGCCGCGCGCAAGCATAGCAGCGCGCGGCTTGACGCACATCAAACCCCTCGCGCGCAGAGCGTGCTGGTATTACCCTCTGGCCCGGAGGAGACATCAAAATGAAGCAGTCGCTTGTCGCGGGGCTGTCGACGACCCGCACTTTCACCGTGGATCGCGAGCGCACCATCGATTTCATGGGCGAGGCGGCGCGCGTGTACGCGACGCCGATGCTGGTGCGCGACGTCGAGATCGCGTGCCGCGACTTCCTGCTCGATCACCTCGACCCCGGCGAGAATTCGGTCGGCACGCGCGTCGAGATCGACCACATCGCGCCGACGCTGCTCGGCATGACGGTGCGCATCGAGGCGAGCGTCGCCGAGGTGAAGGGCCGGTCCGTAACATTCGAAGTCACCGGCTCGGACGGCATCGATACCATCTGCCGCGGGCGCCACACGCGCTACGTCGTCGACGTCAAGCAGACCGAGCAGCGCCTCGCCGCGAAGGCCCAGAAAGCCGGCCGCGCATGAAGGTCCGCACGTACTGCTATCAGTGCGTCGCGGGCCCCGACCTGCTCACCGTCAAGGTGGAGAACGGCGTCGCCACCGAGGTCGAGCCGAATTTCGCCGCCGAGCCCGTGCACCCGGGCGGCGGCAAGGTATGCGTCAAGGCCTACGGGCTGGTGCAGAAGCTCTACAACCCGAACCGCGTGCGCACGCCGATGAAGCGCACCAATCCGAAGAAGGGGCGCGACGAGGACCCGCGCTTCGTGCCGATTTCCTGGGACGAGGCGCTCGACACCATCGCCGCGCGGCTGAAGGACATCCGTGCGCGCGGGCTGCTCGACGAGTCGGGCTATCCGCGCGTCGCGGCGAGCTTCGGCGGCGGCGGCACGCCGCAGTCCTACATGGGAACCTTCCCGGCATTTCTCGCCGCGTGGGGCCCGATGGACATGGGCTTCGGCTCCGGGCAGGGCGTCAAGTGCTACCACTCGGAGCACTTGTACGGTGAATTCTGGCACCGCGCGTTCACCGTCTCGGCCGACACGCCCTCGTGCAACTACAACATTTCGTGCGGCGCGAACATCGAGGCCTCGGGCGGCGTCGCCGGCGTCTGGCGGCACGCCAATGCGCGCGAGCGCGGCATGAAGCGCGTGCAGGTCGAGCCGCACCTGTCGGTCACGGGCGCGTGCTCGGCCGAATGGGTGCCGATCAAGCCCAAGACCGACCCGGCCTTCTTGTTCGCGCTCGCGCACTGCCTGCTGCACGAACATCCGCGCGCGCGGCTCGACCTCGCTTTCCTCGCCGCGCGCACCTCTGCACCGTACCTCGTCGGGCCCAACGGCTACTACCTGCGCGATGCGGCCACCCGAAAGCCGCTGCTGTGGGACACGAAGCGCGGCGCGCCGGTGACGTTCGACACGCCGGACATTGCGCCGGCGCTGGAAGGCGGCCCCTACACGGTGCACGCCGTCGAGATCGGGCCCGACCAGGAACTGCTCGGCGACGGCGAGCTCGAGGGCGACACCGCGTTCGCGAAGCTGGTCGCGCACCTGAAGCCCTACACGCCCGAGTGGGCGGAACGCATCAGCGACGTGCCCGCCGCCACCACGCGCCGTATCGCCGACGAGTACCTGTCGCACGCGCAGGTCGGCGCGACCGTCGAGATCGACGGCGCGGTGCTGCCCTTCCGCCCGGTGGCGGTGACGCTCGGCAAGACGGTCACCAACGGCTGGGGCGGCTACGAATGCTGCTGGGCGCGCACGCTGCTCGCGTCGCTCGTCGGCGCGCTCGAGGTGCCGGGCGGCACGCTCGGCACCACGGTTCGCCTGAACAAGCCGCTCGGCGAGCGGCTGAAGAGCGTGCGGCCGGGCGCCGACGGCTTCATGGCCTACCCGCTCAATCCGACCGACCGCGAGCACTGGAGCGCGCGCCCGAACATCCGCAACGCCTACCGCACCATGGTGCCGCTCGCGGCCGACGGTCCCTGGAGCCAGGCGCTCGGGCCGACGCACTTCTCGTGGATGTTCATCGATGAGACGCCCAAGGGCCTGCCGCGCGTGACGCTGCCCGAGCTGTGGTTCGTGTACCGCACTAACCCGGCGATCTCGTTCTGGGACACCGAGCGCGTCGCCGAGCGCATGGCGCAGTTTCCATTCGTCGTGGCGTTCGCCTACACGCGCGACGAGACGAACCACTTCGCCGACATCCTGCTGCCCGACGCGGTCGACCTCGAGAGCCTGCAGCTCATCCGCGTCGGCGGCTCGAAGTTCATCGAGCAGTTCTGGGACCAGGAAGGCTTCGCGCTGCGCCAGCCTGCCGTCGCCCCGCAGGGTGAGGCGCGCGACTTCAGCGACATCGCCACCGAGCTTGCGCGCCGCGTCGAGCTGCTCGACAAGTACAACGCGGCGATCAACCGCGGCGTCGCGGGAGTGGCCCTGAAAACTGACAAATGGGATTTTTCCCTGGAAACCGGGAAAACCCACACGGCCTCGGAAATCTGGGACGCCCTCTGCCGGGCAGCCAGCGCCGAGCTGACCGGTGGCGCGGAGTCGCAGGGCCTGGACTGGTGGCGCGAGCACGGCCTGCGCACGCGGCGCTTCTCGCGCCGCGACTGGTACCTCTATCCGACCTTCGTCGAGCTGGGGCTGCGCTTCGAGCTGCCTTACCAGGAGCGGCTGCTGCGCGTAGGCAAGGAACTCGAGCGCAGGCTGCACGAGCACGACATCCACTGGTGGGACGCGCAGCTCACCGAGTATCAGGCGCTGCCGGCGTGGAAGGACTTCCCCGGCCTGTGGGAGGCTTCGGTGCGCGCGATGGGCGGTCAGCCGGACGACTATCCGTACTGGCTGATCACCTCGCGCAGCATGCAGTACGCCTGGGGCGGCAACGTCGGCATGCAGCTGATCAAGGAAGTGGCCGACAACATCGCCGGCCACAAGGGCGTCATCTTGAACGCGCAGACCGCCGAACGGCTCGGCCTCGCGGACGGCGACCTCGTCGAGATCGCGACGCCCAAGGCGAGCGTGCGGGCGCACGCGGTCCTGCGCCAGGGCATCCGCCCCGACACGCTGCTCCTGCTCGGGCAGTTCGATCACTGGGAGACGCCCTTCGCCAAGGACTTCGACATGCCGAGCATGAACAAGCTGGTGCCGATGTCGCTCGCCCTCACCGACGCGACCGGCTCGGGCGCCGACGTAGTGCGCGTCTCGCTGCGGAGGGCCGCGTGACACGTTGGGTGATGGTCGCCGACCTGCGCCGCTGCGTCGGCTGCCAGACCTGCACCGCCGCCTGCAAGCACACCAACGCCACTCCGCCCGAGGTGCAGTGGCGGCGCGTGCTCGACATGGAAGTCGGCGAGTATCCGCAGGTGCATCGCGCCTTCGTACCGGTGGGCTGCATGCACTGCGCCGACCCGCCGTGCATGCACGTGTGCCCGTCGACCGCGACGCGCCAGCGCGCCGACGGAATCGTCACCATCGATTACGACCTGTGCATCGGCTGTGCGTACTGCGCAGTGGCCTGTCCCTACCAGGCGCGCTACAAGACCGACGAGCCGACGTTCGCCTACGGCGCGCCGATGCCTTCCGAGTCCGAGCGCTTCGATCCGCGCCGCATCGGCGTCGCCACGAAGTGCACTTTTTGCTCGGACCGCATCGATGCCGGGCTGGAGAAGGGCCTCAAGCCGGGCGTCGATCCCGAGGCGACGCCGGCCTGCGTCAACTCGTGTATCGCCAAGGCGCTGCACTTCGGCGACATCGAGGACCCGGCGAGCAACGTCTCCGAGCTGCTGGCCGAGAACCAGTTCTTCCGCATGCACGAGGAGCTCGGCACCGAGCCGGGCTTCTATTACCTGTGGGACCGCAAGCCGTGACCTACGGCCCCAAGCCCTGGCTGCAGCGCCACTGGGACCTGCGCGCGGCGACCAATTTCATCCTCGGCGGCACGGGCTCCGGACTGCTCGTCGCAGCCGCGCTCACCGCAGAGGCTGCGCCCGGCTGGCGGCCGTTCGTCGCGCTCGGCCTCGCACTCATCGCCCTCGGCCTCGGCGCGGTGTGGCTCGAGATCGGACGCAAGCTGCGCGCGCTGCACGTGTTCTTCAATCCGTTCACTTCGTGGATGACGCGCGAATCGTTCGCCGCGCTGGTGGTGTTCGCGCTCGGCGGGCTCGCGCTCGCCCTGGGGCAGCCGTGGACCGCGCAAGCGCTCGGCCTCGCGGCGCTCGCCTTCGTGTACTGCCAGGGGCGCATCCTGCGCGCCTCCAAAGGCATTCCCGCCTGGCGCACCGCGGGCATCACGCCGCTCATCATGGCTACCGGCCTTGCCGAAGGCTCGGGCCTGTATCTGGTCGCGAGCGCAGGGGGCGGCGCAGTGCTCGGGCCGCTCGCGCTCTTCGTGCTGGCGCTCGTCGCGCGCGCCCTCGCCTGGCGCAACTACCGCGCAAAGCTCGGCGCCGGCCGGCCGCTCTCGGTGCTCGAGCCGGGCGCGAAGTGGCTGTTGAACGCCGGCACCGTGACGCCGCTCGCGCTGCTGCTGCTTGCGCGCTTCGTGCTGCCGCAGCTCTTCCCGGCCGGGGCGGTGCTCGCCGGCATCCTGGCGCTCTCCACCGGCTGGTATTTCAAGTTCACGCTCGTCACGCGCGCAGCCTTCAATCAGGGCTTCGCGCTGCCGAGGCTGCCGGTGCGCGGCAGCCGTTAGAGAGGAGCTTCCCATGACCGCCATGTTGCAGCCGCGCTATTCCAGGGTCCATCACCGCTCGCGCGCCAAGCGCGCGGGAAAGGCCGCGACCTTCTACTTCCAGCGCGAGGCCGAGACCATGCCGCGCGAGGAGCTCGTTCGCCTTCAGCTGCGCCGCCTGCGCGCGATGCTGAAGAACGCCTACCAGAACGTGCGGCTGCACCGCAGCCGGATGAACGCCGCGCGCGTGAAGCCCGAAGACGTGCGCTCGCTCGGGGACCTGCAACGCCTGCCGTTCACGCTGAAGACCGATCTGCGCGACCAGTATCCCTTCGGCATGTTCGCGCGGCCACGCGAGACGCTCACGCGCCTGCACGCGTCTTCCGGCACGACGGGCAAGCCGACCGTGGTCGGCTACACGCAGAAGGACATCGACACCTGGTCGGAGCTGATGGCGCGCTCGATGGCCTGCGGCGGCGCGCGGCCGGGCGACGTGGTGCACAACGCCTCCGGCTACGGCCTGTTCACCGGCGGGCTGGGCGCGCATTACGGTGCCGAGCGTCTCGGCGCGACGGTGGTTCCGATGTCGGGCGGCGCGACCGAGCGCCAGGTGGCGCTCATCAAGGATTTCGGCGCGCGCGTGCTGTGCGCGACGCCCTCGTACGCGCTGAATATCGCCGAGGTCGCCGAGCGCGATGGCGTAGACCTGCGCAAGACCAGGCTCAAGATCGGCCTGTTCGGCGCGGAGCCCTGGAGCGAGGCGATGCGCCGCGAGATCCAGATCCGGCTGGGCATCCGGGCGGTCGACCTTTACGGGCTTTCCGAGATCATGGGCCCGGGGGTGGCGGTCGAATGCGAGGCGCAGGAAGGCCTGCACGGCTGGGAGGACCATTTTCTGTTCGAGCTGATCGATCCCGACACCGGCAAACCGGTGCCGGAGGGCCACGCCGGGGAGCTCGTGATCACGACGCTCACCAAGGAAGCGCTGCCGATGATCCGCTACCGCACGCGCGACATCACGCGCGCCGACGCGGCACCGTGCAGCTGCGGGCGCACGCACCTGCGCCTGATGCGCATCACCGGGCGCAACGACGACATGCTGATCATCCGCGGCGTGAACGTCTATCCGTCGCAAATCGAGGCGGCGCTGGTCGGGCTGCCCGATATTGCGCCGCATTACCAGCTGGTGGTGTCCCGCCGCGGCAACATGGACGAGCTCGGCGTCGAGGTCGAAGCCGCGCCGTCGCTCGCCGCGAGCGAAGACGCCTATCGCCAGCTCGCCGAGCGCGTGCGCTATCAGATCAAGTCGCTCGTCGGCGTGACCACCGAGGTGGCGGTGAAGAAGCCCGGGGAGGTGCCGCGCTCGCAGGGCAAGGCGGTACGCGTGCGGGACCTGCGGCCCAAGCTCGCATGATCCCAGCGGCCGGCGCGTTCACCGCCGGCGCGCGCAGCCGGCTGCTTCCGGCCTCCGTGCCGCTGCGCTACTTCGGCGCGGCGGTTCTGTTTCACGCGCTCGCCTGGGTGCTGCTCCTTCTCTACCCGGCGGAGCTCGCGCGCTTCGCCGCCTATGGAGGCCTTGGGCCCGCGCTCGCCGCGCTGCACCTCGTCACGCTCGGCGTGCTCGCCATGACCGCTGTCGGCGCGACGCTGCAGCTCTTCCCGATCGCCACGCGCCAGGCGGTGCGTTCGGTCGCCGCCGCGCGCCTCGTGTGGTGGCTGCTCGCGCCGGGCGTCGCGTTGTTCGCCGCCGGGGCGGCGAGCTATCGCCCGCAGCTGCTCGGCGCGGGGGCCGGGCTCGCCGTCGCGGCGCTCGCGGTGTACGGCTGGCTGCTGTTCGAGAACCTGCGACACGCGCGCGGCATGCGCGCCGTCGTGTCGCACGGCTGGGGCGCGCTCGCCGCGCTCGCGCTGCTCGCCGCGAGCGGCCTGGCGCTCGCCGCGCACTACGAGCACGGCCTGGCGCTCGACCGCAATGCGTTCGCCACGGCGCACCTCGTGCTCGCCACCTACGGCTTCATGGGACTGCTCGCCATGGGCCTGTCGCAGTTTCTGCTGCCGATGTTCGCGGTCTCGCCGGCGCCGTCGGCGCGCTCGGCTTACGCGGCGCTCGCCGCCGCGGCCACGGCGATCGTCCTCGCCTTGGCAGCGCTTATGGCGTCGATTCCGTGGCTCCTCGGTGCCGCCGCGTTGCTCGGGCTGGGAGCGGCGGCGACGCACGTCCTGGCGATGGAGGGCGCACTGCGCAAGCGCCTGCGGCCACAGCTCGGGCCGGCGTTTCTCCTGGTGCGCGTCTCCTGGGCCTGCCTGCTCGCGAGCCTCGCGCTCGCGGCGCTCATCGCCTTCGGCTGGTCGCCACCGGGCGCCGCGGCGACGTTCGGCGCGCTGCTCGTGCCCGGCTGGCTGCTCACCTTTCTCCTCGCGGTCCTGCAGCGGATCGTGCCGTTTCTCGCCACCGTGCACGCCGGCGGCCAGGGGCGCGGCGCGCCGCTCGTGTCCTCGTTCACGCCCGCGCGCACGCTCGCCGCGCACGGCGTATTGCACCTCGCCGCGCTCGCCTTGCTCCTCGCCGGTGCGGCGCTCGGCACCGAGTGGCTGGTGCGCGCCGCGGCCGCGGCCGGGCTCGCCGCCGCGCTCGCCTACGGGGCCTTTTTCGTCCGGGTGCTCGCGCGCCTGAAGGAGGACTAGTCATGGACTTCGAACGACAGATCGCCAGGCGGCTGCATGAAGAGCACCTCGCGACATTGGAGATCTGGTCGCGCGTCGAGCAGACGATCGGCAAGCGCGACGCCGCGCTCGAGGCGCTCATCGCGCGCGCCGCGGCCGCGCTCGCCGACGAGGTGGCGCGCCACTTCGACTTCGAGGAAAAGGAGCTTTTCCCGCGATTGGCGAGCGCAGGCGAGGGCGACATCGCAGAGCTGCTCGCGGAAGAGCACGGCGTCATCCGCGGCGCCGCGGCTCAGTTCGACGAGCTCGCCCGGCAGCTCCGTGCAGGCAACCTCGATGCGGCCGGCTGGCAGCGGCTGCGCGTCGCGGCGCTCGAGCTCGCCGAGCGGCTCGTGGCGCACGTGCAGAAGGAGGAGATGTCGCTCCTTCCCGCGCTCGAAGACTTGCTCGACGAGGAGACCGACGCGGAGCTTGCGCTCGCGTACGCCGGCTGAGCGCCGCGCTACGCGAGGCTCTTGACGAACGCGAGGCGCTGCGACGGGCCGAAGCCGGCGCGGTAGAAGAAGCCGAGCAGTTCGAAGTGCTCCTTCGCGACGACCGACTCGACGCGCTCGACGCGCAGCGCGCCGAGGTTGATGAAGAGCTGCGAAAGGAGTGCCCGGGCCACGCCTGAGTGCGAGAAGTTCGGATCGACGCCGATCGTGTCGATGACCGCCACGGGCTCCGCGCGGCCGAAGTCGCCGTAGTCGGCGGCGGCCATCAGGTAGCCGGCGGCAGTGCCATCCTTGAGGGCGACCAGCGAGATGCGGATCGCGGATTCGGTGAGCGCCTCCTCGAGCTTGCGCCGCATGTAGGCCCCGCGGTCGTGGCCGGTCAGACGCCGGTCGATGCGGGTCACCGCCTCGAGGTCGGCTTCGGCGAGCGAGCGCACTTCTGCCAGGTCGCGTGCCAGGTGCTCGAAGTGGTTCGGCGCCTCGGCACCGTAGTCGTTGCGGTCGCCCGGCCGATCGCGCTCCTCGATCTCTACGGGCTCCTCGCCGCTCGAGCCGAGCCGCGCTTCGGAGAGCCGGCAGTCGATCACGTGGTTGCTGCCCAGGCGGTAGCCGGCCGCGTCGAGAAACCCGAGCATCGCGTGGTCGCGCCAGGTCGCTCCGGTGCGCATCTCCTGGAGGCCGCGGTGACGCGCGCCACCCTCGAGCGCCTCCTCGAGCGCGGGTCCTATGCCGCGGCCGCGTGCTTCGGGTCTGACGCCGATCACCTCGAGCCGCATGGCCGGCTCGTTGCGGCCGAACTCGCCCTCGAGCACGCGGCCGAGGACGTATCCCGCCAGCCTTCCCCCCTCGTCGACCGCGAACTGGGCGTGCAGCTTAGGCTCGCGCAGCGCCATCGCCAGTCGCCGCTCGAAGTAGCTGCGACGCGAGCGTCCGACGATCGCGGCGTCGATCGCGACGACCGCATCGAGATCGGCTGCCGCCAGCGGCCGGGTCGTTATGCTCATGGGCCCTCTCGCTCAGCCGTGCAGGCTCTGGTACTTCTCCATCAGCTGCTCGGGCGTTTCCACGTAGTCCGGGTTCTGCACGATGCAATCGGCCGGGCACACGAGCTTGCACTGCGGCTCGTCCTCGGCGCCGACGCATTCGGTGCATTTCATCGGATCGATCACGTAGATCGGGTCGCCGACGCTGATCGCTTCGTTCGGGCACACCGGCTTGCAGGCGTCGCAGGCGGTGCAGTTGTCGTTGATCAACAGGGCCATCGGGTTCTCCAGTAGCGGTTCAGGCCGCAGCGCGCTGCTGCAGCTCTTTCAGCTTGTCGTGGCGGAAGGCGCCCCAGAGCGCCGCGCCGATCGCGCCGGCGTAGATCGAATCGGGGTGGCTCACCGCCTCGAGGCCCGTGATCTTCTCGTTCACCAGCTCTTCCTGCAAGGCCGCGAGCAGCCCCTGGTCGAGCGCCAGGCCGCCGGTGAGCAGCACCTTGCCCTTGGTGATCCCAGTGACTTTAAGGAGCTTCACCAGGCGCGAGGCCATCGAGAGATGAATGCCTTTCAGGATGTCAGGTGTGGCGATGCCGCGCGAAACCATGTTGATGACGTCGGTTTCCGCGAGCACGGCGCAGATCGAGCTCACCTTCTCCGGGTTCTGCGAGCTCCGGGAGAGTGTCCCGATCTCTTCTACCGCGACGCCGAGATAGCGTGCGATGTTCTCCAGGAATTGGCCGCTGCCGGAGGCACACTGGCTCGTCATCTTGTAGGACAGCACCTTGCCGCGCTCGTCGACGTAGATCGCGCGGCCGTTCAGGGCGCCGATGTCGACCACCGCGCGCGCCTCGGGCACGAGGAACACGCCGCCGCGTGCGTGCGTAGTCATCGAGTAGAAGTGCCCGGTGGAAAACTTGACGTTCTCGCCTTCGCCCGTAGTCGCCGTATAGGCGATGTCCGCGGGGCGCAGGCCGGCTTCCTGCAACACCTCTTCGTAGCCCTGGCGGGCGAGCTCGATCGGATCGCGCCGGCGGATGCGCTCGGAACGCCTGGCGACCCACTCGCCGTTCCGGAACAGAACCGTCTTGACGACGCCCGAGCCGATGTCGATGCCGATGGTATTGATCACTGTCGCGCCTCCGCGGTCTTGCCCTCCTCGATCACCGCGCGCCAGGCGAAGGTGGCGCCGCCGAGCGCGCCGGTGTAGATCGAGTCCGGATTGATATTGAGCGTCAGCTCGCCGTAGTTCTCGCGAACGAGGTCCATCAGCGCCTTGACGGCGGCCTCGTTCTTCGCCACTCCGCCGGTGAAAGTGAACTCGTTGCGGATGCCACCGGAGCGCGCCAGGATCGACATCGCGCGCAAGATGATCGCGCGGTGCAGGCCGGCCATGATGTCCTCGCGCTTCTCGCCAAGCGAGAGCCGGTCCCTCAGCTCGGCGCCGGCGAACACGGTGCAGGTCGAGTTGATGCGCACCGTCTTGGTCGCCTTCATCGCGAGCGGCCCCAGCTCGTGCAGGCCCATGTTCATCTCGTCGGCGATGTAGCCGAGGTATCGCCCGCAGCCGGCCGCGCAGCGGTCGTTCATCTGGAACGACTCGACGATGCCCTGCGGATCGACCTGGATCGCCTTCGTATCCTGTCCGCCGATATCGAGCACGGTCGCGGTCTTCGGGTACATGACGTGCGCGCCCAGACCGTGGCACAGGATCTCGGAGCGGATATGCTCCTTGGAAAACGGCAGCCGCGCGCGCCCGTAGCCGGTGCCGATGACGTAAGTCTCCTCGAGCGGCAGGTCGAGCACGCCCTGGATCGGCGCCCGGATCGCCTCGCCGCGCGACGCCGTCCCGGGGAGCGCCTTGTAGGTACGCGTAAGCGCGGCGAGCAGGTTCTTCGAAATGGACTTGTCGTAGATGTTGTTCTCGATTGCGAGGATCGAGCGGTCGAAGACGTTCAGCAGAAAGTCGTAGCGCAGCCCCGCCTCCTTGGCCACCTCCTCGCCGACCGCGAGGTAGCGACTGCCGGCGATGTCGCGGAAGAAGTCGCTCTTGCGCTTGGCGCCGGGCGCGAACAGCTCCGGGGCTTCGGCGCGCAGGCGCCGGAAGGTCTCGCCGAGCGCCTCGTTCACCGCGCCCTGCTGCTCCCCGAAGCGCCCGGTCGCCGCGTTCTTCGCGCAGATCTCTTCCAGGTCGGCGAGCTGCTCGAGGAATTGCTCGAGCCTGAAGTCGCGCTCGAGCTGCGCGATGAACTCGTCGAGCCCCCCGTTCAGCGCGCCGCTCTTCGCGAGCGCCTCGCGAAACAGGTGAAAGCGCGCCGAGACGAGCGCCTCCTGCTTGGCGACCGCCGCCGCGGTATCGTAGTTGGAGCGCGAGTTCGTGATGCCGCGCCCCAGGACCTGCTGCTGGTCGTCGATCACCACCGCCTTGGTGGTGGTCGAGCCGAGGTCGATGCCGATGAAGGTCTTCATGGCTAGTGCAGCGCCGCTGCGCGTTTCTGCTTGATCATCTGGAAGTAGCTCTCCAGGCGGTTCTTGATGTTGGCCGCCGAGAAGTAGCGCGGATCGACCAGGTCCGACTCGATGAAGGCCGCCGGCTTGCCGGTGCGCTTCTCGACTTCGCGCAGGATGAGGAGCTGCCCCGCGGAGAAGCTGTTGCAGCTCTTGATCGAGTTGATCAGCAGCCCGTCGGCCTGGTACTGGTCGATGTACTTGCAGATCATGTCGATGCGCTGCGGAAAGTTCAGGTTGGTGTAGCAGCCCAGGCAGTACTCCGCAAGCGACTCGAGCGGCCGGTCAGCGTCGTGCCGGAAGCCGAAGTCGTAGACGCCGCCCACTTTCGCGTAGGTCGAGGCGACGATCACCGCACCCTCCTCGTAGAACATCTTCCAGAAGTCGCGAAAGCTGGTCCAGTTGGGCGGTCCCTCGACCACGAGGCGGTACTTCTCCTCGGCGAGCTCGCCTTCCGGAGTGATCGGGCCCTTCTTCTCGCGCACGCGCTGCTCGATCTCCGAGCGCAGTACGCGGTAGTACTGGGTCGCTTCGGGCGTGCCGCGGAACGCGGTGAAGATCGGTCCGATGTAGTACACCGCACCGAAATAGCCGTCGATCGGCGAAGGCCGGTTCTTCGCTGACTGCAACGTCCACACGAGATCTTCTTCCGCCTTCACCGATTCGCGCATGTATTGGCGCAGGCGGTCGATGTCGAACTTGACGCCCGAGACGCGCTCGAGCGTGGGGATCACCTTTTCCTTGAGCTGCTTGACCACGTAGTCGCGCATGCTCGGCGAGATCTTGCCGTCGCCCTGATAGGGCACGTGCAGCATCGTGGTCTCGCAGTTGTATTTCTGCCGCACCAGCTCGAACCATTTCATGAAAGTGAAGCAGCCGGTGTAGGAAAGGAGCAGCACGTCCGGGCGCGGCAGGGGATCTCCGGTCGGGCCCACCTCGCCCTGCAGCATCATGCCGAGATCCGCCTTCACGTAGGTGCACACGTCTTCCGAGTGCCCGTCGCGCTCGGCGTCCATGATCATCTTCCCGGACTTCTTGCGCATGCCGTTCTGCAGCGCGTTGGTCTCAGGCAGGCTGCGCGCGAAGTCGAAGCACATCAGCAGCTCGTTCAGGTTACCCGGCACGAAGGTGGCCGACACCTTGCGGCCGGTTTGATGAGCCGTGGCGAGCTCGTGGTAGTTGCGGTTGATCAGCTCCTTCTGCAGCCACATCGCGTCCTCCTTCTGGACGGCGGGCTTCGACTTGGGCTGGACTTGAGGTTGCATCGCGGGCGTGCTCATGCGGCGCTCCAGAGCTTGATCGAATCGGCGAAGGTCCCGGCCTGCTCGCGGATCGGAGCCATCTGGCCGGTGTTCTCGGCGTACTTGAACGCCGTGTACGGAATCTTCTGCTTGGCGAGCACCTCCTGCAGCATCGGCCGCTCGAGCAGTGCCGGGTCGCAGAACGACGGCGCAGCGAAGATGACGCCTTCGGCGCCGCGCGTCTTGTACTGGTGCAAGAGGAACTTGCCTTTGTCTTCCTTCTTGTCGTCGTACTTCGGGGAGGACTGCACCGAGTGGTGCAGGAACGCGCGCGCGAGCGCCTGCAGGGGGTCGCCCGTGGTCGGCACCGGCTCGCGCAGCCAGCGCGTGATGAGGATGAAGTCGTCGTCGACGATGTAGCAGCCCGCCATCTCGATCGACTTGATGAGCGAGAGCGGCGGCTGCTCGCAGAACGAGCCGGTGAGCACCACGCGCGCGTTGTCGCGCTGCGGCCGCTTCTCGGCCTCCGCGGCGGCGAGGTAGGC
>JBLMWT010000134.1:0-2985 GCA_050257375.1 Sphingomonadaceae bacterium
CGCTACTACGCAGATCTGGTCGCGATCTACGCTGCCGAGATCAAGGAGCTCGCCGGGCTCGGCTGCGACTACCTGCAGCTCGACAATACCGCGCTGCCGTGCAACTGCGACCAGCACGCGCGCGCCGACGTGAAGGCGCGTGGCGAAGATCCCGACGTGCTCACCGCAAGGTACGTCAAGCTCGTGAACGACGTGCTCGCCGCCTGCCCTCCGGGAATGGCGAAGGCGACGCACATGTGCCGCGGCAACCTGAAAGGCGCCTGGATGGCCGAGGGCGGCTACGAGCCGATCGCGGAGAAGGTCTTCGGCGGACTGAACGTCGACGCGTTCCTGCTCGAGTTCGATACGCCGCGCGCGGGCGACTTCCGGCCGCTGCGCTTCGTACCCGCGCCGAAGAGGGTCGTGCTCGGGCTGATCAGCACCAAGACGCCGCAGCTCGAATCGGCGGAGGAGCTCAAGCGGCGCATCGACGAGGCCGCGAAGTTCGTCCCGCTCGAGCGCCTCGGCATCTCGCCGCAGTGCGGCTTCAGCTCGGCGCCCGGCACCGGACAACCGCTCACCGCGGACGACCAGAAGCGCAAGCTCGAGCTCCTGGTGCGCGTCGCGCGCGACGTGTGGGGAAGCGCCTAGCGCGCCAGCGTCACGATCACCAAACCGAGCGCGAGCATCGCGATGCCGGCCAGCTCGAGCCGGTGGAGGCGCTCGCGGAACACGCGCCGCGACACGACCAGGGCGAACAGCAGCTCGATCAGGCCGAGCGTGCGCACGTGCGCGACCGGCTCGAGCGCCATCGCGGTGAACCACCCCGCCGACGCGGCCGCGCCCATGAAGCCCGCGAAAACCGAAGCGCGCCACGCGCGCAGCACGCGGCCGAGCGCGTTCGAGTCGCGCGCCGCGAGCCAACCTCCGAGCAGCAGCGTCTGCACGAGTTGCGCCGCAGCGAGCGTGTAGGCGCCGGCCATCAGGAACTCGGCGTGCAGCGCGAGCGCGGCGCCGCGGAATCCCACGGCGGCGAGCGCGAAGCCCGCGCCCGAGGCGAGGCCGAGCAGCGCGCTCCTGGTGGTCCAGCCCGCGAGCAGGCTGCGCATCGGGTGCGCTCGGTCCACGGGCGAGAGCAGCAGCACGCCGAACGTGCCGCAGGCGATCGCGAGCGCGGCGAGCGGCCCCAGGCGGTCGCCGAGGAACGCGAACGCGAACAGCGCCACCTGGATGATTTCGGTCTTGGAGTAGGCGATCCCGAGCGCGAAATTGCGCTCGGCCATGACGCGCAGCAGCAGCGCCGTGGCGACGATCTGGCTGATGCTCGCCAGCAATACCCAGAGCGCGAACGCTCTCGCAGGCGCAGGCAGCGCCTGGCCGCCGATGTGCTGGACGATCCAAAGCCAGGCCAGGGCGAAGGGCAGGCCGTAGAGGAACCTGACGAGCGTCGCCCCGAGCGTGCCGAGCTCCGCCGTGAGCTGGCGCTGCGCGGCGTTGCGCAGCGTCTGGGCGAAAGCCGCCCAGACGGTGATCGGGATCCAAAGCCAGGCGGCGGGCGCCACTCAGCCGCCCGCGCCTTGCACCTTCTTCAGCGTGTGCCGCCGGTTGCGCGTGTAGGGCCGCACTGCGCCCGGCCAGCGTCCCGAATCGACGGCCTTGGCCCAGGCGGCGCTCGTCAGCACCTCGGCGCTCTCCAGCTCGTAGTACGCGCTGTAGCGCGGCTCGCCCTCGGCGACGATCGTCTTCTTCTCGCCGCCGATCGCCATCGTGAGCGGCACGCTGACGCCGCGGGTGACCGCCAGCACGCCCGGCACCTTGAGCAGCAGCGGAACATGCTCGGTGTCGTAAACCTCGTTGAACAATGCTTCCTTGTCCGGGTCAACGTCCATGGAAGCGATGAACACATAGCGCGTCTTCGGATGCATGGGTTCCTCCCGCCGACATCGTAACCGATGGCCAAGTGTCGGGCTGCGGGTACAGCGCAAGCTTCCTTGCGCGGCCTAACTGCCTGAACCACAAGCAACGACGGCCTGGCACGAGCATTGCGGGAGATCCATCCGCGGGGGCCGAAGGGTCCCCGCGTCGTCTTCACTCGTGAAAGGAGCAATCCATGAAACGCTCAACCTTGCTGGTCGTGTTGTGCCTATATGGAGGCATCCTGCATGCCGAGCCAAACAACGCAGCGTTCCTGAAGCTCGATACGAACCACGACGGCTACCTGTCGAGTCAGGAGACGAGCGGCCTGCCCGGCTTCTCGACGGCATTCAAGGAAGCCGACGCGAATCACGACGGGCGTCTCAGCCCGGACGAATACATCAAGGCGGCTTCGCTGTACGACCGCGCGCGCGCGGATAAATACATCGACGACAGCGTGATCACCGCTAAGGTGAAGGCCAAGCTGCTCGCGAATCTGGGTACGCCTTCGCTCAGTCTCGACGTCGCGACGGACCACGGCCACGTGTACCTCTCCGGGTTCGTCGACACCAACGCACAACGCGAAAAGGCCGTCCAGGTTGCATCTGCGGTAGCCGGGGTGACCAGCGTCAAGGACGGCCTGACGCTGCGCTAGTCAGCGATCGCGGCCGCCTCCCTGGTCGCGGCCGCCCGAGCTCGGCGCATTGCCGCGACCCGCGTCGGGCGTGGAGCGCGACTGGCTGCGTTCACCTCCCGGCGCAGGCGCCTGACGCGACGGCGGCGCGGTGCGCTGCTGCGACTGGGGCGCGGTCCGCTGCTGTTGCTGGAATCTCTGCTGTCCCTGCTGCGGCTGGACCTGCTGCCGCTGCTGGTGCTGGAATTGTTGGGGCCCTTGTTGCGGCACCGACCGCTGTTGCTGCTGGAACCTTTGCTGTCCCTGCTGCGGCGCGGGGCGTTGCTGCGGCGCCGGCCGCGTGACGTCGGGGGCGCGAGGTACCGTGCGCATCGGTTCGGTCCGCCGCGGTTCGATGCGCGGCTGAGCCGTGCGCGGCGCGACCTGCCGGGCGGGCTCCGGATAACGGCGCCTCAGCT
>JBLMWT010000135.1:0-3429 GCA_050257375.1 Sphingomonadaceae bacterium
CCGCGAGCACGGCGCCGACCGCAAGCGCCTCGCCCGGTCCGATCTCGCCCGCCGCGAGCGGCCGCGTGCGGGTGCGCTCGACGTGCGGATCGAAGCGCCGGTCCGCGAAGTCGTTCACCGCGCATCCGGCCGAGCGCATGAGCAGCGTGCCCACGCCGAACACCACCACGACGGTGAACGTAGGGTGCCCGTAGGACGCGAGCCATACCGCCCACAGCGTCGGCCACAGGAGCAGCAGCGTGCCGATCGGCTTGTCGAGCCGCACGAGGCGCTCGTAGGCGTCCAGCTTCCTGGCGATGAGGGCGAGGTCCACGCGCGTAGGATAGCTCAGACCCTGGCGAAGTCCCGCCGCGCGCCGAGCCAGCGCGCGACGTGGCGCTGCGCGCGCCGCGGCTCGCTCGCGAGCAGCTCTTCGGCCGCCTCGCGCGCGGCGGCGAGCAGCCGCTCGTCGCGCTCCAGGTCGGCGAAGCGCAGCAGCGGCGCGCCGCTCTGGCGCTCGCCCAGCACCTCGCCGGGGCCGCGCAGCTGCAGGTCGCGGCGCGCGATCTCGAAGCCGTCGCTCGTCTCGAAGATCACGCGCAGCCGGTCGCGCGCCCCCTGCGAGGCCGGCGCGGCGTACAAGAGGATGCACACGCTCTCGCGCGCGCCGCGCCCGACGCGGCCGCGCAGCTGGTGCAGCTGCGCCAGGCCGAAGCGCTCGGCGTGCTCGATCACCATGAGCGAGGCGTTCGGCACGTCGACGCCGACCTCGACCACGCTGGTCGCCACGAGCAGCTGCGTCGTCCCCGAGGCGAACGCCTGCATGGCGGCGGCCTTTTCGGCCGCACCGAGGCGCCCATGCAGCAGCCCGACGCGCAGCCCGGTGAGCTCGCGCGAGAGCGTCGCGAAGGTCTCGAGCGCGGTCTGCAGCTCGCCTTCCTTGGACTCTTCGATCACCGGGCAGACCCAGTAGGCCTGCTGTCCCTCGGCGCAGGCGTCGCGGATGCGCGCCAGCACCTCGCCGCGGCGCGCGTCCGAAACCAGCCGCGTCTTCACCGGCTGCCGGCCCGGCGGCAGCTCGTCGATCAGCGACAGGTCGAGATCCGCGTAGTAGCTCATCGACAGCGTACGCGGGATCGGCGTGGCGCTCATCATCAGCTGGTGCGGCACGAGCGACTCGCCTTTCTTGCGCAGGCTGAGGCGCTGCTGCACGCCGAAGCGGTGCTGCTCGTCGATCACGGCGAGCCCGAGGCGCGCGAAGGCCACGTCCTGCTGGAAGAGCGCGTGCGTTCCGATCGCGATCGCCGCCTCGCCGGAGGCGATCGCCGCCGCGGCATTGCGCCGCTCGCGCGCGGCGAGGCCGCCGTGCAGCCACGCGATCGGCACGCCCAGCGGCCTCAGCCAGTCGCCGAACTTGCGCAGATGCTGCTCGGCGAGCAGCTCGGTGGGCGCCATGACCGCCGCCTGCCAGCCGGCGTCCGCGGCGGCCAGGCAGGCGATTGCGGCGACGATCGTCTTGCCGCTGCCGACGTCGCCCTGCAGCAGGCGCTGCATCGGGTGCGGCGTCGCGAGGTCGCGCAGCACCTCCGCGACGGCGCGCTCCTGCGCGCGCGTCAGGCGAAACGGCAGCGCGGCGCGAAAGCGCGCGAGCAGCGGGCCGTCGCCCGGCAGGCGCGGCGCGGCGCGGCCGCGGCGCGCACGGTAGGCGAGGCGCATCGAGAGCTGCTGCGCGAGCAGCTCGTCGAACTTCATGCGCTGCCAGGCCGCGTGGCTGCGCTCGGCGAGCGCCGCGAGATCCTCTCCGGGCGGCGGCCGGTGCAGCAGCCGCACGCTGTCCGCGAAGGCCGGCAGGCCGTGGCGCTCGAGCAGCGCCGCGGGCAGCGTGTCGTCCAGAGTTTCGGCCTCGAGAGCCTCGAGAATGCGCTTGCGCAGGGCCAGCTGCGGCAGGCCCGCGGTGCTCGGGTAGACGGGCGTGAGCGATGGCGCGAGCGCCTCGCCGTCCCCCACGAGGCGATAGCGCGGATGCGCCATCTCCGCGCCGAACCAGCCTGCGCGCACTTCGCCGAAGGCGCGCACGCGCCGGTGCTCCTCGGCCGCGCGCTGCAGCTGCTTCAGCTGGCTGCCGTAGAAATTGAAGAAGCGCAGGGCGAGGGGCTCGTCGCCGCTTTTCGCATGCACGACGAGCTGGCGACGGGGCCGGTAGACGACCTCCGCGCGCAGCACCTCCGCCTCGACGAGCACGGGCTTGCCCGCAGGCGCGTCGCGCGGCGCGGTGAGCGCGGTCTCGTCCTCGTAGCGCAGCGGCAGGTGCAGCACCAGGTCGAAACGCGACCGGATGCCCAGCTTGGCGAGCTTCGCCTCGGCGATCACCCCGCGTACAGGATGGCGTCGATTTCCACCAGCGCGCCGCGCGGCAGGCTCGCGACCCCGACCGCGGCGCGCGCGGGATAGGGCTCGCGCAGGTACTTCGCCATGACCTCGTTCACCTTGGCGAAGTGGGCGAGGTCGGTGAGGTACACCGTCATGCGCACGCTGTGCTCGAGACCGAGACCGGCGGCGCGCGCCACCGCCGCGAGGTTGCGGAACACGCGGTCGATCTGGGCGTCGATGCCCTCGGCGAGCTGCATGCTCGCCGGATCCAGGCCGATCTGCCCGGAAAGGTAGACGGTGTCGCCCGCGCGCATCGCCTGCGAATAGGTGCCGATCGCCGCGGGCGCGTCCTGGGTCTGTATCGGGGTCCTCATGGTCGGGACGAGGGTGAAATGAGCGAGCCGGTGCGCTAATCTTAGCCGGAAATGGCCGCACCGCCGATCGCCAATCTCGAGAAGCTGCTCGGCACGCCGCGCGACGGCGCGCTGCTGCGCTATTCGCTCGGCTGCGAATACCTCAAGACGGGCGAGCACGCGCGCGCCGTCGAGCACCTGCGCGCGGCCGTCGAGCGCGAGCCGCGCTACTCGGCCGCGTGGAAGATGCTCGGCAAGGCGCTCTCCGAGGCGGGGCGCGCCGCGGAGGCCGCGCAGGCCTACCGCAGCGGAATCGAGGCCGCGCGCGCGAAGGGCGACAAGCAGGCCGAAAAGGAGATGAGCGTGTTCCTGCGCCGTCTCGAGCGGGGCGGCGCGGGCTGAGTCAGGTCTGCTCGCGCGCGCGGCGCAGCCGCGCGCCGAGCGCGTCCGCGGGCATCGGGCGCGCGAACAGGAAACCCTGCCCCTGGTCGCAGCCGTGACGCCGCAGGAAGGCGACCTGCTCCTCGGTCTCCACGCCTTCGGCCACCACGGTGAAGCCCAGGTTGTGCGCCATGTCGATCACGGCGCGCACGATGCTCGCCGCTTCGCTGCTCGTCTGCGCGTCGCGCACGAAGCTGCGGTCGATCTTGAGCGCGCTCAGCGGCAGGCGCGTGAGGTACGACAGGCTCGAATAGCCGGTGCCGAAGTCGTCCACCGAGATCTTGAC
>JBLMWT010000136.1:0-2834 GCA_050257375.1 Sphingomonadaceae bacterium
GTGATGCCGAGCGCATAACACACCGCCGAATTGGCCGCCGAGCCGCGTCCCTGGCACAGAATGCCGCGGTCGCGCGCGAACCTCACCAGATCGTAAACCGTGAGGAAGAACGCCTCGTAGCGCAGCTCCGCGATCAGGGCCAACTCGTGCTCGACGAGCTCAGACACTCTTTCCGGAATGCCGGCAGGGAATCGCCAGAACAGTCCCTGTTCGGCGAGCCGTCGCAACCAACTCGTCGGCGTCTCGTCTGCAGGGGTCAGTTCTTCCGGATATTCGTAGCGCAACTCGTCGAGCGAAAAGTGGCAGCGTCCTGCGATCCTCATTGTTTCGGCCAGCAGCGCCTCCGGATAGATTTGCGCGAGACGCATGCGCGGCCGCAAATACCGCTCGGCGTTCGAATGCAGCGCATGCCCGCATTCCGCCACCGGTCTGCCGATCCGGATCGCCGTAAGCAGGTCCTGCAAGCGGCGGCGCGAGCGCAAATGCATGTGCACGTCTCCTGCGGCGACGAGCGCGAGCCCGGAGGAGGCGGCGAGTTCATGCAGCATCGCGAGCCGTTCCTGGTCGCAGCCCTCGCGGTGCAGCTCGGTCGCGATCCACGCTCTGCCCGGGAAGCGCGCCGCGATCCAGCGCGCCGCCTCGTAATCGATCCCGGGACCCGGGATCAACAGTGCGAGCGCACCGCTTCCCGCAAGCTCGTCGAGGTCGCTGCGCGCGAGCACGTAACCGCCCTTTCTTGCCCGTCTGCGACCGGTCGTGATGACGGAGGCAATGGCGCCGTAGGAACGGCGATCAGCCGCGATCAGGACGAGCTTGATGCCTTCTTCGAGCGCGACCTCGCTACCCACGATGAGTTTCAAGCCGCGGCGCTTCGCAGCGATATGCGCGCGAACGACTCCAGCAAAAGAGCACTCATCGGTAAGCGCAAGTGCGCTATAGCCAAGTGCCGCCGCCTGTTCGACGAGCTCCTCTGGATGCGAGGCGCCGCGCAGAAACGTAAAATTCGACAGGCAATGCAGCTCCGCGTACGCGGGCAGATCGGGATGCATCGGCCTAAGCGAATACGCCGTGCAGATACCAGCCGGCCGCGCCGCGTTCCCGGTATACCCATAAAAGCGCGGCATTCGGCGCACGCGCGATGAAGTAATCGCGCGCGATCTCGCCCCCGTCCCACCATCCCGATTCAATGCGCTCGGGACCGGCCAGCAGCTCGAGCGGGCCACCGTCGTGCGGGACGCCTCTTTTTTCCTTCAGTCTGCGCGGTGGCTCGACCAGCCATAGCGGCCGTGCTCCCCCGCTCCCGTCTCCGGGTGGCGGCGGTTGTTCCCCGGGCGCAACCGGCCGCCAGGCACGTTCCGGGCGGTGCTCGGGGTGCAAGCCGAGGCCATGCACCGCCCCGCCCCCGAGACGCGCCCGCAGGCGCTCGACGAGCCGCGCCCAAGCTTCGTTCTCGCTCTGCGGCCCATCGAACAGATCGACCGTGCGACCGTGCAGCGGGACGAAATCCTTTGCCTCGATCCGAATTGCCCCGACCGGTCCGGCGAGCGCGTGCATGGAGAGACGTTCGCGCAGGAGCTGCACGAAGTGCTCAGTCTCGCGCCCCGGCGAGGCAAGCCTGACCTCCAGGACGTCCGGGCGCGCCTCGCGGTGTAGCAGTATTAGCAGAAAGCGCCGCACGCCTGCCTGATGCGCAGCGAGTAGTCCTTCCAACTGCACGAGTAAACGCCGGGCCGCAAAAAGCGCCCCTTCCGCGTGCGTAACATCTCCGGGCAGCTCGAGCTTTCCAGCGAAGCGCACTGGCGGCATAAAGAAGTCGCGCGGGTCCGGCGCTTCCCCTAGCGCTTGCTCCAACCCGTCGAGCAACGCCTGGCCGAAACGCCGGGCAATCCCCTCGCGCGGCAGGCTGCGTAGATCACCTATCGTGGCGATGCCGATACTGCGCAGCAAGCCGAGCGCGCCGGGTTCGTCGCAAGCTACTGCGACAGGCAGCGCCGCGAGCGCCGCTTCAAGCGCAGCGCGATCCAGGATCAAGCTCTCCCGGCCTGCACTTGCGAACCACCATGCGCCTCGCGCTGTCGGCGCTACGGCGAGCGTCGCGGTAAAGCCCATCTGATCGGTCCCGGCGCGGATCCGCTCCAACAATGCCGCTATGCCCCTGAACAAGCGCAGGCTGCCTTCTATTTCGGCCAGGACGCCATGTGGCGGCTGAAGCGAAACACGTGGCGTGAATCGACACATCCACGCCGCGATCCCTGCGAGCGCTGCGCGCTCGGAAGCCTGGTTGTACGGCAAAATAAATAGCTGCGGCGCGAACGCCCGCGCCGCAGCCAGCTCCATTCCCGGTCGCACGCCTAATGCTGCGGCCTGCAGGTCGCAAGAGATCACACGACTGGCGTTAGCAACCGCCTGTGGCATGCGCTCCGATTCAGGCAGGGCACGGCTGCGCGACAAGGCCTCGAGCGCGAGACGTGGAAAATGAAGCGCCACCCATAGCATGGACAGGTCTTTCGATTTTGATACTGAGAGGCTTCGCGACGATCGCGCCGCGACGCTTGAGAATGCGAACCGCGAGCCCTTCCGGAGCGGCCTCAAAGGCGATGCGAAGACAGGCGGGCGATGCCTGATGCGCCGCCTGCGCAGGACGAAACAGCGCAACGAACGCGCCATGGCCTTCCTCTGCCGCCACCGCAAGCCGCCGCAGCTCGGCGTACCGAATGTCATGGAACCACGCCAGCAGCGCATGGCAACCTCCCCCGCGCAGTACCTGCTCAGCGGCCCACAACCCGTCGCGCCGCCCCGGCGCATGTACGACCGAGAGATACTCAAGATTGATC
>JBLMWT010000137.1:0-4505 GCA_050257375.1 Sphingomonadaceae bacterium
GCCGCAGCCCCTGATCCATCAAGCGGCGAATCCGGTGCAGGCGCGCCACCTGATCCGCCGGATATACGCGCTCACCGTGAGCATTGCGCCCCGGCTGCGGAAAACCGTAGCGCCGCTCCCATACGCGCAAGGTGTCCTTGGATACCCCTGTCTCGCGCTCAACCGCCGCGATCGACAAAAGCTCGGTGTCGCTTGGTTCATTCATTTGTCTATGACAATATGTTGACAATTCATTCAGAGATGGCCATTATTGCCGAAATTTCCTATTTTGACTAGGACAAACCATGAAAATCTTCGCCCCTTTTGCGGTTGCCCTCGCAGTCTCTGGCGTGCCGACGGTGGGCCAGGCCGCCGTCACGACGGAGTACTCCTACTTCTCTGTGCCATCCGCCACGGCATTCGCTGCGGCTACGGCGCAACGGCGTCGGGCTTGTGACCCGCGCCTCGCAGCGCTCGTCGCAGCCCATACCGGGCGCCCGGCCCCGAAGTGCGACGCAGGCACCTCGGCCAAAGGAGACCAGTCATGAGAAAGCTCGCACGCCTGGGCCTCGCCGCGTTGGCCCTCGCCATCCTGTTCCTCCCCACCATGCCGCTCGTCGCAGCGCTCGTGCGGATCTGAGGCACGACCGATGCGCATCGCGATCGTCGGCTCGGGCATCTCGGGGCTCGCGGCAGCCTGGCTGCTCGCCAAGCGCCACGCCGTGACGCTGTTCGAGGCCGAGCAGCGCCTGGGCGGCCACACGCACAGCGTCGATGTCGCTCTGGGCGGCCTCAGGTATCCGGTCGATACCGGCTTCCTGGTGTTCAACGAGCGCACCTACCCCAACCTCACGGCGCTTTTCGCCATGCTCGAGATTCCGATTGCGAAGAGCGACATGAGCTTCAGCGTATCGCTCGAGGAGCCGCGCGTGGAATGGGCCGGCTCGAATCTCGACACGCTGTTCGCACAACGACGCAACTTGCTGCGCCCGAAATTCCTCGGCATGCTCGCGGATATCCTGCGCTTCAATCGCGAGGCCGCACGCGCCGCGAACGCGAAGTCGCAGCGACCGCTTGGCGAGTTCCTCGAGCGCGGGCGCTACGGCACGGCGTTCCGCGACTGGTACCTGCTGCCGATGGCGGCCGCGATCTGGTCGTGCCCGACACGCACCATGCTCGACTACCCCTTCGCGTCCTTCGCCCGCTTCTTCCGGAACCACGGCCTGCTCGAGCTCGCTGGACGCCCGCAGTGGTTGACCGTCGTCGGCGGCGCGCGCCGCTACGTGGAACGCATGGCGCGCGACCTGCCGGACGTGCGCCTCGGCAGTCCGGTCGTACGCGTGCGGCGCGACGCCTCCGGTGTGCGCGTGGGGCGCGAGCACTTCGACGCACTGGTGCTCGCCTGCCACAGCGACCAGGCGCTTGCCATCCTCGGCGAGGGCGCGGCAAGCGCCGAGCGCGCCGTGCTCGGCGCCATTTCCTACCAGAAGAACCGCGCCATCCTGCACACCGACGCGGCGCTGCTGCCGCGGCAGCGTCGCGCCTGGTCGGCATGGAACTACTCGGCGGGGCGCGACACGCCAGACGGCCGCCCCGTAGCGGTCCACTACCTGATCAACAGGCTGCAGCCGCTGCCGTTTGCCGACCCGGTGATCGTCTCGCTCAACCCCCACCGCACGCCCGACGCCTCGCGCGTACTTGCCGAATTCGATTACGAGCATCCCGTGTTCGACTCGGACGCATGCGCGGCGCAGGGCGCGCTAGAGAGCTTGCAGGGCGCACAGCGCACCTGGTTCTGCGGCGCCTGGACGCGCTACGGCTTTCACGAGGACGGGCTGGGCTCGGCGCTCGCAGTGGCGCGCGCCTTTGGCGTCGAGGCGCCCTGGCGCGCCGACAGCCCGCTACCGGCCGCCGAGGCGGAGCGCGAGGCCGCGTGAGCGCCGAACTGGTCTGTGGACACGTGATGCATCGGCGGCTACGCCCCGCCGCGAACCGCTTCGTGTATCGCGTGTTCTTTTTGCGCCTGCCCCTGTCACGACTGGCGGAAGTCGCGAACGCGGTGTTGTCGATCAACCGCTTCAATCTTCTGTCGCTCCACTTCCGCGATCACGGTGCGCGCGACGGCACGCATCCCCTTGCCTGGATCCGCGCGCTGCTCGCGCGCGAGGGGCTCGACTGCGTGGACGGCGAAGTCTGGCTGCACACGTTTCCGCGCGTGCTCGGTTACGTCTTCAATCCGGTGAGTTTCTGGTTCTGCGAGGACCGCTTCGGGCGCACGCGCGCGGTGCTCGCGGAGGTCAACAACACTTTCGGCGAGCGCCACCTGTACCTGCTCGCGCACGCCGACCGGCGGCCGATCGCGGACGGCGACGAACTCGCCGCGCGCAAGGCATTCCACGTGTCGCCGTTCTTGCCTCTCGCGGGCGAGTATCGCTTCCGCTTCGTGAACGGCGGGCCGCGGCGCATCGCGCGCATCGAATACAGCGATGCGCGCGGGCCGCTGCTCCTCGCCAGTATCGGCGGGCGGCCGCAGCCGCTCGCCGCCGGCCGCCTCGCGCGCGCATTCCTCACCCACCCGCTGATGACCTTCGGTGTCATGGGGCGCATTCACTGGCAGGCGCTCAGGCTGTGGGCGAAGCGCGTCCCGTTCCTACCCAAGCCCGCGCCGCCCACACAGGAGATCAGCCGATGACGCTCGCTACCGCTGCTACACGCCTGCCCCTGGCCGCGCGTGCGGTGCTCGCGCCGCTCGAGCGTCTCGCCTACGGCCGCCTGCGCACCGTGCTACCCGACGGCCAGCACCTGGACTTCGGTCCCGGCGGGCCCGAGGCGGCGCTCGAGGTGCGCGACTGGCGCGCGTTCGGGCGCGTCGTGCGCGGCGGCGACATCGGTTTCGCCGAAGGCTACCTCTACGGCGACTGGCGCACGCCGGATCTCGCGCGCCTGCTCACATTGCTCGCGGCGAACCGCGGTGCACTCGAGGCACAAATGAGAGGCTCGGTCCTCGTCGGCCTGCTGCACCGCCTGCGGCACGCGCTGAGGGCCAACACGCGTCGCGGCAGCCGGCGCAACATCGCAGCGCACTACGACCTGGGCAATGCCTTCTACGCGTTGTGGCTCGACCGCGGGATGACCTACTCGAGCGCATTGTACGGAGGCGACGCGACGCGCCCGCTCGAAGACGCGCAGCGCGCCAAGCATGAGCGCGCTCTGGCGCGGCTCGCGCCGCGGCCGGCAGCGCAGGTGCTCGAAATCGGCAGCGGCTGGGGCGCGTTTGCCGAGCTCGCCGCGCGGCAGGGCCATCGCCTCACCGGAATCACGCTGTCGCGCGAGCAGCTCGCCTGGGCCAGCGAACGCGTTGCGCGCGCCGGACTCGCGTCGCACGCACGTTTCGAGCTGCGCGACTATCGAGACGTGCGCGAGCGCTACGACGCTGTGGTCTCGATCGAGATGTACGAGGCCGTCGGCGAAAGCTGGTGGCCGGATTACTTCGCGCGCATCGCCAGCGCCCTGCCGCTAGGCGGGCGCGCGCTGGTGCAGGCGATCGTGATCGATGACACGCTGTTCGAGCGCTACCGCCGTGGCACTGACTTCATCCGGCACTACATCTTTCCCGGAGGCATGCTTGCGTCGCACGAGCGCCTGCTCGCCGCGGCGCGCGGCGCCCGGCTCGAGCCGGTCGAATCGTTCCGCTTCGGCGGCGACTATGCCCTGACGCTCGCTGCCTGGCGGAGCCGCTTCCTCGCACGGCAGCGCGAAGTGCGGGCGCTCGGCTTCGACGAGCGCTTCGTGCGCATGTGGGAGTTCTATCTCGCCTACTGCGAGGCGGGCTTCCTCAGCCGCTCTACCGACGTCGCGCAGATCCTGCTGGTCAAGCAATGAGGCGCGCGCTCGCAACCGTCTTGCTGCTCCTTGCCGTTGCGGCGCACGCCAGCGAGCCCATGGAGCGAGTCGGCGCAGGGACGCTGCGCTGGTTCGGGCTGCGCGTGTACGACGCTGAGCTTTGGGCGCGCGGCGGCGCCGCCGATTTTTCGGTGCCGTTCCGCCTGACGCTGCGCTACGCACGTGCGCTGGAAGGGCGCGCGATCGCCGCGCGCTCGGACGAGGAGATTGCCCGGCTCGGCTTCGGCAGTCCCGCCCGGCGCGCCGCCTGGCACGACGCGATGCGCGCGCTGTTCCCGGATGTCGCCGCAGGCGACGCGCTGAGTGGAGTCTATGTGCCGGGGCGCGGCGCGCGCTTCTACTACAACGACCAGGCGCTCGGCGCGATCGAAGACCCCGAGTTCGCGCGCGCGTTCTTCGCCATCTGGCTCGACCCCCGCACGAGCGCGCCGGAGTTGCGCACCGCGTTGCTGGGCCTGCCATGAGCGCGCGCGCACTGCCCGTCTCGGCTCTGACGGCCTACGGCGCGTTCGGATTTCCGCTCGCCGCGGCGGCTCTGCCGGTGTACGTCCATCTGCCTAACCTCTACGGCGGCGTACTCGGCATGAACCTCGCCCTGCTCGGCGGCGTACTGCTCGCGCTTC
>JBLMWT010000138.1:0-2931 GCA_050257375.1 Sphingomonadaceae bacterium
ACGTTGGAAAGCTGCAGCGCGTTTCTCACGTCGAGCGCCGAGATGCCGTAGGCGTTCATGCGGTCGGCATCGAGCAGCACGCGCACCGCGCGCCCGGGGCCGCCGAGCGTCTGCACCTCGCGCGTGCCGGGCACGCGCTTCAATTCGACCTCCATGGCGTGCGCCACGCGCTCGAGCTCGTAGGCGCCCTGCTTCGGATCGGTGGCCGACAGCGTCACCGCCACGACCGGCACGTCGTCGATGCCCTTGGGCTTCACGATCGGCTCGAGCGTGCCGAGATTGGGCGAGAGCCAGTCGCGGTTCGACTGCACCGTGTTGTAGAGGCGCACCAACGCCTCGGTGTGCGGCACGCCGACCTTGAACTGCACGGTGAGCACCGCCATGCCGGGGCGCGACACCGAGTAGACGTGGTCCACGCCGGTCATCTGCGAGAGCACCTGCTCGGCCGGCGTCGACACCAGCGTCTCGACGTCCTTGGCCGAGGCGCCCGGGAACGGCACGAACACGTTCGCCATGGTGACGTTGATCTGCGGCTCCTCCTCGCGCGGCGTCACCAGCACCGCGAACAGGCCGAGCAGGAACGCGACCAGCGCGACCAGCGGCGTGAGCTGCGAGTCCTGGAAATACTCGGCGATGCGCCCCGAGATGCCCATCGGCTAGCGCTCCGCGGTCGCCATGCCCGCCTTGATCGGATCGAGCGCGACGCGCTCGCCGGGCTCGACGCCCGCGAGCACCTCGACGTAGTTCTCGTCGGCCGCCTCGCCCAGGCGCACCTGGCGCAGGCGCGGCGCGCCGTCGGCCCCGACCACGTATACCGCGGTCACCTCGCTGCGCCGCACGATGGCCGAGCGCGGCACGAGGAGCTTCAACGCCCGGCCGACGACGAAGTGCGCGCGCGCGTATACGCCCGGATAGACGCCACGCACGTCCTCGGGCAGCTCCAGCCGGATACGCGTGGTGTGCGTGCGCGGGTCGGCCGAAGGCACGACGACGATGTTCTTCACGTCGATCCACTTGCCGAGCGAGGGCACCTCGACGCGCGCCTTCGATCCGGCCTGGATCGCCGCGACTTCCGCCTGCGGCACGGTGGCTACCACGCGCAGCGTCGAGGGGTCGAAGCCCGTGAACAGCGGTTTGCCCGGCGTGGCCATCTCGCCCAACTCCACGAGCCGCGCGGACACCACGCCGCTGTAAGGGGCGACGATGGTCGCGAAGCTGCGCTCGGTGGCCGCCTGGCCGGCGCCGGCGAGCAGCGCCGAGACGCGCGCCTGCGCCGACTTGTAGGCGGCTTCCGACTGGTCGAGCGCCGCCTGGCTGATGAACTTCTGCGCGAGCAGTTGCTTGTTGCGCTCGTACTGCGCGCGCGCGTTGGCGAGCGCGGCCTGCGCCTCGCGCACCTGCGCGACGCTCGCTTCCTCGGCCTGCGTCACCGCGCGCTCGTCGATGCGGGCGATCACCTCGCCCTTCTTCACGTAGTCGCCGACGTCGAAACGCAGGTCGACGATGCGGCCGGCGATCTGCGCCGACACGGTCGACTGGCGCACCGCCTCGACCACCGCCTCGGCGGTGGTGTCGACATCCATCTCGCGCAGCTCGACCGGCGCGGTCTTCAGGTCGGCGGCCGCCGCCGCGGAAGCGGCGAGCGACAGCGCGAAGAACAGGGCGACGCGCCGCATCACAGGTGCTGCCCGAGCCAGCGTTTCAGGCTGCCCGCGTCCATCGCGCCGGAGACGCGCGCCAGCTCCTTGCCCGCGCGGTACAGCACCATCGTCGGTATCGCGCGGATGTTCGCGCGCGCGGCCACCGATTGCGCCTCGTCCGTGTTCAGCTTGGCGAAGCGCACCTGCTCGCGCATCTCGCCGGCGGCCTTCTCGAAGGCGGGCGCCATCGCGCGGCAGGGGCCGCACCACGGCGCCCAGAAGTCGACCAGCACCGGCATCTCGCTGCGCGCGATGAAGGCGTCGAACTTCTCCTCGGCGAGCGCGACCGGATGCCCGTCCAGGAGCGCCGCGCCGCACTTGCCGCACTTGGGCGCCTCGGCGAGGCGCCCGGCGGGAACGCGGTTCGGCGTCAGGCACTCCGGGCAGGCGACCTGAACGTACTCGAGGGTTTCGCTTGCCATGGGTTCCTCTTAGGCGTGCGCCTGCTTCAGCCCGATCTTGCGCAGCAGCCACATCATCGGGCAGGTCCCGGTGAAGCCGCTCTGCAGCAGGTTGGCGCCGACGAAGGCGGTGAACCACAGGAAGTTGGCGTTCACGAAAATCGGGCTCCCCTGGACTCCGAGTCCGAGCGACAGCAGCACGAACAATCCCGCGATGGCGCGGAGGGCGTTTTCGACGGTCATGGCGAATCTCCTTGGTGGGTGACCGCGGCACTATACCCTAGGGGGTATACTATTGCAAGCCCCACGCAAAGCTTGCACATCCATACTCCGTAGGGTATAAAGCGAGGCATGTCTACCATCCGCGACGAACGCCACAAGAAGGACCTCGTGCTGCGCCTGAAGCGCATCGAGGGCCAGTTGCGCGGCATCCAGTCGATGATCGAGAGCAACGCCGAGTGCGAGCAGGTCACCCAGCAGCTCTCCGCCGCGCGCCGCGCGCTGGACAAGGCGTTCTTCAGCGTGCTCGCCTGCGCCATCCAGGCAAGCCCCGAAAAGGGCGCCGGCGCCAAGGCGGGCGTGGAAGAGCGCGTGCAGCACGCCGCCGCCCTGCTCGCCAAGTTCGGCTGAGCTTGCTCCTCCCTCCCCCGGCCGCTTAAAATTCGCCCTCCGCGGGGGTGGTTAGCTCAGCGGTAGAGCACTGCCTTCACACGGCAGGGGCCACTGGTTCGATCCCAGTACCACCCACCAAAGACCGGCCGCGGTCGTCAAAAGCTGCAAAGTGCGGCAGGGTTCCAGGTTGTCCCGCGCGCGCCCGTGGCCTAATCGCG
>JBLMWT010000139.1:0-26658 GCA_050257375.1 Sphingomonadaceae bacterium
GCGCCGAGCATGCGCCCGCGCAAGGGGCCGATGACCGGCGCATCGAGCAGCACGATGGCGCGGAACAGCTGCGGGCGCCGGTGCGCCGCGAGCAGCGTCAGGTAGCCGCCGAGCGAGTGCCCGACCGCGAACACGGGTGCGCCGTGGCGCGCGCGCTCCAGCTCGTCGATCAGCTGCTCGACGAGATGCGGCCAGCCCTCGGTCACCGGATAGCGCGCATCGGTGCCGATCGCCTCGATCCAGCCGACGCGATATCGGCGGCCGAGCTCGGCGAGCATCGCCGCGTAGCAAGGCGCGGGAAAGCCGTTGGCGTGCGAGAACTGCAGGTAAGGCTTGCTCAGACGTACTCTTTGGCGGCGGTATCGGGGTCGACCGGCTTGCCGGCGATGAAGCCCTGCAGAAAATCGCAATGGCAGGTCTGCAGGAACTCGAGCTGCGCCTCGGTCTCGACGCCCTCGGCCACCACCTTCAGCCCGAGCGCGTGCGCGAGCGCCACCGTCGCGGCGACGATCGCCTTGGCGTCCTTGTCGGCCGGCACCTCGGCGATGAAGGCGCGGTCGATCTTCAGCTTGTCCACCGGGAAGCGCTTCAGGTACGCGAGGCTCGAGTAGCCGGTGCCAAAGTCGTCGATCGCGATGCTCACGCCGAGCTGCTTCAGCTTGCCGAGCGTGGCGAGGGCGACGTCAGTCTGCTGCATCGCGGTTGTCTCCGTGATCTCGAGCTCGAGCAGGCGCGCCGGGAGGCCGGACTCGGCGAGCACGGAAGCGATCGTCTCCACCAGCCGGGGGTCATTGAACTGGCGCGGCGACAGATTGACCGACACCGGCAGGCCGCGATCGACGCCGATGAAGGTGGCCCAGCGGCAGGCTTCGCGCAGCACCCACTCGCCGATCTTCAGGATCAGCCCCGTGTCCTCGGCGAGCTGGATGAACTCCGCGGGCGACACCAGGCCGCGCGAGGGATGCTGCCAGCGCACCAGCGCTTCGTGCGCGGCGACGTGCCCCCCGCCCAGCTCGATGATCGGCTGGTAGTGCACGCGCAGCTCGCCCTTCTGGATCGCGCGCCGCAGGTCGTTCTCGAGCGCGAGGCGGCGTGACGCCGACAGGTTCATCTGGTCGGTGAAGAACTGGTAATTCGCGCGCCCCATTTCCTTCGCGTGGTACATCGCCGCGTCGGCGTTGCGGATCAGCGTCTCGGCATCGCGGCCGTCGTCGGGGAACACGCTGATGCCGATCGAAGGCGTGACGTGCAGCTCGCGGCCCTCGATGTCGATCGGCAGCGAGAGCTGCTCGATCACCTTCTGTGCGACGTTGGCTGCGTCGGTCGAACGCTTGCTCTCGGGCAGCACTACCACGAACTCGTCGCCGCCGATGCGGCAGATGGTGTCGCCGACGCGCAGCTGCGCGACCAGGCGCCGCGCCACCTCCTTGAGCAACTGGTCGCCCACCGCGTGCCCGAGAGAGTCGTTGATGTTCTTGAACCGGTCGAGGTCGACGAACATCACCGCGGTCTGCTTGCGGTTGCGGTAGCTGAGCGCGAGCGCCTGGGTGAGTCGGTCTTCGAGCAGGCGGCGGTTCGGCAAGCCCGTGAGCGCGTCGTGATCGGCGAGATGCTGCGCGCGCTTCTCCGCCTGCTTGCGATCGCCGATCTCGCCCTCGAGTCGCTCGTTGGCGGCCTTCAGCTCCGCAGTGCGCTCCGCCACGGCGCGCTCGAGGGCATCGCGCGACGCTTCCAAGGCCTCGCGCGATTCGCGCTCGGCCGTGATGTCGTCGTAGATCCAGATCGCGCCTTCATCGGGGCGCGCCGTATCGATCGCCCGCCCGACCACCTTGCACCACAGCGTACTGCCGTCCTTGCGCTTCAGGCGCCGCTCGTCGGCGAACGCGCGCCCCGCACGCAGCTCGCCGTAGACGCGCCTGCCGACGTCCGCGTACTCCTCCTCGCTCAGGAAAAGCACCGAGGAGGGCTGACCGACCAGCTCGCCCGGCCCGTAGCCGAACATCTCCTCGAGGCGCGGATTACAACGCTGGTAGACGCGCTGGCGGATGAACGAGATGCCCACTGTCGCGTTGTCGAGAATGAGTTCCTGCTCCGCGAGCGCGCGCCGCACGCGCTCCTCGGCCTCATGCCGCTCGGTCGCGTCCTCGATGATCCAGATCCACTCCTGCTGCTCGCTGGCGCCCGAGTCGATGCGCCGCCCGACGCTATGCGCGTAGAAGGTGCTGTCGTCCGCGCGCCGGAAGAAGCACTCCTCCTCGTACGTCTCGCCCGGAGTCGTGCCCTCGTAGGCGGCCTGGTTGATCGACTTCCACTCCTCGGCATTGGCGAACAACACCTCCGTCGAGCGGCCGATGAGGTCGCCCGGCGCGCGGCCCGTCATCTCCTCGAGGCGGCGGTTGCAGCGCTGGATCACGCGGTCGCGCACGAAGGCGATGCCGACAGTCGCGTTGTCGAGGATCAGCTGCTGGTCTTCGGTCAGGCGCCGCATCGCCTCGTCGGCGCGCTTCTGCTCGGTGATGTCCTCGAACAGCCATACGTAGCCCTTGTCCGGGTTGCCTGCCTCGACCGCGCGTCCCGAGAGCCTGCACCAGAAGCCCGACCCGTCCACCCGCCGCAGGAATTGCTCGCGTAGATGGGCCTGCCCTGCGTCGAGCTCGCGATACGCCGCGGCGCGCGCGTCGAATTCTTCGTCGGTGAAGTACAACACGCGCATCGACGCGTTCAGCGCCTCGCCCGCGCCGAAGCCGAACAGCTCCTCGAAGCGCCGGTTGCAGCGCTGCAGGCGCCGGTCGCGCACGAAGGCGATGCCGGCCACCACGTTGTTCAGCAGCGCCTGCTGCTCGGCGAGCAGGCGCGCGAGATGCTCTTCGGCGCGCAGCTGCTCGGTGATGTCCTCGACCGTCCACACCGATCCGCGCTCCGGATAGCGCGGGTCGACCGCGCGTCCGTCGGTGCGGACCCAGAACGTGCTGCCGTCGTTGCGGCGACGCATCTCGATGCGCCGCGAGGTCTGCCCCTTGGCCAGCTGCTCGTAGGCCACCTGGGCATCTTCGAATGTGCGCTCGTCCCCGTACAGCACGCTGACGGGCTGCCCCACCAGCGAGCCCAAATCGTAGCCGTACATCTCCTCGTAGCGCCGGTTGCAGCGCACGATGCGCCGCTCCTTGATGAATACGATGCCGACCGACGCGGTGCCGAGGATTGCCTCCTGCTCGCGCAGCAGCCGATTCATTTCGTCGCTCTGGCGCTTGCGCTCGGTGATGTCCTCGACGATCCAAATCGTCCCTTGCTGCGTGACCGTGGTATCGATCGCCTTCGCGATGACCCGGGCGAGGAAGGTCGAGCCGTCCTTGCGCCGCATCTCCCACTCGATGTCGAGCTGCTTGCCGGAAGTGAGGAGCGGGATCGCGATCTGGCCGAGCGCGGCGTAGCTTTCGTGCGATGGGTAGACGACTTCGCCAGGCTGGCCGATCAGCTCCTCCGGCCCCCAGCTGAACATCTCCTCGAACTTCGGGTTGCAGAGGAAGAACTTGCGGTCGCGGGTGAACGCGATGCCGATCGAGGCGTTGGCGAGCACGGCCTCGTATTCGAGCTGCGTGTAGCGCGTGCGGCCGGCGTAGCTCGCCTGCGAGGACTCAACGCGCGGCGCGGGCAGCGGATCTTTCGAGCGCAGCGCCGTTGGCTCGGTCACCTTGGGTCCTCCGCCCGCAGCGACTCAGACTGCTCCCGGTTCAGCCCGTGCAAACGCCCCCCGATCGCGCGCGTGCATCCATTGGCTGAAATCCTAACGCGAAACAAGCCCTTGCGCGAGCACTGCCGGCCCGACGGTGTGGCAGATTACGCACCACGATTGGGGCGGTCACCAGAAGCTCTCCACGGTGATCTGGCCGGGCGAGCGACGCCGATGCTTCTTCATGCCGCGCGCGGCGAGCGCGGCGCCCGCGTCCTTGAGCATGTCCGGATTGCCGCACAACATGACCTGAGAATTGTCTGGCGCGAGGGCGACGCCCGCCGCCTGTTGCAGGCGCCCGTCCGCGATCGCCGCGGGAATCCGGCCGGTGAGCGAGCCCGGCGTCGGCTCGCGGCTGACGAAGCTCACACTGCGAAAGCGCGTGCCGCGCGCGCGCGCCACGGCCTCGATCGCCTCGCGGTACACGAGTTCGCGCGCGTAGCGCACCCCGTGCACCAGCACCACGCTCGCATAGCGGCGCCAGGGCGTTTCGGTGCGCAGGATCGACAGGAAGGGCGCGATCCCCGTGCCGGTGGCGAGCAGCCACAGCACGTCGGAGTCGGGCACTTCCGAGAGTACGAGAAAGCCCGACGGATTGGATGCGACGTACAGCGCGTCCCCGGCGGCGAGGCGCGCCAGCCGCGGCGAGAGCGGCCCGCCGGGCACTATCACGCCGTAGAACTCGAGCACCGGGTCCTCCGGTGGGTTCACGAACGAAAATGGCCTGGCGAGGCGCTCGCTGTCGACATCGAGTGCGAGCCGAACGAACTGGCCCGCCTCGAAGGGCAGCCGCTGCGCCTCGACGCGCAGCGAGAACAGCGCCTCGGTCCAGTGCCGATTCTCGATCACCCGGCCTTCGAGCCAATTACTCATTGGATCGTGTAGGGCTCGAGCTGGATGTCGCGAAGCTCGCTGCCGACGAGCACCATCGCGCCGCTGCGGCGGTTGTCGCCGGTTTCGGAGAACTCGAACACATAGCGCCGCTCGAGCACCAGCCGCCCGTCGCGGTTGCGCGCGAGGCCCAGCCTCGCGATCGCCACGGTGTCGTCCAGTAGCTGCAGGCCATAGCGGCGGCAGGCGCTGCGCCCTGCGTCGATCGCACGCTCGCGCGCCCGAAGGCTGTCCGCCCACAGCCAGATCGCGGCGAGGGCGACGGCGATCGCTGCGAGGTCCCACATGCGGCCATTATAGATAGTCAGCGTAGCCCTCGCCGATCGCGGTATCGATAGAGCAGTATCGGGAAGGAGCCGAGCCGCTTCGCAATTGCATGCCCGCGAACTGGCCGCAGCTTCGACAGGGGAAGCGGCAGCGACGCGAGCGGCGCGCCGAGGCAGGCGCGTGCCAGCTCGCGACCGACCGCGGTCGCGAGCGCTAGGCCGCGGCCGTTGCAGCCGAGCCAGGTGAGCACCCCGGGCGCAAGCTCATGCATATGCGGCAGGCGGTCCAGCGTCATGCCCAGCGCGCCGTGCCAGAGAAACCCGAAGTGCGGCACCCCGAGCTGCGGAAAGACGTCCGCCGTGCGCGCGCCGATCCTGCGTGCCAGGCGCGCGCGCCAGTTCCAGTGGAATACCAGTGCGCCGCCGGTGACCAGGCGACCGTGCGCGTCCCAGCGAAAGAAGTGCAGGTCGCCCTGCGTATCCGAACACGCGTGGTCGAACGGCAGCACGCTCGCGCGCGCAGCTGGCGCCAGCGGCACGCTCGCCGCCTGGTAGCTCACCACCGGGACCACGCTGCGCGCGAGCCCCGGCCACAGCTCGCCCGAATACGCGTGCGTCGCGATGACGACGCGCTCGGCAAGCAGTGCGCCGCGCGTGCTCACCACGCGCCAGCGCCCGCCGTCCTGCGCGATGGAGAGCGCCGCGCATTGCGTATGCACGCGCGCCCCACGTCCGATCGCCGCGCGCGCAAGCTCGCGGCAATAGGCGAGAGCATTTAGCTTTCCACCTGTCCTATTCTGCCAGCCGCCGTGCCAGAAGCGCGAACCAGTCACCCGCTCCACTCCGGCGCGATCCAGCAGCTCGACCGGTGCGCCACGACGCTCCCAGGCCGCCGCGCGCGCCTCGGAGAGCCGCATACGCCCGGGACTGTGCGCCGGCTGCACCCAGCCATTCTGCACCGCCTCGCAGCGCATCCCGTACCGGTCGATGAGCTCGAAGACATTGCGCGCTGAGTCGCACACCAGCTGTACGAAAGGCTCGCCCGCGCGTAGAGCCAGTTCGTCGGGATCGACGCGCGACAGCGTCGGGATCACCTGCCCGTTGTTGCGCCCGGAGGCGCCCTGGCCGATCTCCCCTGCCTCCAGCACCACCACGCGCGCGCCGCCTTCGGCAAGCGTGAGCGCGCAGGACAGTCCCGTATAGCCAGCGCCTACCACCGCGACGTCGGTAGCGAGCTCACCTTCCAGCGTCCCGGTCGGCGGGGCCGGCGGCGCGGTCGCGTGCCACAGCGAACCGCGGAATCCGTCATCGTGCATGTTGTAGAGTTTAGGCCCGATGGCCGAGCTGATCGAATTCCCCGCTGGAGGCTACGCCTACCTCGAAGGCGTATATCCATATTCCCAGGGCGCGGTCGCGCTGCCCGGATTTGCGATCGAGCGCGCGCACTTCGCTCGACCGCTGCCGCTCGCGCTGGGCTTCGTGGCGATCGCCGCACATCTCGCCGCGCGTGGTCGCCCGCGCACTGCGCTGTGCGCGGCCGAGCTGCGCTCGCCGCGGCCGTTTAGCTTCGGGGGGTTCGGCGAGTTCAATAAGGGCTATGTTGCGGTGCTCGAACAGTGGGGCCTGTACCGCGACGGCCGCAATCCGGTGGCGCGTTCGAATGTCGCGCCCGAGATCGATCCACCGCCGGAACCGTCGTTCTACGCCTTTTGCTACACGCTACCCGCTGCGCGCTCCAACGCAAGCTTCGTGGTCGCCGGCAGCGGCGAGTGGCCAGAGGGAGGGCGCTTCCCCGAGGACATCGTCGCGCGCGGCGACACGTCGCCCGCCGGGCTGCGCTCGAAGGCGCGCTGGGTGCTCGACATGATGCAGGTGCGCATGCGCGGCCTGGGCGTGAGCTGGAGAGCCGCGACCGCGACCCAGGTGTACACCGTGCACAACCTGCACCCATTCCTCGGCGACGAGATCGTTGCGCGCGGTGCGGCGTGCGCCGGCCTGACCTGGCACTACTGCCGGCCGCCGATCGCCGGCCTCGAGTACGAAATGGATGCGCGCGGCGTCGCGACCGAGCGCGCGCTGCAGCCCTAGCGCGAGCGTCGCAGGAACTCAGCGGCACGCTCGCCGACCATGATCGCCGGCGCGTTGGTGTTGCCGCCAATGAGCGTCGGCATCACGGAGCAGTCAGCTACGCGCAGGCGCTCGACCCCGCGCACGCGCAGCTCCGGATCGAGCACCGCGCGCGCGTCGCTCCCCATGCGGCAGGTGCCCACCGGGTGGTACACGGTGTCGGCCCTCGCGCGGATCGCGCGCTCGATCTCCGCATCATCGCTCGCGCCCGCGGTGTAGAGCTCTGTCGAGGGAAACGCCGCGAGCGCCGGCGCATTGAGAATGCGTCGCACGAGCTTGAAGCCGCGCACCAGCCCGGCGAGGTCCGCCGGCTCGGCCAGGAAGCGCGGATCGATGAGCGGCGCCTCGCGCGCGTCGGCGCTCGCCAGCCGCACCGTACCGCGGCTCTTCGGACGCAACACGCACACGTGGCACGACATCCCGTGCCCGAAGTGCATCGTTCGGTTGTGGTTGTCGACCATGCCAATGACGAAGTGCAGCTGCAGGTCGGGCCGCTCGATCCCGGGCTCGCTCTTCACGAATCCGCCGGCCTCGGCGAAATTGCTGGTCAGCATTCCGCGCCGCTCGCGCACGTAGTGCCACAGCTCGCGCGCCAGGCGCAGGCTGCCCGCAAGCGACAACCCGACGAGCTCGGTCGAGCGGACCTTGCGGTTAACGATGTAGTCCGGATGGTCCTGCAGGTTCTCGCCCACGCCCGGCGCATCGTGCAGCACCGCGATGCCGAGCGCGCGCAAATGCTCGGCCGGGCCGACGCCCGAGCACATGAGGAGCTGGGGCGACTGGAACGCGCCGGCGGCTAGCACGACCTCGCGCGCGGCCCCGAGGGTTTCGCTGCGCCCGGCGCGCCAGACCTCGACCCCGGTCGCGCGCTTGCCCTGGAACAAGACACGCAGCGCATGCGCCTCGGTGTACACCGCCAGGTTCGGGCGCGCCATCGCAGGGTGCAGGTAGGCCCGCGCAGCATTCCAGCGCTCGCCGCCTTTCTGCGTCACCTGGTACAGGCCGACTCCCTCCTGGACCGGCCCGTTGAAGTCATCGTTCGCCGGCAGCCCCGCCTCCTTCGCCGCCTCGACGAACAGGCGCGCGAAGGGATTGGGCGAGCGCAGGTCGGCCACGTTTAGCGGCCCGCCCGTGCCGTGCAGCTCGCTCGCTCCGCGCTCGTTGTTCTCCGAGCGCAGAAAATACGGCAGCACGTCGCGCCAGGCCCAGCCGGTCGCGCCGGCCGCGGCCCAGTCGTCGTAATCCGAGGGATGGCCGCGCATGTAGATCATCGCGTTCATCGAACTGGAGCCGCCAAGCATTCGTCCGCGCGGCTGGTATCCGCGGCGCTGAAAGAGCCCCTCCTGGGGCACCGTCTGGAATGCCCAGTTACGGATGCGCGTAGGTAGCATGAGCGCGACGCCCGCGGGCGTGGTGACGACCGCGCTCTCGTCGCTCGGTCCCGCCTCGAGCAGGCACACGCGCGTCGCGGGATCCTCCGAAAGGCGCGCCGCGAGCACGCAGCCCGCGGATCCGCCGCCCACGACGATGTAATCGAAATCAGCCATCGGGCCTCCTCAGGCTGGCGCAGCGCGCGCAGCACCGCGCCGCTTGTCGTACGCTTCGCGCGCGGCTCCGAGGATACCCTTGGGCATGAAGATAATGAATAGCACCAGCATCAGGCCATAGATCGTGGTGTCCAGGCCGTGAATGTCGTGCCCCAGCGTGAGGCGCAGGCCCTCCGCGAGCAGCAGCGTGAACGCTGCGCCAACCGTGGGCCCCAGGCGCACGAACATGCCGCCGGCGATCGCGCCGAACACCATCTGCAGGCTGATGCCGATGCCGGACACCGTCTCGGGGCTCACGTACAGCTGGTACTGCGCGTAAAGAACACCGCCGAGGCAGGTGAGCAGTGCGGAGACCAGCGTGACCGAGAGCTTGAGTCGCGTCACGTTCATGCCGATCGAGGCCGCAGCATCCTCTTCGTGAGCGATCGCTTCGAGCGCAAGGCGCGCCATCGAACGGTCGACGCGCGTCCAAATCCACAAGCCGAACAGCCATGCCGCAAGCATCACGTAGAACCATACCAGCTTCGACGAGAACTGCATCGCGCCGAGCGACCAGGCACTGCTCGCCAGCGCAGTCTTCGGCGTCACGCCGAGCGAACCCCCGGTGTAATCGCGCAGCGCGATGATGAGCAGGCGCGCCACTTCGGCGAGTGCGAGCGTCACCAGCGCGAAGTAGTGGCCGACTATGCGAAAGCGAAAGCACGGATAGCCGATCAGCACCGCGATCAGAGCGGAGAGCCCGAGCGCGAGTGGCAGCCCGAGCCAGGGCGAAAGGTGGTAGTGATTCCAGCCCATCACCACCACGTAAGCGCCGATGCCGAGGAAGGCGCCGTGCCCGAGGCTCACCATGCCGAGGCGCCCCATGATTGCCCAACCGGTGTACACGAAACCCCACAGCAGGCACAGGATCAGCAGATGCAGTGGATACTCGCCCATGCCCGCGAGCGGCGCCACGGCGAGCAGCGCGAGCCCGATCCAGCGCAGCTTGCCCATGTCACTTCCCCCCCAGCAACCCCTGCGGGCGCCAGAACATCATGCCGATGAAGAACAGGAACGCGAGCACGTAGCCCCACTCGAGCGCGAGAAAGTAACCGCCGACCGAGATGAACTGGGCGAAGATAAATGCGGCGATAAAACCGCCGATCATGTTTCCCAGCCCGCCGAGCACGCACACGAGGAAGGTGATCGGACCGAAGCTGAGGCCGATCGCAGGATGGATGTCGTACTGCAGGACGAGCAGGCAGGCGGCTAGCCCCGCGAGCGCGCCACCGAGCGCCGAGGTAAGCACGAAGATGCGATTCGGGTTGACGCCCATCAGCGGCATGATGCCGCGGTCCTGCGAGATGGCTCGGATCGCGGTTCCCACGTAGCTGCGCTTGAGGAATAGATACACTGCCACCATCCCGGCGAGTGCGACGCCGAACGCGATCAGGCGCGCGAGGCTCAGGTACATGCCGCCCACCTGGAACGCCGGGAGGTTTACGCCGACGTTCTTGAATTCCACTCCGAAGGCGAGCGTTGCGACCGCCTGGAGGAAGAACAGCACGCCGCCGGTCACCAGCAGCTGGTTGATCGGCTCGGCGCCGAGCACTGGCCTGATTACCAACACGTGCAGTAGCGCGCCGAGTGCAGCGACCAGCAGTACGCAGGCGAGGAACGCGAGCGCGAGCGGCCAGTGATAGACGTTGTGCAGGTAGTAAATGGAGTACATGCCGATCATGATCAGCTCGGCATAGCAGATCCAGACGACGTCGATTACGCCGAAGATCAGGTTTAGGCCCAGCGCGAGCAGCGCCAGGATGCCGCCGAGCAGGATGCCGTTCACCACCGCCTCGAGCAGGAAGATGTCGAAGATGTGCATCGCTATAACCCCAGATAAGCCTTGCGGATATCTTCGGCGCCGAGCAGTTCGGCCGAGGAGCCGCTCGTCTTGATGCGCCCGGTCTCGAGCAGGTATGCGCGGTCGACCACCTTGAGCACCTGGCGGATGTTCTGCTCGACGATCAACACGGTGTAGCCCTCGCTGCAGATGCGCCTGATCAAGCCGAAGATCGCCTGCACGACCACCGGCGCGAGGCCCGCCGAAGGCTCGTCGAGCAGCAGCAGTCTGGGGCCGGACATCAGCGCGCGGCCGATCGCGCACATCTGCTGCTCGCCGCCGGACAGTGTGCCAGCGGGCTGCGCGCGGCGCTCCTTCATGCGCGGAAAGAGCGTGTAGACGAAATCCAGGCGCTCGGCGTAGCGCACGCGCGCCGCCGGCGGGAATCCGCCCATCCTGAGATTCTCCTCGACGGTGAGCCTCGGAAACAGGCGCCGGTTCTCGGGTACGTGGGCGATGCCGAGGCCGATCACCTGATGCGCCGGCACGCCATCGAGCGTGCGGCCCTCCATGCTGATCGCGCCGCCCGAGGTCGGGATGAGCTTGGAGATCACGCGCAGCAGCGTCGTCTTGCCGGCGCCGTTCGGACCGATCACCGCGACCGACTCGCCGGCATTCACTTCGAGGCTGACGTCGAACAGCGCTTGGAAGCCGCCGTAGCCCGCCGACACCCGATCGAGGCGCAGCATCAGGCCTGCCTCGCCGCGACGGTCGCCTGCACGTCGGCCGCCTCGGTTCCGAGATAGACCTCGATGACACGCGGGTCGTGCGCCACATCCTGCGGCCTTCCCGCGGCGATCACCTCGCCATGATCAAGCACGAGGCAGCGGTCTACGATGCGCATCAGCACGCCCATGATGTGCTCTACCCAGACGATGGTGACGCCGCGCTCGGCGCGAATCGCTGCGAGCATGTCTGCAGCCTGGTTCATCTCGCTCTCGTCCAACCCGCCGAGCGACTCGTCGGCGAGCAGCAACTGCGGACGCGTGGCGAGCGCACGCGCGAGTTCGAGCTTCTTCAGCCCGGCAGCGCCGAGGCCGTCGACGCGCGCAGAGAGCTCGGTCGGGAGATTCACCAGCGCGAGCACCTCGCGTGCCTGGGCGAAGGCGGCTTCGCGCGAAGGCCGCTCTTCCTGCCCGTAGTACGCGGCGAGCGCGACGTTTTCGACGAGCGACAGCCGCCGGAACGGCCGCGGAATCTGGAACGTGCGCGCGACGCCGTGGTGCGCGATTCGGCTGGCAGGCTCGCCGGCGATCTCGCGCCCAAGTAACCGTATTGACCCGGCCGTCGGCGCGAGCGCGCCTGCGATCAGATTGAAGGTCGTGCTCTTGCCCGAACCGTTCGGCCCGATCAGCCCGAGAATCTCGCCTCTAACGAGCTCGAACGAAACCTCGTTTACGGCCGTGAAGCCCCCGAAGCGCTTGGTGAGCCGGCTGACCGAGAGCATGCTCTCGTCCGCGCCTGTCTCAACCGGCTACTTCGCGTATGCGGAGCTCTTGGGCAGCGGGATCACCGGGTCAGCGGTGCGCAGCGACGCGGGCCAGACGATCTTGGTATGGCCCCCAAGATACTGCATCACCACCGGTGAGCTGCGTTCGTTCTGTCCGGACATCGGCGTGCCCGGCGGGAAAAACTTCACGCCGTATCCCTGGATCGTGCCGCCAACCGGGATATCGGTGTCGAGCGCCGCCTTGCGCAGATCATCGGACGTGACGCCCCCGTACTTCTTGATCGCGCGCGGCAGTACGTCAGAAAAGAAGATCCAAGCCTGATTGAAGCCCATCGAAGCGTGCGGCGGCACTTCCTTCTCGCCGGTCGCGGCCTTGTAGCGCTTGACCATCTCCTGCGTCAGCTCTCCGAGGCCGGGTTTGAGCGACTTCGGATCGAGCAACTGCGCCGCCACCGGGTCGACGTCGAAGATGTAGTTCGCCTCGTCGCCGAAGGATGCGTGCAACTTGTCGTACTGGCCGTAGCCCGCGCCTTGCCCGATCAACGCGTCCCACTTCAGCCCCTGCTCGCGCGCCTGGCGCCAGAACAGCGTGATGTCCGGGTTGTAGCCCGTGTGCAGAATAACGTCCGGGCGCGCGCGCCGCAGCTTGGTGATCAGCGGCGAGAGATCCGGCGCCGTCGCGGAATACCCCTCCTTGAGGACGATGTTCATGCCGTCCTTGCTGCAGGCCTCCTGGTTCCCGGCGGCGACCCCGCTGCCGTACGGACCGTCCTCATGGATGATTGCCACGCGCAGGTCCTTGGGCGCCTTGTGCAGCTTGGGCTGCGAGATCTCCTTGACGAAGGTGCACGCCGCCTCGCCGATCTGGTCCGAATGCAGCTGCGCGCGGAACACGTACTGCAGGTTCTTGCCCTTGAAGACGCTGGAGGCGATGCACACGTTCGCCCACATGAACTTCTTGGCCGCGTCGGCCTTCTGCGCGATCGGCACGCACTGCGCACTGGAATAGAAACCCATCAGCAGATCGACCTTCTGTTCGCCCATCAGGCGCGTCGCCTCGTTGATCGCGACATCGTTGTTGGACTGCGCGTCGGAGTAGATGGGCACGATCTTGTAGCCGTCGACGCCGCCCTTTTCGTTGATCATGTCGATTGCGATCTTGGTCGCGACCGCCGCGGCCTTCGAGCCGCCCGCAGCGAGCGGTCCGGTGTAGTCGTAGATCACGCCGACCTTCAATTCCTTCTCCGCGAATGCGGATGAAGCAAATGCAGCCGCGCCCAACGCGGCGGCCAGTGCGCAAATGCGGATGGCGAACGAACGCATGATCTCCTCCTTGCTGAAGATGGACCGGGCGAATTGCTCTTGTTTGCGGCCAGTCTTTCGCAATAGCGCCGCGCCTGTCAAGCACCTTTCAAGCGTCGGCGCGCACCAGGTCTGCGCCCTTCTCGGCCAGAGCGATGACCGCTGCGTTGGTGTTGCCCGATACGACCGAGGGCATGATCGAGGCGTCGATCACGCGCAGGCCCGCGAGGCCGCGCACCCGCAGGCGAGCGTCGACCACCGCGGCGGCGTCTTCTCCCATGCGGCAGGTCGAGGTCGGATGAAACACGGTGTCGCCGGCCTCGCGGCAGAAGGCGAGCCAGTCCTCGTCGGTTTTCACCCGCTCGCCGGGGAGGAACTCGCCCGCCGCGAACTCGCGCATGGGCGTCGTGTTGACCAGGCGACGCGCGAACTTCAGGCCCTCGACCATCATGCGCCGGTCGCCCTCGGTCGCGAGGTAGTTGTAGTGGATCGCGGGTGGGGTTCCCGGATCGGCCGAGCGAATGCGCACCCAGCCGCGCGATTCCGCCTGCAGCTGGGACACCGACACGGTGAAGCCCGAGAACGGATGCAGCACGCCGCCGCGCTTGGCCGTCGAGAAGTTGATGAAATAGATTTGCGCGTCCGGCCGCGCGAGCTCCGGGCGCGTGCGCACGAAGGCCGCCGCGTAGCCCGCACTCACGGCAAGGGGGCCGCGGCGCTGCAGCATATAGCGCAGGCCTATGCCGAGCTGCCGCCACAGGCTCGCCATGTCGTCGTTCAAGGTGATCGGTCGGTTGCAGCGCCAGAACGTGCGCACGTAGAAGTGGTCCTGCAGCGCCTCGCCCACGCCGGGCGCGTCGTGCAGCACCGCGATGCCGTGGCGCTCGAGCAGCGCGCGCGGACCGACGCCCGAGAGCTGCAGCAGCTGCGGCGAGTTGATCGTGCCACCGGAGAGGATCACCTCGCGCCGCGCGCGCGCAACGGCTTTCGCCCCGGCGCGCACGTACTCCACGCCGGTGGTCCGGCGGCCCTCGAACAGCACGCGGGTAGCGAGCGCATTCACCTCGACACGCAGGTTGGCGCGCTTTTCCGCCGGGCGCAGGTACGCAGTCGCCGCGCTCGAGCGGCGGCCGTGGCGCGTCGTCGCCTGGTAGTAGCCGGCACCCTCCTGCGACGCGCCGTTGAAATCGTCGTTGCGCGGCACGCCGAGCGCTTCGGCGGAGGCGATGAACGCTTCGCACAGCGGGTGACGGTCCGGCAGGTCCGAGACCTTGAGCGGGCCGCCCGCGCCGTGCCAGGCGTTCGCGCCCCGGCTCTGGTCCTCGCAGCGCTTGAAGTACGGCAGCAAGTCGTCGAAGCGCCAGCCGTCAATGCCCCAGCCGTCGAAGTCCTCGCGCTGCCCGCGGATGTACACCAGTCCGTTGATCGACGAGGAGCCGCCAAGCACCTTGCCGCGCGGAGTGAAGACGCGCCGGCCGTTCAACGCCGGCTCGGGCTCGGACTCGTAGGCCCAGTTCACGTCGGTGCGCGTGAAGAGCTTGCCGTAGCCGAGCGGGATATGGATCCACGGATTCGTGTCGCGCGGCCCCGCCTCGAGGAGCAGCACGCGGACGGCCGGGTCCTCGGTCAACCGGCTGGCGAGCACACAGCCGGCCGAGCCCGCGCCGACGATCACGTAATCCCAGCTCTCGCCGCTCATCCGCGCCCTGCGCTCACACCGTGGCCACTGCGGTGGCAGGCGAGCCGACCGCGCCGGGAAGCCTCAACGGCGGGGCGGTGAACAGGAAGCGATTGCGCCGATGCTCGCGCAGCCAATGCGCGAGCGGCCCGAGGTGAAAAAGCTCGCCCAGGTGGATGCCGTTCTTGAACAGGCAGTGCTCATGCAGCGGCATGAGGGCGTGCGGCGCGGGCTTGAAGATGCTCGTCGGAATCAGCTCGACCGCATAGTTGTCGGCGATCAGGCAGGCGAGGCCCGAGTCGCTGATCCACTTGAGCAGCTTGTCGTCGCGCCCGTCGAGTCCCGCGCAGGTGCCGTGCAGCAACTTCGGGTCGGGGTTCTTGCGCAACTCGAGGATGACGTCGGCGAAGCCGGTGTGCACGCAGACGAAGTCCCCTTTCTCCACCGCCACCTTGTCCGCCTCCATGACGCGCATCAGCTCGTCGTAGGTCACCGCGCGCCGCTCGCGCCCGAAGTGCGCGTGCAGGTCGATCATCACGGCGCGGCCCTGCGCGCCGTGCTCGGCGAGGTTTTGAATGCCGAGCGACTTCGCTTCGCTGCCTTCGAATCTCGCCCAGGGCTCCGGCGCGCTCGCGTTCTCCTTCGCCGGCACGATGTCCTCGCCCGCGCGAAAGCCGTTGTAGAACACGATTTCGGGCTTGCCATCGCCGTCGGCGTCGAAGCGGCTGCCCACGTGCGCGAACGAGTCCCACTGCGTCGAGTACTGCAGCGTGAGGAGCACCAGGTCGTCGCACACCACGTCGGTGTGGTCCGGATTGTCCGCGGCGAGCGGGTAGCAGAAGTTCTGCTTGCCGGCACCTTTGCTGTCGCGCAGCGTGGCGAACAGGCGCGGCGGCTTGCGCCGCGGGTTGAGCACGCTGCCGCCCGGATAGTCGAGCGGCAGCGACAGGCAGAAGGAACGGCCCTCCTTCACCTCGGCGATGCCCTGCAGCACCTTCTCGCGCGTCACCCAGTTCATGCGGCCGCGCTGGTCGTCGGGGCCGAACTCGCCCCAGTTCGAACCCGCGGGCCGGTTCTTCCATCGCTGTGCCACCTGCGCCTCCTCGTTAGTAGTAGTGCCGCGCGATCGTCTCCGCGACCATCACCGGCTTGTCGCCGCCCTCGCGCTCCATGACGACGTTCCAGGTGACCTGCACGCCGCCTTCGATCTTTTCGTACTTCGCCAGCGTGAAGCGCGCCCGGATCCTCGAGCCCGAAGGCACTGGCGCGGTGAAGCGCACGCGGTTCAGGCCGTAGTTCACCCCCATCTTGCGATCCGAAAACGAAAACGTGATCTCGCTCAGGTGCGCCACCAGCGACAACGTGAGGAAGCCGTGGGCGATGGTGGTGCCGTAGGGGGAGCGCTTCGCGCGCTCGCGGTCGACGTGGATCCACTGGAAGTCGTCGATCGCCTTGGCAAAGGTATCGATGCGCTCCTGGGTTATCTCGAGCCAGGGCGAGACGGCGATCTCCTCGCCGACGCGGCTCTCGAGCCCCCTGATGGTCATTGCTTCGCTCATGGCGTCATTCCCATCCAGTTTTCGATTTCTCGGATCACCAGGGCCGTCTTCTCGCGCGCCACCCAGTGGGTCGCGTCCGGCACACGCACGAGCTTCAGGTCCGGCACGACCTCCTCCAGCCCCTCGAGGCAACCGGGCAGGAGCGCCGCATCGCGCTCGCCCCATACGACGAGCGTCGGCACGCGCACGACGAAGTCCTTCGCCTCGAGACTTAGGCGCGCCGCGCCCGGGTCCTCGGGCGACGGCGGATACAGCGCCGAGGCGCGGTAGTAGTTGAGGCCGCCGGTGAGAGCTCCGGGCCGCGACCAGGCCTCGACGAGCGCCGCGCGCGCCTGCGGCTCGAGGTCGGAAAACGCGCCGAGCAGGCGCGCATAGCCGTTCTCCGACAGTACGCGCTCGGCCTTCGCGCTGCGAAACAGGAGCATGTACTCGCTCGCCTTCTGCTGCGCCGGGTTGCGCGTGAGCTCGCGCCAGAAGATGTACGGATGCGGGGAGTTGATCATCACCAGCCGCGCAAGCCGCTCGGGATGCGCGAGCGCGACGCCCCAGGCGACCGCACCGCCCCAGTCGTGCGCCACCAGCACAAATGGCTCGCGCGTGTAATGCGCGGCGAGCGCCAGCACGTCCGCGATGAGGTGCTTCGCCTTGTAGGCCTCGACCCCGGCCGGCTTGTCCGACAGGTTGTAGCCGCGCATATCGGGCGCGACGGCGCAATGTCCGCGCGCGCCGAAGTGCTCGAGGAGCGGGCGCCACATCGCCCAGTATTCGGGAAAGCCATGCAGGAAGAGCATCAGCGGCCCGTCGCCCGCGCGCGCGACGTGCAGCCGAATTCCGTTCGCTTCGACCGTTTCGTGCTTCAGCTCAGGCATTGCTCGACCCCCTCCGCGATCGCGCGCGCGAAGCGTTCCTGTACCGACGCATCCGCCAGACGGCGCTCCTCCGCCGGGTTGACGATGACACCGGCCTCGACGAGCACCGCGGGCATCGTGGCGCTCGCCGCCACGGCGAGATCGTCGAACCAATGCACGCCGTTCGCTTCGTCGGCAAACAGGCGCCCCTCCCCGACTCCAGGATCGGCATGGTAGCGCGAAGGCGGGAAGCCCGCCGCACGCAACCGCGCACCGACGGCGCTCGCGCAGGCGAGGCTCGCGGCGGGATGAGGGTTCGCGTGCGAAACAAAGAGCGAAAACCCCGAGAAGCGCCCCGCCTCCGGGAGCAGGCGCCCCTTGACCGAGTCGTGGTGGATCGACAGGAACAGGCGCGCGCGCTGCGCGAGCGTCAGGTTGTACTGGAACTCGGGGACGCCGCTCGCCGACCTCGCACCCGACTCGGCGAGCCCGTGCCCGACGTCGAGCGCCACATCGGGCGCCGGGGCGGCGCAGGCAGCGAGCAGCCCGGCGAGCAGGGCTGCCGCGCGCTTCACGAGAAGCGCGAGAAGTCGGGTTTTCTCTTCTCGAAGAAGGCGCTCATCGCCTCACGCGCCTCGGGCGAAGCGAGCCGTTCGCGGAAGTGGCCGCCTTCGAGCTCGCTGCGCGCCGAGACCGCCTCGGCGAGTCCCGCCTTCATCAGCCGCTTGGTGAGGCGCAGCGACGCGGGCGGCAATGCGGCGAGCGCGAGCGCCGCGTTCCGCGCGGTTTCGATCAGATCGCCTTCGGGCACCACCTCGGTGACGAAGCCGGCGGCAAGCGCCTTGGCGCTGCCGAAGGGCTGGCCGAGCAGCAACAGCTCCGCCGCCCGCTGATAGCCCGCGATCATCGGCAACAGCAGGCTAGAGCCCGCCTCGGGCACCAAACCGAGCGGCACGAACGGCAGCTGAAAGCGCGCGTTCGGCGCGGCGTACACCAGGTCGCAGTGCAGCAGCATCGTCGTGCCGATGCCGACCGCTGGTCCTCCGACCGCGGCGACGAGCGGCTTCTCGAGCGTGGAAAGCGCGCGCAGGAACTCGAAGGTCGGCGAGCGCTCGCCGTGCGGCGGGCGCTCGAGGAAATCCTTCAGATCGTTGCCCGAGCAGAAGCAGTCCGACGTGCCGTGGATAAGCGTCGCGCGCACTTCGGGATCCGCTTCCGCCGCAGCGAGTGCCGTGGCGAGCGCCTTGTACATCTCCAGCGTGAGCGCGTTCTTCTTGTCGGGGCGCGCGAGCGTGATGCGCGCGACGCGCTCACTCGTTTCCGCGACGATATGCGCGCTCATCTCATGCCGTCGGCAGCTTGTAGTCCTTGAACTGCTCGCGGATGGTGAGCTTGGAGAGCTTGCCCGTCGCCGTGTGCGGCAGTTCCTTCACGAATACCACGTCATCCGGCATCCACCACTTGGCGATCTTGCCCTCGTAGAACTTGAGCAGCTCCTCCTTGCTCACCTCCTGCCCCGCCTTCGTGACCACCAGCACCACCGGCCGCTCGTCCCATTTCGGATGCTTGATGCCGATGACCGCGGCTTCCGCGACCGCCGGATGCGCCACGGCGATGTTCTCCAGATCGATCGAGCTGATCCACTCGCCGCCGGACTTGATCACGTCCTTGGAGCGGTCGGTGATCTGCATGTAGCCGTCGGGGTCGATCGTCGCGACGTCGCCGGTAGGGAACCAGCCGTTCCTCAGCGGATCGCCGCCCTCGCCCTTGAAGTAGCTGCTGATCACCCACGGGCCGCGCACGTGCAGGTCGCCGAAGGCCTTGCCGTCCATCGGCAGCTCCTTGCCGTCCGCCCCTACGATCTTCATGTCGACGCCGAAGATCGCGCGGCCTTGCTTGGACTGCACTGCATAGCGCGCCTCCTTGTCCGCGTTCTTGTGCTTGGCCTTGAGCGTGCACACCGTGCCGAGCGGGCTCATCTCGGTCATGCCCCAGGCGTGCAGCACCTCGACGCCGTAGTCCTCCTGGAAGCTACGAATCATCGCGGGCGGGCAGGCCGATCCGCCGATCACCACCGCCTTGAGGCTGGAGAACTTCAGGTTCGCCTGCTTCATGTAGTTGAGCAGCCCGAGCCAGACGGTCGGCACGCCTGCCGACATGGTGACGCCTTCCGTTTCGAACAGCTCGTGCAGGCTCTTGCCGTCCAGATGCTGGCCGGGGAACACCAGCTTCGCGCCGGTGAGCGCGCAGGAATACGGCAGGCCCCAGGCATTGACGTGGAACATCGGAACCACCGGCAGCACGACGTCGCGCGCCGAGAGGTTCAGCGCGTCGGGCAGCGACCCCGCGTAGGCGTGCAGCAGCGTGGAGCGGTGCGAGTAGAGCGCGCCCTTCGGATTGCCGGTCGTTCCCGAGGTGTAGCACAGGCAGGCCGCGGTGCGCTCGTCGAAGCTCGGCCACTCGAACTTGTCGTCCTGCGCCTCGACCAGCTCCTCGTAGCACAGCAGGTTCGGGATCGACGATTGCTTCGGCATATGCGCCCGGTCGGTCATCAGCACGAAGCCCTTGACCGTCTTCAGCTGCGGCGCGAGCTTCTCCACCAGCGGCAGGAACGTGAGATCGAAGAACACCAGCTTGTCCTCGGCGTGCCCGGCGATGTACACGATCTGCTCGGGAAACAGGCGCGGGTTGATGGTGTGGATCACCGCGCCGCTGCCGGTGACCGCGTAGTAGATCTCGAAATGCCGGTATCCATTCCAGGCGAGCGTCGCGACGCGATCGCTCGCCTTAACCCCGAGCGCCTGCAGGGCCTTCGACAGCCGGCGCGCGCGCTTGTGCGCCGCACGGTAGTTGTAGCGGTGGATGTCGCCTTCGACCGTCTTGGAAACGATATCGGTCTCGCCGTGATGCCGATCGGCATGCCCGATCAGGTTGGTGATCAGCAACGGCGTGTCCATCATCAGGCCTTGCATGTGTACCTCCTCCGGAACCCTGTTTCGCGATGCGAGCGCAGGCGGGCGAAAGTACTCTGGCGCGCCGCGAGCGGTCAAGCAGCGGTAGAATCGCCTTCCCCCCGCGCAGCCATTCACTCCGGAGATCCCCGCATGAGCGACGCAGCGCCCTATTCGGTACGCGACGGCATCGCCGTCATCACTCTGAACAATCCTCCCGTGAACGGCCTGGGCAACGCCCTGCGTGCCGGCATCATGGACGGCCTGAAGAAGGCGGAGGCCGACGCCGCGGTGAAGGCGGTCGTGATCATCGGCAGCGACAAGGCCTTCTCCGGCGGCGCCGACATCCGCGAATTCAACAAGCCGATGACGCCGCCGAACCTGCCCGAGGTGAACGAGCAGCAGGACGCGATGAAGAAACCCCTGGTCGCGGCGATCGGCGGCTTCGCTCTCGGCGGCGGGCTCGAGCTCGCGCTCGGCTGCCACTACCGCATCGCGCTGCCCAAATCGCAGATCGGTCTGCCCGAAGTGAAGCTCGGCATCCTGCCCGGCTCGGGCGGCACGCAGCGCCTGCCGCGGGTGATCGGCGCCGCGGAAGCGATCAGGATGATGACGACCGGCGATCCGATCCCGGCGGAAAAGGCGAAGGCGCTCGGCGTGGTGGACGAGATCGTCCAAGGCAACCTGCTCGAAGCGGCGATCGCCTACGCGAAGACGCTCGTCGCCGCAGGCAAGGGCCCGCGCCGCATCCGCGACCTGTCGGTCAAGCTCGAGGGCGACCCGAAGGCGTTCTTCGAGGCGGCGCGCGCGGAAGTGGCGAAGGCCTCGAAAGGCTACCCGGCGCCGCTCGAAATCGTGGCCTGCGTGGAAGCCGCCGCGACAAAACCTTTCGACGCAGGTCGCCAGGAAGAACGCAAGCGCTTCGAGTATCTGGTCAACACCACCGAGTCGAAGGCGCTGCGCCACATGTTCTTCGCCGAGCGCCAGACCGCCAAGATCCCCGACGTCCCCGAAGACACGCCTACGCGCGAGGTCCGCAAGGCCGCGATCATCGGGGCAGGCACCATGGGGGGCGGCATCGCGATGAGCTTCGTCAACGTCGGCATCCCCGTCACGCTCATCGAGATGAAGCAGGAGGCGATCGACCGGGGCCTCGCGACCATCAAGAAGAACTACGCGAACACGGTGTCCAAGGGGCGCCTGAAGCAGGAGGACATGGACAAGCGCATGGCGCTCATCACGCCCGCGCTCGACGTTGCCGCGGCGAAGGACGCCGACATCGTGATCGAGGCGGTGTTCGAGCGGATGGACGTCAAGCAGGACATCTTCAGAAAGCTCGATGCGACGATGAAGCCGGGCGCGATCCTTGCTACCAACACCTCGACGCTCGACGTGAACGCGATCGCGGCGGTCACCAAGCGCCCGCAGGACGTGATCGGCACGCACTTCTTCTCGCCGGCGAACGTGATGCGGCTGCTCGAAGTGGTGCGTGGCGCGCAGACCGCCAAGGACGTGCTCACCACCACCATGAAGCTCGGCAAGCGACTGAAGAAGGTGCCAGTCGTCTCGGGTGTGTGCGACGGCTTCATCGGCAACCGAATGATCGAAAAGTACGGCCAGCAGAGCCTGTTCCTGCTCGACGAGGGCTGCTCGCCGCAGCAGGTCGACGCGGCGGCGCAGAAGTGGGGCTTGGCGATGGGCCCGTTCACGATGGGCGACATGGCGGGCCTGGACATCGGCTGGGAGATCCGCAAGCGCCGCTACCAGGAGCGGCCCAACTTCGTCTACTCGCGCGTCGGCGACCGCATTTGCGAGCAGGGCCGCTACGGGCAGAAGACCGGCAAGGGCTGGTACCGCTACGAGCCCGGCAACCGCAAGCCGATCCCCGATCCCGAAGTGGACAAGATCATTTCTCAATATAGAGCCGAGATCGGCATCAAGCCCCGGCAGATTTCCGACGACGAGATCGTCGAGCGCCTCATCTACGCGCTCGTCAACGAGGCGGCGTACATCCTCGAGGAAGGCATCGCGCTGCGCGCCTCCGACATCGACATGGTTTACCTCACCGGCTACGGCTTCCCGCCGTACCGCGGCGGGCCGATGTTCTACGCCGACACCGTGGGCCTGCCCAAGGTGCTCGCGTCGATCGAGGGGTTCCAGAAGGGATACCAGGGAGAGGTATGGAAGCCCGCGCCGCTCCTGGTCAGGCTCGCCAAGGAAGGCAAACGGTTCAACGGCTAGGAGATCCGAATATGACCGAAGCAGTCATCGTTTCGACCGCACGCACGCCCCTTTGCAAGAGCTGGCGCGGGGCGCTGAACATGACCCACGGCGCGACCATGGGCGGCCACGTCGTCAAGCACGCGCTCGAGCGCGCCAGGCTCGAGCCGGGCGAGGTATACGACGTCATCATGGGCTGCGCCAATCCCGAGGGTGCGACCGGCGCCAACATCGCGCGCCAGATCGCGCTGCGCGCGGGCCTGCCGGTTACGGTCTCGGGCATGACCGTCAACCGCTTCTGCTCCTCGGGCCTGCAGACGGTGGCGCTCGCCAGCCAGCGCATCATGCAGGGGGAAGCCGACATCATGATCGCCGGCGGCGTCGAGTCGATCTCGTGCGTACAGAACGAGATGAACAAGCACATGATCCACGAGGACTGGCTGAAGCAGAAAAAGCCCGAGATCTACTGGACCATGCTGCAGACCGCGGAGATGGTATCGAAGCGCTACAAGATCTCCCGCGAAGCGCAGGACCGCTACGGCGTCGAGAGCCAGCTCAGGGCTGCCAAGGCGCGCGCCGAGGGAAAGTTCAAGGACGAGATCGTGCCGATCAGCACGAAGATGAAAGTGGTCGACAAGACGACCGGGGTCGAGACGCTGAAGGACGTGACCGCCTCCGAGGACGAAGGCATTCGCGCCGACACCACCTACGAGGGCGTGTCGCAGATCAAGCCCGCGATCGACGGCGGCGTAATTGCGGCGGGGAACGCGAGCCAGTTCTCCGACGGTGCTTCGGCGCAGGTGGTGATGAGCGACAAGACGGCGGCGAAAAAGGGCCTCAAGGCCATGGGCGTCTTCCGCGGCTTCGCCGTGGCAGGCTGCGAGCCTGACGAGATGGGCATCGGCCCGGTGTTCGCGATCCCGAAACTGCTCAAGCAGACCGGGATGAAGATGGAGGACGTCGGCCTGTGGGAGCTGAACGAAGCGTTCGCGGTGCAGGTGATCTACTGCCGCGACAAGCTCGGCATCCCGGCCGAGCGCCTGAACGTGAACGGCGGCGCGATCGCGGTCGGACACCCCTACGGCGTCACCGGCAGCCGGCTGATCGGCCACGCGCTGATCGAGGGCAAACGCCGCGGCGCGAAGCACGTCGTGGTGACCATGTGCATCGGCGGCGGCATGGGTGCCGCGGGGCTCTTCGAAGTCGCGTGAGAATCGCCATCGTCGGCTGCGGCGCGATGGGCTCGGTGTACGCCGGGCTTTTCGCGGCCGCCGGCCACGAGGTGTGGGCGGTCGATCGCTGGCGCGAGCACGTCGAGGCGATGCGCAGCCGCGGCCTGCGCCTGGAAGGCGCCTCGGGCGACCGCACCGTGAAAGTGAACGCGACGACCGAGGCGCGCGAGGCGGGCGCCTGCGACCTCGTGATCCTTGCCACCAAGGCCGGGCAGGTCGCCGCTGCGGCTGAAAACACAAGATCGCTGTTAAAGCCCGACACGGTCGTCCTCTCGATCCAGAACGGCTTGGGCGGACCCGACACCGCGGCCGCCGTGCTCGGGAAGGATCGCGTGATGGTGGGCGTGGTCGGCGGCTTCGGCGCGTCGATGAAGGGGCCCGGCCACGCGCATCACAACGGCATGGAGCTCGTGCGGCTGGGCGAATTCGGCGGGCCCATTACCCCGAGACTGGAAACAGTCGCCGACCTCTGGCGCGGCGCCGGCTTCCGCGTCAAGGTGTTCGACGACATCGCGCAGCTGGTGTGGGAAAAGCTCATCTGCAACTGCGCCTACTCCGGCCCCTGCGGTCTCACCGATCACACGATCGGCAAGGTGATGCAGGACCGGGATCTCGCGCGCGTCTCGGCAACCTGCGCGCGCGAGGCCTATGATGTAGCGAAGAAGAAAGGGGTCAGGCTCGGTTTCGACGACCCGGTCGCCTACGTGCGCGACTTCGGCTCGAAGATTCCGAATGCGCGGCCTTCGGTGCTGCTCGATCTGATGGCAAAGAGAAAATCCGAGATCGAGGTCATCAACGGGTCGATCCCGCGCGTGGGTGCCGAGGTCGGCGTCCCGGCGCCGGTCAACGACATGCTCACCGCGCTCGTGCTCGACAAGGAGCGGCGCCTGGGCTGCGCCTAGCCGAGGAACTCGAGCAGCAGCCGCGTCACCTCTTCGGGTTTTTCCTGTTGCACCCAGTGCCCGGCGCCAGGCACGAGATGGCAGCCGCGCATGCGCGCGAGGACGCTCGCCTGCATCTGCTCGAAAGCGCCCGGCACCTGGTACACGCCCCAGTCGCTCGCGCCGGCGATGAACATGGACGGAACGTCGATCACGCGCCCGGCGTAGGGGCCCAGATCGGCGTTGCGCCCCTCGGTACGGCAGCGGTACCACTGCAGCCCGCCCTGGAAGCCGGTGCGCACGTACTCCGCGCTGTAGACAGCCAGTTCGCTATCGGTCAACCAGGACGATGCGGCCGCGGGCATCTCGGGCGCGACGGTCTCGGCCATCGTCTTGTCGCGCTCCATGACGTAATAGGTCGGCATTTTCGCGAGCTCCGCGGCGCTCCAGGACGCAAGGCGACGCGGCCTATTGCCGGGCCAATCGGCGCTCTTGTAGTGGAAGTACGCGCGCAGAAACGCGTGCACGCCTTGCGCGCAATGCCACATGTCCCCGTTCGCCGCGCGCGTCGAGTAGTACCACTGGTAGTGCTTGCGCGGCGGCGCGAGCGCGGCTAGTTCACCATCGATGTCCGGCGCAGGCGTCCACGAGAACGGCGCGCTCATCAGCACCACCGAGCGAAACATTTCCGGCCGTGCGAGCGCGCAGTACGCGGCAACGGGCGAGCCGAAATCGTGCCCGACCACCGCCGCAACTGAATCCAGGCCGAGCGCGTGCACGAGGCCCTGGGCGTCGCGCACCAGGTTGGCAAGGCGAAACGAGTCGACGTCACCGTCGTAGTCCGCGTTCCAGCCGGTCGTGCTGCCGTAGCCGCGCTGATCCGGAGCGACGACATGAAAGCCCGCAGTGGCGAGCGGCGGCATCACTTTGCGCCAGCTGTACGCGAGCTCCGGAAAGCCGTGCAGCAGCAGCACGCAGGGGCGCCGGGGCTCGCCCGCCTCGAGCAGGTGCATCCTCAGGCCGTTGCCGTTGTCGACGAAACGGGAGCGCACGCTGCTGGGCATGACTAGGCGCGCGTGAGCGCGAAGGCTTCCACTGGTTGCGCGAAGCCCTTCAGCGTGCGCCCGCCGACCGGCGTCACTGGCAGCGCACCGTCGATGCTCGCCACGGTCTTGCGATCGAGCAGCACCTGGCCGCTTTCGGCCTCGCCGCACAGGCGCGCCGCGAGATTGGTGACGCGGCCGATCGCGGCGTAGTCCCAGCGCCCTTCGAAGCCGATCGCGCCGAGCGTGGCGTAACCCTGCGCGATGCCCACGCCCAGGCCGAGCGCGTGGCCGCGCTTCTTCCACAGCGCCGCGATCGGGTCGAACGCAGCCTGCATCTCGAGCCCAAGGCGCGCCGCACGCTCCGCCGGCCGCTCGATGGGCATCGGGTCGTTGAAAAACACCATCACGCCGTCGCCGGCGAAGCGCTCGAGCGTGCCGCCGTGCGCGAGCACCAGACGGCCGAGCTCAGCGTGGTAGGCATGCAGGAGCTCCATGACCTCCTCGGGCGCGGCCTCTTCGGTGAAGGCGGTGAAGCCGCGCAGGTCGAAGAACGCCACGGTAATTTCGCGCCGGTGCGTCTTGAGCAGCTCCTCACCGCCGCCCGCGACGATCGCCTCGGCGAGCTGCGGCGAGAAAAAGCTCCTCAGCCGCCCCAGGCGGCCGATGTGCGCCAGCTGCTCGCGCACGCGCGCCTCGAGCCCTGCGTTCCATTCGGCGAGCTGCGCGGCCTGGCGCTTCACCTCGTCCTGCAGAGACTTCACGCGCAGGAGCGACTTCACCCGCGCGAAGAGCTCGGGCTGGTTGATCGGCTTCGAGAGGAAGTCGTCGGCTCCAGCCTCGATGCCCTTGACGCGCTCGGCGTGTGGGTCGAGCGAGGTGACGAGCACCACCGGCAACAGCGCCGTGGCCGGATCCACGCGCAACCTGCGACACACGTCGTAGCCCGACAGCCCCGGCATCATGACGTCGAGCAACACCAGGTCCGGCCGCCATGAGGTAACCTGGGCAAGCGCCTGCTCGCCGTTCGCCGCGGTCGCCACGGCGTAGCCCT
>JBLMWT010000140.1:0-7130 GCA_050257375.1 Sphingomonadaceae bacterium
TACCTGACCGCCAAGTTCTTCGTGTTCCGCAGGGCGCGCGGGTAGCCGCGGTAGTCGCGGCACAGGTAGATGTCGATGCGGCGCGTGTGCCGGCCGAAGGCGCTGATCTCGAGCGTGTCGATGCGCTCGACGGACGCGAAGTAGGGGCCCAGCTCCTCCAGGGGAAGCTCGGACTCGCGCCGGTCGTCCGTGACCAGGATGCCGGACGCTCCCTTCAGGTTGCCCTCGATCGGCATGTAGTCGAACTGCAGGGCCGGATGGCCGAAGACGTCGCGGGAATAGATGCGCGGCTGTCCCGGCACGTAGAACTCGAGCATCGCGCTGATCTTGTAGCTCGGCGAGAACACGAACGAGTTCTCGCCCTTCGCACGCAGGGCAGCCTGCAGCCGCGCGACCCGCGCGCCGGCCTCCCGCCACCCGCTCCACAGATTCGCGTCGCCGAGCGGCACGTTCGGGATGGCGATCACGATCGCTCCCGCGGCGAACAGCGCCCCCGAGGATGCGAGGCCCCAGGCGAAGCGCCGGTCGACGCCCCGCCTGCGCAGGATCGAGTGCACGCCCAGAATGATGAGCGACCACCAGACCGGCGCGGGCCAGTTCATCTTCACCAGCGAGCGCAGGCTCGCCGCGAGGAAGATCGCGAGCGGCACCGCGCCGGAGGCGAGCAGCAGCAGCCAGCGGTCGTCGGCCAGAGCTTCGCGGCGCCTGCGCCAGCCGTCCGCCAGCGCGGCGATCGCCACGACGAACAGGTACGGCGTCGCCATGAGCAGTTGCGAAGCGATCAGCACGCCGAGGTACCTCGGGCGCCAGTGCTCCATGCCTTCCGCGCGCCGCGTGCTCTGGAAAGCGAACGATGCCCAGTCGTGCTGCGCGTTCCACACGAGCACCGGCGAGAACACCGCGAGCGCTACCAGGCAGGCGAGCCAGGGGTGAGGCGTTGCGAGCCAGCGGCGCTGGCGCGGCGAGAGCGCGAGGAAGGCGAGCACCACGGGCGCGAGCAGTCCCGCGGGATACTTCGCCAGGCAGGCGAGGCCGAGGAAGGCGCCGGCCGCGTACCACCAGCGCGCCTGGCCCGTCTGCGCGACGCGCCACACGGCCCACACGGTGGCGGACCAGGCGGCGATGAGCGGCGCATCGGGCGCGATCACCACGCCATACACCTCGTAGGCCACCGTGACGTTCAGCGCGACGAGCGACCAGAAGGCGAGGCGCCGGTCCCCAAACATGTCGAGTACCAGGCGCAGCCAGATCAGGTTCATCACCACCGACCACAGCACCGCCGCGGTCTTGATGCCGAAGACGGTTTGGCCGAAGAGGGCGGTGGTGAGGCGGATCGTCCAGGCGGCGAGCGGCGGATGGTCGAAATACGACAGCGCCAGGTCGCGGCTCCAGGTCCAGTAATAGGCCTCCTGCGGCGAGAGCGGCAGCAGCGCCGCCAGCAGCAGCCGCAGAAGCGTCAGGCCGGCCAGCAACAGCGCAATGCGGCGATCCTCGGGTAGCACGGCGCAAATCTATCACGCTGAGAGAATGTCAATTTTCTACAGGGACGCACGGGCGACGGGGCTTTCGCGCTAGTCTTTCTGTCATGCATAACGCGCAGCCCGTCCGTCTGATGCTGGTGGCAAGCGATGGCGCATTGCTCGCCACACTGCGGCGCGCGCTCGCCGAGGAACGTCCGCCGGTCGAGGTCGTGGCCGCCGCGACCGACGGCGCGCAGGCGATCGAGCTCTCGGACAAAGCCAAACCCGACGTGATCCTGCTCGTTGCGGGCCCAGGGGAAGCGGATCACGCCGGAACCATCGCGAAGCTCGGTGCGGTCTCGGGGGGCCGCGTTCTCGTGCTCGCCGACGAGCGCGACGCGGCCGCGAGCGTGCGCGCGGTGCGGGCGGGCGCGCGCGGCGTGCTGCTCAGGCAGGACGCGCAAGCGCTCGTCGGCCGGGCGGTGCACAAGGTGCTGGCGGGCGAGCTGTGGATCGACCGCGCGGCGACCGCGCGCATCGTCGACGAGCTGCTCGCCGCGAAGGCGCGCTCGGCGGAGAACTCGAGCGCACTCGACAAGCTCACCGCGCGCGAGCTGGACGTGGTGCGTGCTCTGCTCGAGCACGATGGCGCGGCAAGCCGCGACCTGGCCGCGCGCCTGCAGGTGAGCGAGCACACCCTGCGCAACCACTTCACTTCGATCTACCGCAAGCTCGGCGTGCCGAACCGGGTCGGCCTGTTCGCGTACGTATCGAGGCACTGGGCGAACGGCGCCAGCTGAAGCGGGCGCGGCGCGCCCGCGCGGGTATAACATGCGCCGCAATGATCCGGCGCAGCTTCGTCGCGGTTTTCGTCGTTCTGCTCGCCGCCTGCGCGTCGCCAGGGCGCGCGCCTGAAGTCGAGGCCGCCGCCGCGCGCGGCGCACCCCCCGAGGGCGTAGTTGCCACCTCGGACGCGCTCTTCCTGCGCTACCGCATCGACGATCGCACCTTCACCTTGCGCGCGTCGTGGCCCGCCGAGGAGATCGTCCCTGGCCGCAGCGCGCAATTCGTCGCGCCGCTGGAAGTCGCCGGCGAGAGCCCGCAGGCGCTCGAGCGAGAGCTGCACGACGCGGCTCCTGTGCGGCTGGTCGACTATGCGAGCTGGCAGCGCACCATGACGCGCGTGCTGGAGGAGCTTGCGCCGCGCGAAGAGGACCGCGCGGTGCTCATCACGGTGCAGGGGCGCGACGTGGCGATCTTCCGCGAATCCGGCCGCCTGCGTGTCGTGCCCTTCGGCGAGAAGCCCGCGCGCGTGACGATCGAGCGCGCGGTGAGCGACGAGGAGTTCGCGCGGCGCGCGAGCCGCGCGCTGGACGAGGAGCTCGGCGCCTCGGCGCCCGCGCTGATCGACGTCGGCGGGCGCGCGGGCGACGCGTACCTGTACGTCGATCCGGCGCGCGCGCTGTCCGTGTACGTGGTTCGTCCGCCCGATTCCAACCCTGGCGAGGGCGGCCCGCCGGTCGGCTTCGCGCTGCGCACCGCCGAAGCCGTGCTGCTCGAAAGCCACGTGCTCGCGCCGCTCAAGAGCCCGGTGAGCAGCACCCTGCGCCTGCTGTGGCAGACGCTGCATGCGGGCTGGGCGCTCGTGCCGAAAGGCGCGGGCACGGCGCCCGGTGCGACGCCGGCCCCGCCGCTCGCCGCCGGCAGCCCGATGGATCTCGCGGCCTGGGAGACGAAGCTCGACGGCCTCGTGTCCTCCAAGCGCCGCAAGGGGACGCTCGAATTCCTCATCGACGGCAGCGAGTTCTTTCCGCGCTTCGTCGACGCCGTGCAAAGCGCGCGCGAATCGGTCTGGCTGCGCGTGTACATCTTCGACCGCGACGACTATGCGGTATCGATCGCCGACCTGCTGCGCAAGCGCTCGCGCGAGGTGGACGTGCGCGTGCTGCTCGACCAGCTCGGCACGCTGGTGGGGGGGCAGCTGCCGCCGTCCAGGCCGCTGCCCGCCGGTTTCCGGCCGCCGGATTCGATTGTCGATTACTTGCGCTCCGGCTCGAACGTGAAGGTGCTCAGCTCGCCGAACCCGTTCCTCACCTCCGACCACGTCAAGACGCTGATCGTCGACCGCGATGTTGCTTTCGCCGGCGGCATGAACATCGGGCGCGAGTACCGCTACGAGTGGCACGACATGATGGTCGAGCTGCGCGGGCCGATCGTCGCGCCGCTCGCATCGGACTTCGAGCGCAGCTGGGTACACACGAGCGCGGGCGACGTCGGCTTCCTGTTCCAGCCGAAGCACGAGGAGCGGGCGGCGCAGCAGCCGCCAGCCGGCGAGCTGATCGACCTGCGGCCCCTCTACACGCGCACCGGCCAGCCCGAGATCTTCGAGGCTCAGCTCGCCGCGATGCGTGCCGCGCGCCGCACGATCTGGGTCGAGCAGCCCTACCTGTCCGACGACCAGATGCTCGCCGGCCTGATCCGCGCACGGCAGCGCGGCGTGGACGTGCGCGTGGTGCTGCCGAGCTACAGCGACTCCGGCTTCATGAACAGCGCGAACCTGGTGGCGAGCCAGCTGCTGGTCAGAAACGGCGTGCGCGTGTACGCCTATCCCGGCATGACGCACGTCAAGGCGGCGATCTACGACGGCTGGGCGTGCTTCGGCTCGGCCAACATGGACAAGCTGAGCCTGTTCATCAATCTCGAGCTCAATCTCGCCACGTCGGACCCGGGCGCGGTCGCCAGCCTGCGCGAGCGACTGTTCGAGGCCGACTTCGCGCGCTCGCGCGAGATCACCGAGGCCGAGCCGCTCGGCTGGAACGTGTATCTCTCGGACTTCATCGCCAGGCAGCTCTAGCCGGGCGCCGGTGCGGGGTCTGCGTTAGACTCGTAGCCTCCTTTTTCTTGCCGTGACCCGATGTGCGATTCGCTCAGGAAGCAGGGCCGGTGAACGCACCGCGCGCGCCTGAGGCTGCTGCGCTGATGATCGAGCGCGAGCCGTTCTACCGCTCGCTGCGCGGCGAGGTGGAGCTGTTCGAGGCCGCCTGGCGCAATCGCGTGCCGGTCCTGCTGAAGGGGCCGACCGGCTGCGGCAAGACGCGCTTCATGGAGCACATGGCCTGGCGCCTGCGCCGGCCGCTGATCACCGTTTCCTGCCATGACGACCTCACCGCGGCCGACCTGGTGGGGCGCTACCTGGTGACCGCGAACGAGACCGTGTGGGTAGACGGGCCGATGGCGCACGCGGTGCGGATCGGCGCTCTGCTGTACCTGGACGAGATCGTCGAGGCGCGCAAGGACACCACGGTCGTCATCCACCCGCTTGCCGACGACCGTCGCACGCTGTTCATCGAGAAGCGCGGCGAGGTGCTCAAGGCGCCGGCCGAGTTCATGCTCGCGATCTCTTACAACCCCGGCTACCAGAGCGTGCTGAAGGAGCTCAAGCACTCGACGCGCCAGCGCTTCGTGGCGATCGACTTCGACTACCCGCCGGCCGAGGTCGAGGCGGGCATCGTGGCGCGCGAGAGCGGCGTCGATGCGCAGACCGCCGCGCGGCTGGTGCGCCTCGCGCACATGACGCGCAACCTCAAGGGCAACGGCCTGGACGAAGGGGCGTCGACGCGCCTGCTGGTGCACGCGGGGAAGCTCATCGCGCAGGGCGTGGCGTCGCGCGCGGCCTGCCAGGGCGCGATCTCGCTCGCGCTCACCGACGAGCGCGAGATGCTCGCCGCCATCGATGAACTGGTCAGCGCCGTCTTCTGAGCCGGCGCTCTCGGCATCGCAGCTCGAGGCACGCCTGGGGGAGCTGATCGGCGCGGTGCTGTCCGCGCGCCGCACCGCCGCCGGGATCGCGCAGGCGCTCGCCGCCGAGCCGCGCGCGCTGCAGGACTTCGTGCTGCGCTGGGTCGCGGTCACCGCCAAGTCGAGCCCCGAGCTCGCCTACCAGTTCGCCGCGCTCGCGCCGCGCGCGGTGGCCGAGCTCGGCACAGCCGGTGCCGAGCGCTGGCTGCTTGCGGCGATGGACGTGTACGACCGCGAAGGGCTGTACCGAGCGAGCGCCGAGCTGAAGGACCTCGGCGCGCGCGCCGAGCGCGCGCACGTGCACGGACGCGGCATCGTTTTCGAGGACGCGGCGCGCGTTCTGGCGCCGTTCGTCGCCGGGCTCTCGGGCAGGCGGCTCAGGCTGGAGGCTTCCGACTCCGCCTGGACCGACACCTCGGTGCTGTACCTGCCGACGCATGTGAGCCTGTTCGCCGAGCGCGAGCGGAACTTTCGTGTCTATAAGCTCACGGCCGCGTTCCTGTGGGCGCAGGCGCGCTTCGGCACGTTCAACCTCGAGCCGGATGCCTACCCGCGCGACGCCCGCGAGCGGGCGCGGCTCGCCTTCCTCGAGACGCTGCGCCTCGCGGCGCGCTTCGAGCGCGACCTGCCGGGCCTGTACCGCGATTTCCTGTCGCTCGCGCAGCCAGCGCCGGGCGCCGAGTTCGCCGAAGCGGCCGCGCGCCTGGCGGCGCCCGATGCGCTCGCCGCCGACAGCCTGGCCGAGCTCGCGCGCCTGCCGCCCTCGGCCGAGCCGCCGCGCTGGCCGTTCGTCGGCTTGATCGATCCGGAGCGCGCGCTCGCCGTGCGCGCCGAGCGCATCGAGCGCGAGAAGGCCGCGCTGCAGCGCGCCCTCGCCGGCCTGCCGAGCGACGAGCACGCCGAGCTCGGCACGGAGCCGGGCCGGCTGCTCGACGGCGAGGCGCGCTTCGGCGCGCCGCCGGATCTGGCGAGCCTGGTCGAGTCGATCGAGCAGGACCTGGGCGGAATCCCGCAGGACTACCTCCGGCCGGAAGGCGAGCGCGGCGATCGCGCGGGCGTCGGCGAGCGGGCCGAGCCGCGGACGGAGGGAGACCGCGCGGACGAGGGCGCTCACCTGTACGACGAGTGGGACTACCGGCGCCAGCACTACCGCAAGCGCTGGTGCGCGCTGCGCGAGCGCGACGTGCTTCCGGGCGACCCGACTTTCGCGCCGCGCACGCTCGAGCGCTACCGCGCGCAGCTGCGGCAGCTGCGTCGGTCGTTCGAGGCGCTGCGCGGCGAGGACAAGCGTCTGCGCGGCGAGCCCTTCGGCGACGACGTCGATCTCGACGCCCTGGTGCGCGCGCGCGCCGAGCTGACCGCGGGCGGCGAGCTATCAGGGCGCACTTTCGTGCGCCGCGCGCGGCACGAACGCGACATGGCGGTGCTGTTCGCGGTCGACATGTCGGGCTCCACCAAGGGCTGGATAAACGACTGCGAGCGCGAGGCGCTGGTGTTGCTGTGCGAGGCACTCAAGGTGCTCGGCGACCGCTACGCGGTCTACGGCTTTTCGGGCGTCACGCACAAGCGCTGCGAGGTGTACCGCGTCAAGCGCTTCGAGGAGCCCTACGACGCGCGGGTGCGCGAGCGGATCGCCGGCATCCAGCCGCTCGACTACACACGCATGGGCCCCGCGATCCGGCACCTCACCGGCATCCTCGCCGGTGTCGAGGCGCGCACGCGGCTGCTCGTGACCCTGTCGGACGGCAAGCCGGACGACTTCTCCGACGGCTACCGCGGCGAGTACGGCATCGAGGACACGCGCCAGGCGCTGATCGAGGCGAAGCGCGCGGGCATCCACCCCTTCTGCATCACCATCGACCGCGAGGCGGG
>JBLMWT010000141.1:0-11962 GCA_050257375.1 Sphingomonadaceae bacterium
GATATCGAGGCGCGCATGGTCGACCAGAAGACCTACGACGTGACCGAGCCCTTCCGCGGGCACCGCAAGGCGGGCCAGCACGTGCACGACATGCAGCTCAGGATGACGCTCGATCGCGACATGGTGGTGCGCGACATCGAGGTGGCGACCGCCGATGCGCCGTACCAGCCGTGCTTCACGGTGGCGCCGGCCTACAAGCGCCTCGTCGGCGCCAAGGTGGGCGGTGGCTGGCGGCGCGCGGTGAACGAGGCGGTCGGCGGCACCAAGGGCTGCACGCACCTGCGCGAGCTGCTCCTGCCCGCGGCGACGGTCGCATTCCAGACGATGGGCAGCTGGCCGAAGGGCGGCAAGGTCGCGACCGCGAACGAGCCGAGCCGCGAGGCGCGCAAGCCCTATTTCATCGACGGTTGCAAGGCCTGGGCCGCGGACGGGCCGGTCGTGAAGGAGCTCTTCCCGCTGCACTTCCGCCGGAAAGCGGGCTGACTTACAGTACGCGACAGGCCATTTCCAGACCGGAGGAGACCATGACGACTGTTGCTCAAATCCTCAAGTCGAAACCCGAGCAGTCGGTGGCGACGATCTCGCCCGAGGCCTCGGTGTTCGAGGCGGTACAGAAGATGGCCGAGAAGAATATCGGCGCGCTGGTGGTGATGGAGGGCGGCAAGGTGGTCGGCATGGTGAGCGAGCGCGATTACGCGAGAAAGGTCACGCTCATGGCGCGCTCCTCGCGCGACACCGCGGTGCGCGACATCATGACCGGGCGCGTGATGTACGTGCGCCCCGACCAGACCAACGAGGAGTGCATGGCGCTCATGACCGAAAACCGCCTGCGCCACCTGCCGGTGATGCAGGGCGAGCGGCTGGTCGGCTTGATCTCGATCGGCGACCTGGTGAAGGACATCATCTCCGAGCAGAAATTCATCATCGAGCAGCTCGAGCACTATATCGCCGGCGGTCTCGGCTAGCCGGCGCGGCCCGCTGCGCGGGTTCGTGGCCCGGGATCACCGCGATCGTCAGCGCCGAGCCCGTGTAGCGCTCGATCGAGTGCACCAGGTGGCGCTCGCCGTGCCCGAGCAGCGTGACCGCGACGCCGGGGCGCCCCGCGCGCCCGGTGCGGCCGATGCGGTGCACGTAGTCCTCGGCCTGTCGCGGAACGTCGAAGTTGATCACGTGGGAAATGCCGGGCACGTCGATGCCCCGCGCGGCGACGTCGGTGGCCACCAGCACGCGCATGCGCCCGTCGCGCAGATGCTGCAGCGTGGCGTTGCGCTCGCGCTGGCGCATGTCGCCGTGCAGCGCGCCGGCGGCGAAGCCGCGCCCGACGAGCGAGCCCGACAGGTCCTCGGCGGAGCGCTTGGTGGCGGTGAATACCAGCGCTTGCTTGAGATCGACGTCGCGCAGCAGCGCGTCGAGCAGGCGCGTCTTGTGTGCGAAGTCGTCGGCGAACAGAGCATGCTGTTCGATCGCCGTGGCGCGCGTCTTGGACGCCTCGATGCCGATGCGCTTCGCCTCGCGCGTCACGCGCCGCGCCAGGCGCCCGACGACGCCTTCGAGCGTCGCCGAGAACAGCATCGTTTGGCGCGCCGCCGGAATGCGCGCGACGATCGCGTCGATGTCCGCCTGGAATCCCATGTCGAGCATGCGATCGGCCTCGTCGAGCACCAGGATCTGCACGCCCGAGAGGTCAAGGCCGCCGCGCTCGAGGTGGTCCTTCAGGCGCCCGGGCGTCGCGACGACGATGTCGACCGGCTTGCCGAGTGCCTTGAGCTGCAGGCCGTAGGGCATGCCGCCTACCAGGCACGCGGTGCGCAGGCGCTGCGCGCGGCCGTAGGCGTGCGTTGCCTTCTGTACCTGCAGCGCGAGCTCGCGCGTCGGCGCGAGCACCAGAACCCGCGGCGCGCCGGGTACGCGCGGGCCGTGGGCCGCGCGTGCGACGCGGATGCGCTCCAGCGCGGGCAGCATGAAGGCGGCGGTCTTGCCGCTGCCGGTCTGGGAGGACACCAGCAGATCGTCGCCGGAGAGCGCGGCGGGAATGGCGGCACGCTGCACGGCAGTGGGCTCCGCGTAGCCGAGCGCCGCGAGGGTTTCAAGCAGAGATGGGTGCAATCCGAGCGTCGAGAAGCTCATGGGTCTCCTTTCGTGTCATCGGCGCCAACCTGAAGCCGCGATGCCAGAGCGAAAGGAGATCTTTCGACGGGAACTGCGAGAGGGTCGGAACAGCCAACAGGTAACCGCCCGAAGGCGGTGCTGCTATGCAGCAAAGGCGGCACTGTACGCGAAACTGCGGCACACTGCGAGCCTTTCGGGAGGGGGCGTGTATGGAGCTAGGGCTCAAGGGCAAGGTCGCGATCGTCACCGGGGGCACGCAGGGCATCGGCCGGGCGACCGCGCTGATGCTCGCGCGCGAGGGCGCAACGGTGGCGATCGCGGCGCGCCGCCGCGAGCTGCTCGACCAGACCGCGGACGAAATTCGCGCGGCGGGCGGCGGCGTCGCCGCGATCCGTGCCGACGTGAGCAAGGCCGAGGACTGCACGCGGCTGGTGGCGGAGACCGTCGACGCTTTCGGCCGGCTCGATATTCTGGTGAACAACGCCGGCACCTCGGCGACCGGCGAGTTCCTCGCGGTGTCCGACGAGGCCTGGCAGGCCGATTTCGACTTGAAGCTCTTTGCCGCCGTACGGCTCGCGCGCCTCGCGATCCCGCACATGAGGAAGCAGGGCGCGGGACGAATCGTCAACATCACCAACATCGGCGCCAAGCAGCCGCGCGCCAAGTCGATGCCGACCACCGTGACGCGCGCCGCGGGGCTCGCCTTCACCAAGGCGCTGTCAAAGGAGTTCGCGCCCGACAACATCCTGGTGAACACCGTGTGCATCGGCCTGGTGCGCGCGGGCCAGCACGAGCGCCGCGCGCAGAGTACGGGCGTCGCGCTCGAGCAGATGTACGCGGGAATGGGCAAGGACATCCCGCTCGGGCGGGTCGGCCGCGCCGAAGAGGTCGCGGCGGTCGTCGCCTTCCTCGCCTCGAACGCGGCGAGCTACGTCACCGGCACCAGCATCAATCTGGACGGCGGCACCTCCGCCGTGCTCTGAGAAGAGGGAAAAGGGGCCAGGCTCGAATTAGTGAAGCATTAATTCGAGCCTGGCCCCTTTTTCGTGAAGTCGTCGCGCTCGAGGAGCCAGGAGACGGCGAAGCCGAACACGAGCCCCCAGAAGGCCGCGCCGATGTTGAAGATCGGCACGTCGGCCACGGTGACGAGGAAGGTGACGAGCGCACCGAGCGAGAAGCGGGCCTTGAACGAGATCACGAACGCGGTCTGCAGCACGCGCAGCATGGCGAGCCCTGCGAGCGCGCCGATGAAGGCCTGCGGGGTGGCGAGCAGGAGGTGGGTGAACACGGGCGAGAACAGGCCGAAGCCGAGCGCGAGCACGCCCACGAGCACGCCGGAGCTGTACTGGCGCTGCCGCTCGCCCGAGGCCGCGAGGATCGCGTTCACCGGACCGGTGAGGCAGGTCGAGACGCTGCCGACGAGCGCCGCGGGGATCGACCACAGGCCGCAGGCCGCGGTGATCGCGTTGACGGGCGGCGCATGGCCGGCCGCGCGCAGCACCGCGACGCCCTGGCCGTTCTGCACCACGAGCACCGTCACCGCGAGCGGCACGACGAGCTCGAGCATCGCGCGCCAGGAGAATTGCGGGGCGTAGAAGTTCGGGTGTACGAGGCCGAGGCCGCCCATCTGCAGCCCGTGAAAGCGGCCGAGCGCCGCGGCCATCACAGCGCCGACGATCATCGCGCCGATCACCGGCGGCAGCGTCTTCGCCAGGCGCGGCGCGAGCGACAGGGCGAGGAACGCCACGGCCATCGGCGCCGCGATCCAGAAGTCGTCGCGGATCGCGTACACGAGATTCAGGCCGAAGCGCAGGAACACGCCGGCCACCATGCCCATGACGATCGGCATCGGCACCGCCTCCATCGCGCGCTTCACCCAGCCCGAGAGTCCGAGCACGAGCATCAGCACGCCGCAGCCGAGGTAGGCGCCGATCACCTGCGGGAACGTGAGGTGCCCGAGCCCGCTGCCGACCAGCACCGCGCCGGGAATAGTCCAGAAGAAGACGAGCGGCTGGCGGTAGAACCAGCAGAAGAAGATACTGAGCAGGCCGTTGAGGAAGAACGAGCCGAAGATCCAGGACGCGAGGTCGGATTCCGTCAGCCCGCCGTGCGTGCCGACCGCCAGGATGATCGCCACCGGCCCCGAGGCGGCGAAGATGAAGCCGACGAGCGCGTTGCCGGCGTAGTGGCCGCCGAGATCGGCGATGAACTGGCGCAGGGTGGGCGGGCGGGCGTGTGCGGCTTCTAGTGACACGGCATTCCTCAAACGCAGTAGAAGTCGATCATGGTCGGTATGCGGTCGTTCATCAGGACGATCTTCTTGGCCGCGATCAACCACGTCCCCGAGTCCCTGCGCAGCCGGTGCTGATATTGCCCGAAGAAGACGTGCTGCGCGCCGCGCTCGACGTCGTACACGTGGCAGGTCCAGCTCGACTGCAGTTCGAGCGCGTCGCCGGGCACACGCTTCTCGACGATCACGTTCGAAACCGCGTGTACGGTGCGCGGCAGCGTGAGCGAGGCTACGGAGAGACCCGAGCGCACGCGCCAGACGCGATCCTCGAGCCCGGCGCGCGCCGAGTAATAGATGAGGGAAACTTCGCGATTGGGCGACTCGGTGAGCGCGTGGGCATCCTTCCAGGCCGGCATCCAGAATTCGGCGTCCTCGCGGTACAGCGCAAGCCAGTCGTCCCACCGCTGCGCATCGAGATAGTGGGCCTCCCGGTACAGAAGCTCCGTCGCCTCGGCTGGCGGTAGCGTGCTCATTGCGGCGCGCCCCGAGCGAGAAAGCGCCGCCAAGCAAGGTACACCGCGTGGTAGACGGTCTCGTCAGCGGTGTCGAAGGCGCCGTGCATCGAGGTCGCGGGCGTGATGCCGAGCTCGCGTGCGTGCTCGTCGGCACCGGCCCGCATTGCTCGGGTGCCGCGCATGGTGCCCTGCTGCCATTCGATCTCTCCGGAGCGGAATCCCTCCTGGCAATCTTCGTAGGTGACCGTGTCGTCCGGAGTCGCAAGGCCGCTCGGATTGTAGAAGTCTTCGTATTGGCGCAGGCGCTGGCGGCGCGCCTCCGCGCCCTCGCCAACAGGCGCCACGCAGTACGTAGTCATCTCGGTGAGGTCGACCGCAAGCGGACGGATGACGCGCATCTGCAGCGCCGCGCTCGATCCGAGCTGCAGGTTGGGGAACAGGCAGAACTGCCGCGTGCGCAGCATCCAGTCGGCGCGCAGCGCGCCGACGCGCCGCTCGAGCTCGGCGAGGCCGGAGTAGAGCGGGTGGCGCTCCACCGGCGCCTTGGTCCACACGAGCGCATGGCCCTGCTCGAAGCCAAACGAGCCCATCTCGGTTTCCAGCTCGCGGCCGTCGCGGCCCTGCCAGACTGCGGGCGCGACGTCCGTGCGATCGGCCATCGCCGCACGCCGGTCGAGCAGCCGGAAGTACGATGGGTGCACCGAGGTGAGGTGGTAGGCATCCAATGTATTCTCGAGCTGCAGCTTCCAATTCGCCCGATAGGTGTAGCTGACGTCACCCGGCAGCAGTTCGATGCCCTGCGCGGACTGGTCGACCACGAGATCGATGAACACACGCGCCTCGCCGAGGTAGGACTCGAGCGGCGGGACGTCCCCGGAAAGGCTTGCGAACAGGAAGCCGCGGTATTCCCCGAAGCGCGCCACGGGCACCAGGTCGTGCGACTCCGCGTCGAAGGCCTCGGCATAGGCGCCCTGCGCCCGCGCCTTGATCGCCACATTGCGCCCGGCGCTGTCGTACGCCCAGCCGTGGTAGCGGCACACGTGCGCTTTCGCATTGCCGCGGCGGCCGTGGCAGACGAGCGCGCCCTTGTGGCGGCAGCTGTTGATGAAGCATCCGAGCGAGCCGTCGGCGGCGCGCATCGTCACGACGGGCCGGCGCCCGATCCAGCCGCACAGATAGTCGTGAGCCCGGGGTAGCTGCGAAGCGTGCCCGACGTATATCCACGAGCCCTCGAAGATACGCCGCATCTCGAGTTCGAACACCGCTTCGCTGCGAAACGCGTCGCGGTGCACCCGGAACACGCCATCGCGCGGGCGATGGTCGATCAACCGCTCGATGTCGGCCACGGACAGCACGCTGCCTCCCCCTTCGCGGGCGCGGGGCTACTCGTCGCTCACCGGCGTGGTGGCGACGATGAACACGAGGTCGGTGATGCCGGTGTTGTAGATCGCGTGCTCGACCTTGGGCGCGATGAAGATCACGTCGTGGCGGCGCACCACGCGGCGCTTGCCGTCGATCACCATCAGGCCTTCGCCTTCGAGCACGTGGTAGACCTGCTCCTGCACCTTGTGCGCGTGCGGCTCGACGTAGGCGCGCGGCTGGTAGCAGGAGATGCGGTAGTCGATGTGCCGCGAGCCGGTGGTCTCAGGGTGCACCAGGAACTTGGAGAACGCGCCGCCGAAGTGGCCGGGCAGGTCCTCCCAGTCGACCTCGGCGATATGGCGGATCACCGACTCGCGCTTGGCCTTCGCTTTCTTCTTCATTGCGTCTCCTTGAACACGTGCGCCGCGCCGAACACCGGCTCCTTGTGCGGGATCGGCGGCAGCGCCCAGGCGCCGGTAGCCGGCGGCCGGATGTTGGCGTCCACGTGCACGTCGACCAGGCACGGCTTGCCGAGCCTGATCGCGTGCTCGAGCGCCCCGGCGAAATCCTGCGACTTCTTCACGGTGATCCCCTCTACGCCCGAGGCGCGCGCCCAGGCGGCGAAGTCCGGATTGTAGGGCTTGCCCTCGGGCCCTTCATAGAAGCCGGTGCCGATCTCGCGCCCGTTGAACAGGCCGTACTGGATGTCGCGGATTGCCGCCCAGGAGAAGTTGTTCCACACCACCCACACCGCGGCGATGTTGTACTCGACCGCGGTGCACAGCACGTGCGGCACCATGGTGAAGCCGCCGTCGCCGCAGATCGACACGCACACCTTGTCCGGCGCGGCGAGCTTCGCGCCGAGGATCGAGCTCGGGCCGAAGCCCATGCCCGAGTAGCCCCAGGTGTTCAGCATCGCCTGCGGGCGGCGCGCGTTCCAGAACTGCATGTACCAGTTGTGGTGCACCCCCGAGTCGAGCGAGATGATCGCGTCCTCGGGCAGCACCGCGCGGCAGTCGGCGACCACGCGCTCCGGGCGCATGGGCGAGGCGTGGATGTCGAAGTTCGGGCGCGTGAAGGCGTCCCACTCCTTCTTCCAGCCGGCGATTCTCTCGTGCCACTCGGCGAGGCGCGGGCCGGCCTCGAGCTTGCGCGCAGCGAGCGCGCCGAGCAGCTGCTCGAGGAACGCCTTCGCGTCGGCCAGGATGCCGAGGTCGGGCGGATAGTTGCGTCCGATCTCGGCGTGGTCGACGTCGACGTGGATCAATTGGGTGTGCGGGAAGTTCCACGAATAGCCCGGCAGCCACGAGGACGCCGAGCGGTCGTCGAATCGTGCGCCGATCGCGAGCACGAGGTCGGCATAGCGTCCGGCCTGGTTCGCGGGGTAGGCGCCGTTACGGCCGATGAAGCCGAGCGACAGCGGATCCTCCATGTCGAGGCAGCCCATACCGTTGGGCGAGCTGATCACCGGGATCGAGAGTTTCTTCGCGAGCGCGGTGAGCTCGGCGGACGCTTCCGACAGCGTCACGCCGTGGCCGATGAACAGCACCGGGCGCTTCGCGGCGAGGAGCATGTCGAGCGCGCGCCGCACGTCCTCGTTCGAGGCACCGCTGCGACGCGACAGGTACCCGTCCCACGGCGCCTCGAGCCTGGCGTCGGATTCCTCCTGGAACAGGTTGAACGGGATGTCGACGTTCACCGGCCCCGGGCGTCCGGTGGTCATGGTGGTCGCCGCCTGCCTGAGCGCGAGCGGCAGCATCTCGACGCGCGTCGGCTGGAAGCTGCGCTTCACCACCGGGCGCACCACGTTCGGGTAGTCGGCCTGGTTGTGGCGGTTCAGCTCCTGGAACGGACCGCGGTTGAACTGCGAGGTCGGCACGTTCGCAGTGAGCGCAAGCAAGGCCGAAGAGTCGGTCTGCGCCACCGCGAGCGCCATGATGAGGTTGGCCGATCCGGGACCGGTCGAGGTGAGCGTCGCCACCGGCCGGTGCTTCACGCGGAAATAGCCGTCGGCCATGTGGCCCGCGACCTGCTCGTGGCGCGGCGAGACGAGCTTCACCTTGTCGGCGACATCGTACAGCGCGTCGAGCAGGCCGACGTTGCCGTGGCCGCAGATGCCGAACACGTAGGGAATCTTCTCCTTGACCAGGAACTCGGCGATGAGCTCCGCACCCTTTTTCTTGGACATATTCAGGATTTTCCTCTGTCAGACGCGGCACTGTTACCCGCGATGCGTCCAAACACTGCGCCATTCGTAAGGCCGGTGCCGCCGGGATAGTTGAAGTAAAAGATGCCTCCGACCAGCTCGCCCGCGGCGTACAGGCCGGGGATCGGCTCGCCGTCGGTCGAAATCACCTGCGCGTCGGTGTTGATGCGCAGCCCCCCGAAGGTGAAGGTGATGCCGCAGGTCACCGCGTAGGCCTCGAACGGCGGTGTGTCGAGCGTGTTCGCCCAGTTCGACTTCGGGATCGCGAGCCCTTCGGTGCGGCGCCCGTCCTTCACGTTCGGGTTGAACGGGATGTCCTGGCGCACCGCGGCGTTGTAGGCCTTCAATTCCGCGAGCGCGGCTTTGCCGTCGGTGTCCTCGAGCTTGGCGCACAGCTCTTCCAGCGTGTTCGCCGTGTGCTTGGTCACCTGGCGGATCTTGTATTCGTCCCGCAGCTGCGCCTTCACCTTGGCGTCGAAGATCTGCCAGGCGAACTGCCCCGGCTGTCCGAGGATCACGCGGCCGTATTTGGCGTAGGTGTAGTTGCGGAAGTCGGCGCCCTCGTCCACGAAGCGCTTGCCCAGGGCATTGATGTACACGCCCCAGGGGTAGGAGTGCTTCTGGAACTGGTCGCCCACCGCGAGATCGCCGAACTCGGGGGCGTTTCTCTCCCAGGCCACCGCGTGGCAGCCCGACCAGTTGCCCACCGGCGCCGCGCCGATGTCGAGGGCCATGCGGATGACGTCCCCGGTGTTGAAGCGTGTGCCGCGCACTTTCGCGAGCTCCCAGCCCGGGCCGAGGTAGCGCGCGCGCCACTCGGGATTCGCCTGGAACCCGCCGGCGGCAAGTACGACGCTCTTCGCGCGCACTTCCACGGTCTTGCCCGCGCGCTTCACGCGCACGCCCTTCACGCCCTCGTCGTCGGCGATCAGGCCCGTCGCGCGCGCCGAATACCAGACGTCGATGCCGTTCTTCTTCGCCGCAGTCGTGAGCGAATCCACCAAGCCGGGGCCGCCGCCGACCGCTTCGACCGTGAGGCCGCCCCAGAACTTGAACTTGCCGCCGATGTTGAACGCCTGCCGGCCCCAGGCGGCGGTGAAGCGCACGCCCTTCGAGCGCATCCAGGCCACCGTGTCCAGGCTGCGCTTCACCAGGATCTCGGTGAGATCCGGGTCGCAGCGGAATTCGGTGACGCGCGCCATGTCGTCGAGGAACTGCTCTTCGGTATAGGTGCCGAAGTCGGTGCGCGCGATCTCCTCGGGCGACAGGTCCGGCATCGCGCGCTTCAGGTCCTCCACACCGTTGTAGGCCACCCGCATCAGCCCCGCGGTGAAGCGGCTGTTGCCGCCGGCTTCGTCCTCGGTCGCGCGCTCGAGCACCAGCACGCGCGCGACCATCTCGCGCGCCGCGAGCGCCGCGCAAAACGCGGCGTTGCCGCCGCCGACGACGATGACATCCCAGCTCGATTCCGCCATGCGCAAGATCCCCTTTTCAGCGTTTCATAGTATCAAATCGATGTTTACCATGTCGGAAAACTGTCGAACCTGGGTTATGATGAGTCGGGGATGCAAACGTGAGTGACACCGAGGCAAGAGTCGCCGAGCCGACGAAGGAGCGCGCCGGCATCCAGTCGATCGAGAGGGCGTTCGCAATCCTCGAGGAGGTCGCGCGCCACCGCGACGGCGTGGGCCTCGCCGAGCTCGCCAAGCGGGTCGGGCTGCACAGCAGCACGACCTTCCACCTGGTAAGGACCATGCTGCAGCTCGGCTACGTCAGCCAGCCCAAGGATTCCAAGAAGTACCGCGTCGGCCGGCGGCTGTTCACGCTCGCCGCGGCGGCGCTGGACGAAGTCGAGCTCGTGCGCATCGCGACACCGATCCTCGAGCAGCTCACTCTCGAGACGGGCGAGTCGGGCCACTTCGCGATCCGCTCGGGAGACGACGTGGTGGTGGTGGCGAAGACCGCGGGCGGCGGCATGTTCCAGCTGGTGGACCGCTCGGGCGCGGTGCGCCCGGCGCATGCGACCGCGCTCGGCAAGGTGCTGCTCGCCGCGCTCACGACTCCGGAGCTCGAGCGCTTCCTGCAGAGCCACGAGCTGCGCGCCTTCACTGCCAAGACGATCGTCGAGCGCGCGCCGCTCGAGCGCGAGCTCGAGGAGGTGCGGCGCAAGGAAATCGCCTACGACGACGGCGAGTTCGATCCCGAGGTGCGCTGCGTCGCCGTGCCGGTGCGCGACTTCGCCGGCCGGGTGACCGGCGCGATCGGCATTTCGGGCCCGATCTGGCGGCTTTCGCTGCAGGCCTTGCAGGACAAATCGGCGCGCGTGCGCGCGGCGGCGGCGCGGCTCTCGGCCGAGCTCGGCGCGCGCGCGGGCGCGCCGCAGTAATCCCTAAATTCGAACGAGGAGAACACATGGTGCTTCAGGGCAAGAGCGTGGTCGTGGTCGGCGGTTCGTCCGGAATCGGGCTCGCGACCGCGCAGCTCGCGAAAGCGGAGGGCGCGACCGTGACGATCGCGTCGCGGTCGGCCGAGCGCCTGCGCGCGGCGGCCGCGCAGTGCGGCGGCGCGCGCACGATCGAGACCGACGTGACGAGCGACGCGAGCGTGGAGGCGCTGTTCAAGGCCTGCGGCCGGGTCGATCACGTCGTGGTGACCGCCGCGCAGCTGCGCTCGGGTCCGATCAAGACGCTGTCGATCGAGGACGCGAAAGCGACCCTGGAGAGCAAGTTCTGGGGCGCGTGGCGCGTGGCGCGCTACGCGGACATCGCGCCGGGCGGATCGCTTACGATCGTCTCGGGCTATTTCAGCATCCGGCCGCGTCCGGGCGTCGCGATCGTGAGCGCCTCCAACGGCGCGCTCGAGTCGCTCGCGCGCAGCCTCGCGCTCGAGCTCGCGCCGGTGCGCGTGAACGCGGTGTCGCCGGGTCTGATCGATACGCCGATCCGCGCCGCGATGCCGGAGGAGGCGCGCCGCAAGATGCTCGAGCAGACGGCGGCCGCGCTGCCGGTGAAGCGCGTCGGCGTGGGCGAGGACGTCGCGCGCCAGATCCTCGCGTTCATGACGATCGGCTTCGCCACCGGCTCGATCGTCTACCTGGACGGCGGAGGCTCGCTCGTATGATGAAGCTCTGGTATTCCCCCGCTTCGCCCTTCGCGCGCAAGGTGCGCGCTTGCGCGATCGAGCTCGGCCTGGATGCGCGCATCGAGCTGGCCGCGACCACCGTCGTGCCGAGCAAGCCGAACGAGGAGCTCGCGCGCGAGAACCCGCTCATCAAGATCCCCGCGCTCAAGGCCGAAGACGGCTCGGTGCTATACGACTCGCGCGTGATCTGCGAGTACCTGGACGCGCTTGCGGGCGGCGGCAAGCTGTTCCCGGCTTCAGGCGCGGCGCGCTGGCAGGCATTGAGGCGCCAGGCGCTTGGCGACGGCATCCTCGACGCGGGCATCCTGCGCCGCTACGAGCTCGCGCAGCGCCCGGAGGCGCTGCGCTGGCCCGAGTGGCTCTCCGGCCAGCTCGCGAAAGTGAACCACGGGCTCGACG
>JBLMWT010000142.1:0-24306 GCA_050257375.1 Sphingomonadaceae bacterium
ACGAGCGATCGGCTGGCGCGCGCAGCCTGCGCGGCATTGAACACCGCATTACCGCTCTGCTGGGCGAGCCGCTCGGTGTGCCACGCCGAGTAGGCGAGCGCACCGACGAGAGGCAGGGCCACCAGGGTGAATCCGGCGAGGAGCAATCCCAAAAACGAGCGCGGGTAGGGAAGCGTGGTGCCTGCGGAGGGGCCGGTAGCACTCATATGTCTATAATTTCATGCAAGCTTCTGCAAGCGACAGGACAGATGTCACGAACCCGGAATGATGCTCCACGCCTCGCGCGCCTGCACGTGATTGCCGCCATTGCGAGCAACGGCGTCATCGGTGCGGCAGGGAAACTACCCTGGCACTTGCCGGAAGATCTGAAACATTTCAAGACACTGACCTCGGGGCATCCGGTCATCATGGGGCGGCGTACTTGGGAGTCCCTGGGCAGGCCGCTTCCCGGGCGGGACAACATCGTCGTAACCCGCAACCGCGATTATGAGGCCCCGGGCGCCAGCGTTGCATCATCGCTCGGCGCGGCGCTTGCGTTGTGCGCGGACGCGCCAGTCGCGTTCGTCATCGGCGGCGCCGACCTGTACGCCGAGGCCCTAGCGTCCGCGGACGTCCTCGTGCTCACCGAGATTCAGCGCGCGTTCGACGGCGACACACGATTCCCGGAGTTCGACCGCAACGACTGGCGAGAGGTCGAACGCCAGCCGCACACCGCCGAGGGCGGGTTAAGGTTCGACTTCGTGCGCTACGAGCGAGCTGGTTAGCGCTTACTTTCGAAGATGCGCACTTCCGGGAGCGGAAAACCGTTAAAACGGCTGGCGTAGGCCGTCGTGTACGCACCCGCGTTGTGCAAGTAGATGAAGTCGCCTTCCTGCAGGTCGGACGGGAGCGGTTCGTCGCGCAGCACGACGTCGACCGAATCGCAAGTCGGGCCCGCGACGTTCCAGGGAATATCATGGCCGGAACGATCGGTACGGATGCGGTACTTGAGGCCTTCTGTCGTCTCGATCACTCCGCCGAACACTCCGGCGTCCCAGTGCATCCAGCGCTTGCCAGCGCGCATTGTCGTCCCAAGGACGCGGCACACAAAGTATCCCGCATCCGAAACCATGTAGCGGCCGGGCTCGGCGATGACGGTGACCTCCTCCGGAAACGCCTTGAGCCCCTCGTTCACCACCTCGCCAATGACCTCGATCGACGGGATGGGCTTCACGTGGCGAACGGGAAATCCGCCGCCAATGTCGAGCAGCCTCGGCTTGAGGCCGGCCTTGAGCATCGCGTCGAATACCGCACGCGCCTTCTCGATACCGACGCGCCAGTTGGCCGGGTTGCGGCATTGCGAGCCGACATGGAAGGTGACCCCAGCGAGGTCCGCGCCCATCTTGGCAGCGGCGGAGATGATTTCGCGCGTATCCGCGACGCCTGCGCCGAATTTGCCCGAAAGCGGCCAGTCGCTGCCGATGTTCGGCGTCGCGATACGCAGATACTGCTTCGCGTCGGGCTTGACCTCGAACACGCGTCGGGATTCGTCGATGCTGTCGACCACGAACCATTCGACGCCCTTCTCGGCGGCATAGGTGATGGCGGCCCGGGACTTCACCGGGTTAGAAAAGAACACTTCGGCGGCGCTCACGCCCAGCGCAAGCAGCAGGTCGAGCTCGTCGGTCGAGGCGATCTCGAAGCCGACGCCCTCCTGAGCCAACGCCTTGAGCACTCGCCGGTCGGGATTCGCCTTGACCGCGTAATGCGGGCGCACCCGCGGCATGGCCGCGCGGAAGCGACGCGCCTTTTCGCGCACGATCGCGGTATCTAGGATCAGGAACGGCCGCGTGTATCTGTCTCGCGCGGCCCGCCGGACGATCTCGAAGTCGAGGCTGACTTCGGGATGGCTGTCGAAGAGATGTTCTTGCGGAAGTTCGGTCTGCTTGCTTCGAGCGATGCTGCTAGGGCGAGCGCCCATTCACGTATCTCCCAATGTCACTAAGTTTCGGGAAGCGCCTGGAGGGAAACATCGAGAGGGAGCACCGAGTTCCTATTGCCTGTCATGATGACCTCCTTCCGATCGGGTCAGACGTTGGGCGAAAACTTGGGGCGATTATAGGGTCGACCCTCGCGGAGTCAAGGGCTTAGCGACGATTTTTTACTCGCCGGGCGGCGCGACCCGCGCGGCTCAAATGCGAGGCAGCGTGACTCCCTGCTGTCCGAGGTACTTCCCGCCGCGGTCCTTGTAAGAGGTCTCGCACACCTCGTCCGACTCAATGAAGATCACCTGCGCCACGCCCTCGTTGGCGTAGATCTTGGCCGGCAGCGGCGTGGTGTTGGAAAACTCCAGCGTCACGTGCCCTTCCCATTCCGGCTCGAGCGGCGTGACGTTCACGATGATTCCGCATCGCGCATAGGTGGACTTTCCCAGGCAAACGGTCAGCACGTTCCGCGGGATGCGGAAATATTCCACGGTACGCGCCAGGGCAAAGGAGTTGGGAGGAATGATGCACACGTCGCCACGGAAGTCGACGAACGACTTTTCGTCGAACGCCTTCGGGTCGACGATCGTGGAATTGATGTTCGTGAAGATCTTGAATTCGTTCGAGCAACGAATGTCGTAGCCGTAGCTCGACGTTCCGTAGGACACGATCTTGCGGCCGCCGACCTCCTTGACCTGGTCGGGGGCGAACGGCTCGATCATGCGCTGGGCGAGCGCCATGCGGCGAATCCACTTGTCCGATTTGATCGTCACGGTCTCAGGTGTTCTGCACGACGATGTTGGGGAACTTGGCGGTCATGTCCTTCTGCGATTCGGCGATCTTGACTGCGCAGCGGCGAGCGATGCGGCGGTAGATCTCGGCCACCCTGCCCTCCGGGTCCGCGACGACGGTCGGTCGGCCCGAATCTGCCTGTTCGCGAATGCTCGCATCGAGTGGCAGCTCGCCGAGTAGCTCGGTGCCGTAGTCGCGACACATCTTTTCTGCCCCGCCGGAGCCGAAGATGTGGCTTTCATGACCGCACTGCGGACAGACGTGCGTGGACATGTTCTCGACCACGCCCAGAATCGGAATGCCCACCTTCTCGAACATCTTGAGGCCCTTCCTGGCATCGATCAGTGCAATGTCCTGCGGGGTGGTCACGATGACGGCACCGGTGACAGGCACCTTCTGCGCGAGCGTCAGCTGGATATCGCCGGTCCCGGGCGGCAGGTCGACCACCAAATAATCGAGGTCGCGCCAGCGCGTGTCCCTGAGCAACTGCTCGAGCGCCTGCGTCACCATCGGGCCGCGCCACACCATGGGTGTATCAGCGTCGATCAGGAAGCCGATCGAAATCGCCTGGATGCCGTGGCCCTCCATCGGTTCGAGGCTCTTGCCGTCCTTCGACTCCGGCCGGCCGGCAATGCCCAGCATCATGGGCTGAGACGGGCCGTAGATGTCCGCGTCGAGCATGCCCACCGAGGCGCCTTCGGCAGCGAGCGCCAGCGCCAGGTTGACCGCGGTGGTCGACTTGCCGACGCCACCTTTCCCGGATGCTACGGCGATGATGTTCTTGATTCCTGGAATGAGCTTGACGCCGCGCTGCACCGCGTGCGGCACCACTCGTGAGGTGACGTTCACGCTGACGGCTGTTGCTCCGGCCTGCTTGAGCACCTGTACCACTTGCCGGCGGATCGGCTCGAACTGGCTCTTCCCGGGATACCCCAGCTCGATGTCGAGCGACACGTCGTCACCCGACACCTTGACGTTCTTCACCGAGCGGGTGGACACGAAATCCTTCGCCGTGTTCGGGTCGATGAGTTGTTTGAGGACCGATTGGACTTGCGCTTCGCTGATCGCCATGGCTGATTCCTCACCCCGCGCGGAGCGTAGGGAGAAAAGTCGGTAAGTGTACCGAATTCGGCGCACTCAGCGCACAGTAACCATGCTGCTTTTGCTAGAATCGTGCGCTTCGTTTCAGGCCCGTCGATGCCCCGTCGCAGGATCCTCGTCACCTCAGCCCTGCCCTACGCCAACGGCGCCATTCACCTCGGGCACTTGGTCGAGTACATCCAGACCGACATCTGGGTGCGGTTCCAGAAAATGCGTGGTCAGGAGGTGCACTACGTGTGCGCCGACGACACGCACGGGACCCCGATCATGCTGCGCGCCGAAGCCGAAGGCATCTCGCCGCGGGAGCTCATCGAGCGCGTGTGGCACGAGCACAAGCGCGACTTCGACGGGTTTCTCGTCGGCTTCGACAACTACTACAGCACCGATTCCCCGGAGAACCGAGCGTTCTGCGAGGACATCTACGCGCGGCTCAAAGCGCAGGACCTGATCGCCATCCGCTCCGTCGAGCAGTTCTACGATCCGGTGAAGGAAATGTTCCTGCCGGACCGCTACATCAAGGGCGAGTGTCCGAAATGCGGCGCGCGCGACCAGTACGGCGATTCCTGCGAGGTGTGCGGATCGACGTACGCCCCCACGGAGCTTAAGAATCCCTATTCCGTGGTCTCGGGCGCGAAGCCCGAGCGGCGCGCCTCCGAGCACCACTTCTTCCGGCTATCGGACCCGCGCTGCGAGCAGTTTCTGCGCCGGTTCACACAAGGCGAGGAACGTCTGCAGCCCGAGGCGGCCAACAAGATGAAGGAGTGGCTGGGCGAGCCGGGCGACCAGCGGCTGGCCGACTGGGACATCTCGCGCGATCCGCCCTATTTCGGATTTCCGATTCCGGGCACAGACGGGAAGAAATTCTTCTACGTGTGGCTCGATGCGCCGGTGGGCTACTTCGCCAGCTTCGCGCACTACGCCGCGCGCCTGCGCGCCGAAGGGGTGCCGTTCTCGCCGGAGGACTTCCTGCGTCCGGGCGGGGACACCGAGCTCGTGCACTTCATCGGCAAGGATATCCTCTATTTCCACGCGCTGTTCTGGCCGGCGATGCTCGAGCACGCCGGGTACCGCACGCCCTCGAAAATCTTCGCGCACGGCTTCCTCACCGTGAACGGCGAGAAGATGTCCAAGAGCCGCGGCACCTTCATCACCGCGGAGAGCTATCTGCAACTCGGTCTCAATCCGGAATGGCTGCGCTACTACTACGCGGCCAAGCTGGGGCCCACGATGGAGGACATCGACCTGAGCCTCGAGGATTTCGTCGCGCGAGTGAACAGCGATCTGGTCGGCAAGTACGTGAACATCGCAAGCCGCGCGTCGAGCTTCCTGCTCAAGCACTTCGACGGAAAACTCGCAGAGAGCGGCAATGCGGACTCGCCCATCGGCGACGCCGCCGCGACGGCGGACGAAGTCGCAGACGCCTACGGGCGGCGGGAGTACAGCAGGGCGATCCGCGCGGCCATGGCCTACGCCGATCGGGTCAATCGGTACTTCGACGCCCAAAAGCCCTGGGAGCTCGCCAAGCGCGGTGAGACGCACGACGCGCTGCAGCGCGTGTGCAGCGAGGCGATCCTCGGCTTTTACCATCTGACGGTGATGCTCAAGCCGGTGCTGCCGGCGCTTGCGCGGCGCGCCGAGGCCTTCCTCGGCGCGCCGGATCTGACCTGGGATGCGAAGCGCTGGCGCCCGGCGCGAATCAAGCCCTACGAGCACCTGATGACCCGGCTGGACGTGAAGCTCGTCGCGGGGCTCGTGCAAGCGAACGTCGAAAGCTTGCAGCCGTCCGGCGCGCCGCACTCGCAGCAACGTCACGCCGAACATCAACAGCATGCCGCCGCGGAGGCAGCGATGAGCGAGATCATCTCGATCGACGACTTCAACAAGCTGGACCTGCGCGTCGCGCGAATCGCCGACGCCGAGCAGGTGGAGGGCGCGGACAAGCTGGTCAAGCTGACCCTCGATATCGGCGGCGAGACGCGCACGGTGTTCGCCGGAATCAAGTCCGCGTACGCGCCTGAAGCGCTCAAAGGACGCTATACGGTGATGGTTGCAAATCTTGCGCCGCGCAAGATGCGCTTCGGCGTGTCGCAGGGCATGGTACTCGCGGCCTCCGGCGAAGGACCTGGAATTTTCCTCATAGCGCCCGACGCCGGGGCGCAGCCAGGCATGCGCGTAAAATGATTCCGTCGCGGCCGGGCGCGCCGCATCGGGCGAACGCTGATTGATGGCAACATCGAGCCGCACGCTGGTCTGCTGCGTCGTGTTCCTCGACATCGTCGAGTATTCCAAGAAGCCAGTGAGCGAGCAGCTGCAGCTCAAGCAGGCGTTCAACGGAATCCTGGCCGATGCCGTTGTACAGGTGCCGCCGCGCGACCGCATCATTCTGGACACCGGCGACGGAGCGGCCATCACGTTCCTCGGCGACCCGGAGGACGCCCTCTTCGCGGCGATGTCGATACGCGACTCGAGCGGCTCCCTTCCGGTGCGCATCGGGGTGAACCTCGGGCCAGTGAGGCTGCTCAGGGACCTGAACGGCCAGATGAACATCATCGGCGACGGCATCAACGTAGCGCAGCGGGTGATGGGCTTCGCGCACCCGGGCCAGCTCCTCGTGTCGCGCTCGTTCTATGAGGTCGTATCCCGCCTGTCGCGCGACTATACGCAGCTTTTTACGCACGCCGGCCTGCGCACCGACAAGCACGTGCGCGAGCACGAGGTCTATGCGGTCATCTCGGGTGCGACGGCTGCACGCCGCGTCGAGGAAACCCTGTCGCGTGTCAAGCGCACGCAGCACACGGGCAACTGGTTCTCCGTGCCCGGGCCACTCGGCATGCACCGCGGGGCGCTGGTGGCCGCACCGCTCGCGTTTCTGCTATTCGCGGGGTCGGGTATCGCGTTGCGCGCCGGCATGCACCGTGCGAGCGCGCCTTCGGCGCCGGCCGAGCGAACCCTCGTCGGAACGGCACCGCCGGCCGCGCAGGCGGAGAAAGCGCCGGCGCCAGCGGCCGAAGCGGTCGAGCCGACCTCGGCGCCACCTGTCGCTCAAGAGCCAGGCCCGGAGCCGTCGCAGGCGCCCAGTCAGCAGGCGCCTGCGCAGCCGCCTGCGGCGCCAGCCGATGTGACGCGGCCGCCGGTGCCGACCCATAAGCCGACGAAACCTGTTGCGCAATCCTCCAAATCGCGCGCGTCTGCGCCGACCGAAGCGGCCACGCCGACTGCCGCCCCGCCGCCCTCGGGTACGATTCAGCTTGCAATCAGTCCTTGGGGAGAGGTCGTGGTTGACGGGACAAAGCGGGGCGTCAGCCCGCCGCTGCGGGAGCTCGAGTTGCCACCGGGAAAGCACACCATCGAGATACGAAATACAACGTTCCCGGCTCGAATCGAGAACGTCACCGTACGCTCCGGAGAGTCGGTCCGGGTGCGCCATCGGTTCCACTAAGATGGCCGCGAAACTCAGCTTCCTGCCGTGCCTGCTCGCCGCGACCGCCGTGATGTCGCTCGCCGGATGCCAATCGGAGCCGGTGCGCGATATCCAGCGCACCTTCAACGAGCTGTTCACGCACAAGGGGGAGCCCGTGCTCGCCAAGGGGCTGCGCGAGTACGACAACGGCAATTACGCTCAGTCGGCGCGCAGCCTGCAGCTCGCGCTCGAGCAGGGACTCTCGAGGTCCGACCGGGTCAAGGCGCACAAATACCTCGCGTTCATCTACTGCGCTGACGGGCGCATGGGGCCGTGCCGCGACGAGTTCCGCGCTGCACTGGACATCGATCCGTCGATGCAGCTCGAGCCGGCCGAAGCGGGTCACCCCGTCTGGGGGCCCGTGTTCCGCTCGGTAAAGGCCGGGCGTTAAGGCCGGCGCGGCGGGGCGGGCATCCATGACGGAAACGCAGTCGATTGGCCGATACAGGATCGTCGCCGAGCTCGGGCGCGGCGCGATGGGCGTCGTCTACAAGGCCATCGACCCGTTGCTCGAGCGCCCTGTGGCAATCAAGTCGATCAACATGGCGCTCGAGCGCGACGGCATCGAAAGGTACGAGGCGCGCTTCTACCAGGAGGCGCGCGCCGCAGGCGGCCTGAGCCATCCCAACATCGTCACCATCTACGACATCGGCAAGAGTGGGGAAATCGCCTATATGGCGATGGAGTTCATCGAAGGGGTCGAACTGCGTTCGCTGATTGGCGAAGGACGGATATTGCCGGTTGCGCAGGCCGTCTCGATCGCAATCCAGGTGGCCGAGGCGCTTGCCTACGCGCACGAGCGCGGCATCGTTCATCGCGACATCAAGCCGCCCAACATCATGATCATGTCGAACGGCATGGTGAAAATCACCGACTTCGGCATCGCGCGAATGCGCGCATCCGAGTCGCTGACCCAGACCGGAATGATGCTCGGCTCGCCCAAGTACATGTCGCCCGAGCAGGTGCTCGGAAAGCGCGCCGACTTCCGCTCCGACATCTTCTCGCTAGGCATCATCCTGTACGAGATGCTCACCGGGACTGCTCCGTTTGCCGGCGACAACGTGACGGCGCTCATGTATCAAATCGTCAATTTCGCGCCGCCGGCTCCGAGCGTAGTCAATTTCGACGTTCCCGAGCTGCTCGACTACATCGTCGCAAAAATGCTCGCCAAGTCGCTCGATGAGCGCTACCAGAGCGCCGCGGAACTCGCACGCGACCTGCACGAGTGCGAGCGCCAGCTTGCGGCGCGCGGAGCGGTAGCGCCGGCGCCGCAACGACCGATGACCGCATTTTCCACCGGATCGCAAGCGGCCATCCTGGGCGAGGAGGCGCGTAACCGCATGCTCGAGCGGACATTCGACCGTACCCGCCTCGCCGACGCGGATGCCGAGACGCTGGGCGAGGTGCCGGCGCGCGGCATGTCGCGCAATTTCGACTCCTTCGAGGCGACCCAGCACCTCGCCGCGCTCACCGGCCTGCAGAGCGAGCCCGAGAGCGGCGAGCAAACTCTGACGGCGACGCAAATGCTGCGCTCCGCACCCGTGCGCCCGCGCCGCGGCTGGCGTCGGCGCGACTGGCTGGCGGTGGGCGCGGCGAGTGCCATCGGCGCGCTGCTCGCGCACAGAATCGTAAAGGGCAAAGGTAGTGAATAGTGCCCCGCGGGTAGAATCTCGCCTTCGGTCAGCGATGCGCCTGTGTACTTGAGTCCGCTCAACGCCGTACTGGCGCTTGCTTGCGCCTGGCTCGTGCTGGGTGTCTGCGGCCTCGCGGCGCCCGCGAGCATCCGGCTCGCGAGCCGAGTGATCTTTCCGGCAGGTGCGCTGGTCGGCCTGATGCTTGCCGCGGTCGCGCTCTCGGCGATCTTCGCGGTGCCGCAAGCGCGCGTACTGCCTCTCGGCCTGCCGGATCTGCCCTTTCACGCCCGGCTCGACTCGCTCTCGGCATTTTTTCTGCTCATGCTCGGCGCAGTGGCCGCAGCGATCTCGGTGTTCGCCTGCGGCTACTTTCGCCGGGGCGAAGGCACGGCGCCGGGGCTGCAGGCACTCTATTACCACGCGTTCCTCGCGAGCATGGCGATCGTACTGGTGGCCGACGACGCCTACTTCTTCATGGTGGGCTGGGAGTCGATGGCACTGGCGTCGTACTTCTTGGTGACAAGCGATCATCGCCTGGCCGAGATCCGTCGCGCCGGCTACTTGTATCTTCTGATCGCGCATATCGGAGCGATCGCCATCCTGCTTTGCTTCGGCGTTCTGCAGAGCGGCAGCGGCGACTACAGCTTCGCCGGCATGCGGGCCATGGCGCCTTCCTCGGGATGGGCTACCGCGGCGTTCCTGCTCGCTTTGGTCGGCTTTGGGGCCAAGGCCGGTCTGCTGCCGCTCCACGCCTGGCTGCCGGAAGCGCATCCCGCGGCGCCGTCGCCCGTTTCCGCCCTGATGAGCGCGGTCATGCTGAAAACGGCGGTCTACGGCATGCTGCGCGTCACCTTCGACCTGGTGGGCTTCCCCATCTGGTGGTGGGGGGTGATCGCGCTCGCCGTGGGACTCGTGTCCGCGCTGTTCGGCGCCGTCTTCGCGGCCGTGCAGACCGACATGAAGCGGCTGCTCGCCTATTCATCGATCGAGAATCTCGGCTTGATCGTCGCCGGCTTCGGCCTTGCGATCCTTTTCCGCGGATTCGGCATGAACGCGCTCGCCGCTCTCGCCCTTACCGCGACGCTGTATCACTGCCTCAACCACGCGTTCTTCAAGAGCTTGTTGTTCCTCGCCACGGGTTCCGTGCTGCACGCAACGCGCGAACGCAGCCTCGGGCGCCTGGGTGGACTGATTCATCGCATGCCCTGGGTAGCATGGACCGCGCTCGTGGGCACCGTGGCGATCGCCGGCCTGCCGCCGCTGAACGGCTTTGTTTCGGAGTGGCTGTTGCTGCAAGCATTCCTGTTCAGCCCGGGCCTGCCGCATTCCTACCTGAACATGCTGGTGCCGATCGCGGCGGCGTCGATCGCGCTCACCGCGGCGCTCGCCGGCTACGTCATGGTGAAGTTCTACGGCGTCGTGTTTCTCGGCCAGCCGCGCGAGGCCAAGCTGGCCGAAGCTCACGATGCCGGTCCTTGGGAACGCGTGGCGCTGCTCCTGCTCGCCGTGGCCTGCGTCGTGCTCGGGCTGGTGCCCGCGATGGTGATCGGCATGCTCGATCCGACGACCAAGGCGCTCACCGGTCACGGTATGGCAGCCCTTGCCGGCGGCTGGCTCTATCTCGCGCCGATAGAGCCCCAGCGGGCGAGCTATAGCCCGGTGCTGTTTTTCCTGCTCATTACGCTTCTCGTTGCGCTCGCATGGTTCACTGTGCGCGCCTTCTACCATGGTCGAGTGCGCCGCACCGGCCCCTGGGATTGCGGCTTCGCACCGCTCGACGCGCGCATGCAGGACACCGCCGAAGGCTTTGGTCAGCCCGTGCGGCAGATCTTCGAGCCGTTCTTTCACATCGAGCATTCGGCGCCGACACCGTTCGATCTTAGGCCGCGCTACCGGGAGCTGGTCGAGGATCGGCTGTGGCGCTGGCTCTATCTGCCGCTCGCCCGCGGCGTGGACAGGCTCACCTCGCTCGTGACGGTGCTCCAGCGGGGCCGCATCTCGGTGTATCTGATGTACAGCTTCGCCACACTGCTCCTGCTCCTGTTCCTCGTGCAATGAACGACCTCGCAGGAATCGCAGCGCAATTCGCGGAAGTCGTCCTCGCGATGCTGCTTGCGCCGCTACTGACGGGGTGGGTCAACCAATGCCGCGCCTGGCTGCAGAACAAGACCGCCCCCGGTCTGCTGCAGCCGTACCGCACCCTGAGCAAGCTGTTCGAGAAGGAGGTGGTGTTGGCACGCAACGCGAGCCCCCTGTTCCGCATCGCGCCTTATCTGATCTTCGGCAGTCTTGCGCTCGCGGCGGCGATTGTGCCGACGCTGGACACCGACCTGCCGCTGAACGCCGCGGCCGACGCCATCGCGCTCGTCGGCCTGCTCGCGTTGGCACGGCTGTTCATCGCGCTTGCCGCCATGGACGTCGGCACCGCCTTCGGCTCGCTCGGTGCGCGGCGCGAAATGATGGTCGGCTTCCTGGCCGAGCCGGCGCTACTCATGGTGCTGTTCACGGCCTCGCTCATCTCGAGCTCGACATCCCTCTCGACGATCGTGCAGACGCTCGCGCACAAGGAGTTCGTCATCTATCCCAGCATGGCTTTTGCCGGCGTAGCCTTCACCATGGTCTCGTTGGCGGAAAACGCGCGCATCCCGATCGACAATCCCGCTACTCATCTCGAGCTCACGATGATCCACGAAGCCATGGTCCTCGAGTACTCGGGACGCCACCTGGCGATGATCGAATGGGCCGCGAGCCTGAAACTCTTCGTCTACTCGTGCATGGGACTTGCGGTGTTCTTTCCGTGGGGAATCGCCCACGGCGGAGATTGGCTCGGCATCGTTCTTGCGCTTCCCAGCTTGCTCGTCAAGCTAGCGCTCGGCGGCGCGGCGCTCGCGCTGATCGAGACTCTAAGTGCGAAGATGCGCATCTTCCGTGCGCCCGAGTTTCTCGGCACGGCGTTCCTTTTCGCGGTCCTCGCCATGCTGGTCCACGTGCTGCTGGAAACCTGACATGCTGTCCCACTACGGACCGCAGCTCATCAATCTTTTCGCCGCGATCCTGCTGCTGCTCGCCTTCGCAATGCTGGCGCAGCGCCGCATGCTCTCGCTAATCAACCTGTTCGCCGCCCAGGGCTTCGTTCTCTTCCTCACCACGGTCCTGGTCGCCACATTGACCGGCCAGCACCACCTCTACTGGTCCGCCCTGCTGACGCTTGGTCTGAAGGTCCTGCTGCTGCCGTGGATCCTTCACCGGCTGATCAGGCGACTAAAGGTGAAGTGGGATGTGGAGACGCTGATCAACATCCCCACCACGATGCTTGTCGGCATCGTCCTGGTCGTGCTGGCCTTCAATCTGGCACTTCCGATCACCGAGCTTGCGGGCACGGTCACGCGCTCGACGCTCGGCATCGCGCTCGCGAGCGTGCTGCTCTCGTTCTTGATGATGATCACGCGCTCCAAGGCGATCCCGCAGGTGATCGGTTTTCTTTCAATGGAGAATGGCCTGTTCTTCGCCGCTATCGGTGCCGTGTACGGCATGCCCATGGTGGTGGAGCTCGGCGTCGGGCTCGACGTGCTGGTGGGCGCACTGATTCTAGGCATCTTCGTTTTCGAGATACGCGAGCGCTTCGATTCGCTCGACACGCGCCATCTCGAGAAGCTCAAGGAGCACTGATGGAGATCATTCTGCTCCTCGGATCGCCGCTCGCGGGGGCGGCGCTGCTCGCGCTGTACGGCCACCGGGACCGGGCTGCCGAGCTGAATGCCCTGTTCAGCGGACTTACCTTTCTAGGCGCGGTCGCGCTTACCGTGCGCGTCGTAGAGCACGGTCCCATGCGTGTGCTCGGCCAGCAACTTTTCGTCGACTCGCTAAACGTGTTCCTGGTGACGCTCACCGCCTTCGTCGGCATGACCACGGCTCTCTTTTCGCGCCCCTACATGCGCATCGAACGCGATCACGGCCGCGTCTCTGCAGCCGGCCTGCGCCTGTATCACAGCATGTACCAGTTGTTCAGCTTCACGATGCTGCTGGTGCTGACCACGAACAATCTCGGAATCATGTGGGTGGCCATGGAGGCGGCGACGCTTACCACTGTCCTGCTGGTCGCGCTGTACCGCACGCACGCTTCCCTCGAGGCGGCGTGGAAATACTTCATCCTGTGCGGCGTGGGCATCGCGCAGGCGCTATTCGGTACGATCCTCGTTTACTTTGCCGCCGAGAAGGTGCTCGGGCCGGGCGTCAACTCGCTGCTTTGGACGCATCTCGACGCGGTCAAGGGCAGTCTCCAGCCGACCGTGATGTCGATCGCTTTCGTGTTTCTGCTGGTCGGCTACGGCACGAAGGTCGGACTGGTGCCTCTGCATAACTGGCTGCCGGATGCGCACGCCGAGGGCCCCACGCCGGTCTCGGCCGTGCTGTCCGGCTTGCTCTTGAACGTCGCCCTGTATGCGCTCATCCGCTGCAAGGTGATCACGGACGGCTCGCTGCACGGCGCCGGAGCGGTGCCCTTCGCCAGCTCGCTGATGATCGGGTTCGGGCTGCTGTCGGTCGTGGTCGCGGCGTTCTTCCTTTCGAGGCAACGCGACATCAAGCGCATGTTTGCCTACTCGTCGATCGAGCACATGGGCCTGATTACGTTCGCCTTCGGGGTGGGCGGCCCGGTGGCGAGCTTCGCCGGGCTGCTTCACATGACCATGCATTCGCTGACCAAGAGCGCCATATTCTTCGCCGTCGGACATGCCGTGCAGAAGACCGGCACGCAGCTGATGGAGGACATTCGCGGCCTGATACGCGTCAGCCCCACCGTCGCCTGGGGCCTGATGCTGGGCACGGCCGCAATCCTCGGCATGCCTCCATTCGGCGTGTTCGCCAGTGAGTTCCTGATCCTCACCCAGGCGATTGCCCTGCATCCCTGGGCGGCACCCATCCTACTGAGCGCCCTGGGCGTGGCGTTCGCGGCGATCTTCGGAAAGGTCCAGCCGATGGTGTTCGGAGACACGACCGCCAAGCGCCTGCCCCATCCGCCTGCCCTGCTGCCGGTGTTCACTCACCTCGCGATCGTACTGCTGCTCGGTCTTTACATGCCGCCCTATCTCGCCCAGTGGTACCGCCAAGCCGCGCGGCTCATCGGGTAATCATGCTCGCTTCGCTGCCCGGTATATCGCTGAAGCCGCTCGCCGGTGCCGTGCCGGCCTGGCGCGCGGAGCTTGATGCCCAGAGCTGGCGCGAAGCAGCGACTGCCGCGGCCACGGCTGGCGCGCGGCTCGGGGCGCTATGGTCGAGCGACGAAAGCGATCGCGGCGGGGGACTGCGCGTGCACGCGCTGCTCGTCTGCTACGAAGGATTGGTATGCCTGGAGCTTCCGGTGCCGACCGCGCAAGCGAGCTTTCCTGATCTCTCGAACGTCTTCCCTTGCGCGGGTCGCATGCAGCGTGCGGCCTACGATCTCATGGGAACGCGCGCCGTGAACGCGACGGGTCAGCCTGTAGACGCACGCGGTTGGCTTCGGCACGGCGCGTGGCCGGAGAACGTCTTCCCGCTGCGCCGTGACGTGGCAAGCGATGCCTTTTGGCCAACTGGGGAGGACCACTATCCCTTTGTCACGGTGGAGGGGGACGGCGTGCACGAGATTCCCGTCGGACCGGTGCACGCCGGCACGATCGAGCCGGGACACTTCCGCTTCTCGGTCGTCGGCGAGCGTGTGCTCCGCCTCGAGGAAAGGCTTGGGTACAAGCACAAGGGCGTGGAAAAGCGCTTCGAGCAGATGAAGCTCGAAGACGCGTTTCGTCTCGCCGGGCGAATCTCCGGTGACAGTACCGTCGCCTACGCATGGGCGTATGCCATGGCGCTGGAGTCGATGGCCGGGACGCAACCGGCAGACCGAGCGTTGCTGTTGCGAGCGCTCCTGCTCGAGCGCGAGCGCATTGCCAACCATCTCGGCGACCTCGGTTATCTCGGCAACGACGGCGGCCTGGCATTCGGACTGGCCCAGTTTTCTCGCCTCAAGGAAGACGTCCTGCGCCTGAATGCGCGCCTCTTTGGACATCGCTACCTGATGGATTGCGTCGTACCCGGCGGAGTCGCCGTGGATCTGGAGCCCGCCGGCGTCGCGGCGCTACTCGAGGAGGCCGAGCGGCTGGAACGCGACGTCCAGCGCTTGCGCGCGATTTACGACGACCATGCCGGTCTGCAAGACCGCTTCGTCGCTTGCGGCAGACTGGCCGCGGAGACCGCCGCGTTGCTCGGCGTCGTTGGATTCGCCGCACGCGCCAGCGGCCTGGCAATCGACGCGCGCATTTACCCGGCCTTGGCGCCCTATGATCAGCTCGAACCGCGCATATGCACGCGTCGCCACGGCGACGTCGCCGCGCGGGTGAATGTGAGGTTCGAGGAGTTGCTCGAGTCCCTGAGGCTCGAACGTCTCATCCTGCGCAGGCTACCGCCCGGCGCAAGGCGTGTCGTCCTGCCGCCCGTCGCGGACGGTACGCTTGGCTTCGGCTGGATCGAAGGCTGGCGCGGCGAGATATTCGTCGCACTCGAAGCGGGCGCGGGCGGGGCCATACGCCGCTGCCACCCGCATGACCCCTCCTGGCAGATCTGGCCTGCGCTCGAGCACGCCATTCTCGGCAACATCGTCCCGGACTTCCCGCTCATCAACAAGTCTTTCAATTTGTCCTACGCAGGGCAGGATCTCTGACTATGCACAAGATGCTGCGCCAAATCGCCCGGGTCGGCATCAAAACCGAGGCGCCGCCGGTTCCGGACGACACGCTGCGCGCGATGCGCGGACGCCTGAATGACGAGATGCTGCGCCTCCTTGGAAGAGCGCTGACGATTCGGCACGTCGATGCGGGCTCCTGCAACGGGTGCGAGCTGGAGATTCACGCGATCAACAATCCCTACTACAACATCGAAGGGCTCGGCATTCGCCTGGTGGCCAGCCCGCGACATGCGGACATGCTTCTCGTGACCGGGCCGGTTGCGCGCAATATGGAGGCAGCGCTGCGCCGCACCTTCGACGCAGTGCCGGAGCCCAAGCTCGTAGTCGCGATCGGTGACTGTGGCTGCGACGGGGGGATCTTCGGCGACGGCTACGCGAGCTGCGGACGGATCGCGAACGTCATTCCGGTCGATGTGGCTGTGCCCGGCTGCCCCCCTGCGCCGCTTGCCATCATGCAGGGAATCCTTACCGCCGTGCAGCGCGCGCGCTGAACGCCGCGGCTGTTCAGTCCGTCAGCTTCCGCCGCAGGACGCGGGCATGGCGTCAATCGGATAGCCCTTGCAGCCCCAACTCGTCTTGCCGTCGCGCAAGCTCGGGGTGATCGCAATCTCGATCGCGTTTTTCGCATTCCATGCACGGATCGTCCCATTGCTCTCGACGAGCCACTTCATTTCTCCGTGCGTGGAATCGGCTCTGGGCTCAATCTTCAGGCCTTGGCCAGCACCGTCAAGCTTGCCGGCCTTTTGCGCCGCCGCCTCGACCTGCTTCTTCGCATTATCTGCGCCCGAGATCAGTGCTTGCGCCGCGGCGCGCGACTCGTCCCCGCTCATTTTCGGCAGGACTACTGCGACGACAATAAACCCTATCAGGGCGAGTACCGCTACACCCAATAGCACGTTTCTCATTTTTTGCCTCCCCCGAACCTTCGGCCAACGACGTTGTTCTAACTAGACTTTATCATGACGTCTCGGCAGCGCCCCACATAGGAACAAGGCCACGGATGAGCGATGCTGTCACCTTGCGCGTTAGCATCGTCGGTCTGGTACAGGGCGTCGGCTATCGCGACGGACTGCGCATTGAAGCCGAACGACTGGGCGTCACGGGCTGGGTCCGCAATCGTCGCGACGGCACGGTCGAGGCGGTGATCCGTGGTCGCAGAGAAACGCTCGAGGCTCTGCTCGACTGGGCGCGCATCGGCCCCGCCTCTGCCCGGGTCGACGAAGTGACCATTCAGGAGGCCCCTATTGCGCTGCAGCGAGACTACCCGGCCTTCGAGCGCCTCCCGACGATCTAGCCCGCCTGGCGCAGCGCACGTCGCTTGAGAGCATTGACCACGGAGAACTGCCAGGGCCGGCAGGCCACCAACAGTGCAACACCGATGCCCCGGCCGGCTCCCGCCCCGGCGTCCACCTCCGCCAGATCATTGAATTCCGCGACCAACCGTTCCAAGCGCCGCTTGAGCACAGCCGCGGACTCCGCGGACATTTCCCGCGTTTCGAAGCGCAGCAGTTCCAGCGGAGCATCGAAGCGCCCCTCGAGGAACTCCCGCGTCACCCGCTTTCCGTACGCCTTCTTCACCGGCCCGCCCGCGCGCCAGTGAAAGTCCTTCGCCACACGCAATCGGGCGCGCTCCTCCGCGCCCCAATCGATGAGCTTCAGCTTGGCGAGGCGCGCGAAGGCGAGCGTCAGCTCATTGCGGCTGATGGAGAAAGCCTCAAGGATCTCGCTGTAGTGCCATTCGTTCAACAGCAGCCAGAACACAGACAGTAGCCGCTCGTCCTTTGCAAGCGCCGTCTCCTGTTCCAACGTGAGCTCGGCCGGTCCCCCGCGCATCCCACGGCTCATGCGCGCGGCCTCGAACAGGTCCATCTCCAACAGATCGAGAATCTCCTCGATGCGCTCGAGCGTGAAGGTGCCGCGCGAGAACATGCGCTTGACGCTCGGCTCCGACACGCGCAGCGCGCGCGCCACGTCGGCGTAGGTCATGCCGCGCACGCGCAGGCATTTCTTAAGCGTCTCGAGCAGACGGGCACCCTGGCGCATGCTCCGCAAAGTATCACATATCGCTACTTTGCACGCGCGTATTGCCAGTCCCGCCGCGACGCAACAACAATTCGCCGCGACTTACGGATCGGGGAGGACGCCATGCTCGCCACGCTTTCGCTGCCTTCGCTGCCAGAACCCACTCCCCCGGCGCCGCGGCGCACCTTAAGGGTCCGCTCGGCCGACGAATTGCGCATCGCCATGCGCCAGCCCATCGCGGGCTCCGTCACCGTAGACCGAACCGACCTCGACCGCGTCCTGCGTTTCGATATGACGCGCCAACTGGTCGAAGTACAAGCCGGTACGCCTTGGCAGGCGCTGTGCTCCTTCTTCGCCGAGCGCGCCCCCGAGCTGAGATCATTCGCCGAATGCCGCGACATGCCGACCAACATCGGAGAATGCGTCGCGGCCAACGCCGCCGGCCCCGACGGGCGTCCCATAGTCGCGCACGTCGAATCGCTCACCCTCGTTACGCCGGACGGTTCGCTGCGGCGCACCAGCCGATTCGCGAATAAGGAGATCTTCGTTCTGGCGATCGGTGGCCAGGATTTGTTCGGCGCGCCATACAGCGTGACACTGAGGGTCGACTCGCTTGTGCGCAGTGCGCGCGAGTCAAGGCCTCCGGCGATCCTCGAAATGCCAGCCGAGGTGAACGGCGGCGAGCAGTGCGCGCTCGGCTTGCTCGTGCCCCCGCAGGAATTGGACGCTGTGCTGGTGCAGGTGCGCGAGCGCTGTGCGGATTGGCGCATACCGATCCTCAGCATGCGCGTGCGCCGCATTCTTCCGGAGGACGAAACCCAGCTTCGCTGGGCACGGCGCGAGAGCGCCGAGGTCACATTGCGGCTCGCGGTGCCGCCGGCGATCGGGGGGAGCGTCCGCGCCGTCCAGCTGCGGCGCGAGCTGATCGACGTCGCGCTCGCCGCTGGGGGCAGCTTTCCGATAGCCAGCACGTTTCATGCCTCGCGCGAGCAGACCGAAGCCTGCTATCCAGAGCTGAAGTCCCTGATCGCGGAGAAAAGGCGCCGCGATCCCGAGGACCGTCTGGACAATCCATGGTATCGGCACTACCGGGGACTGCTGATCAGGGACTTATGCCCGGTGCGCTGGTCGCGAGACAGCTAGGCTGCGTTTGCGTACACCAGGTGCACGTTTTCGGGAGTAAGCCAGGCAGCCAACTGCTCGAGCAACTCGTTCGACGGGCGGACGCGCCAGTCCTCGCCCAGCGCGACGTCGCAGGATGCGACGCCATTCTCGTAGTGCACCAGCACGGGACAGCTGCCGTCGCCGTCCGAGCGGAACGGCGCCAGCAGCTGCGCAAGCCGCCTGGCATCTGCCTGGCCATTCATTTCGATACGCAGCCGCGCTGCGAAGCGTTCCCGTACTCCCGCGAGATCGAGCAGCTCCTCCGCCGTCACTCGCACTCCTCCGGAAAAGTCGTCGCGTTGGGCCTTGCCGTGCACCACCAGCAAGGCATCCTCCTTCAGCTTATCCCGGCACTTTTCGAAAAGCTCGTTGAAGACTGTTATTTCAAGCTGCGCGCTGCCGTCGTCGAGGGTTACGACCATCATGCGGCCACGACGCGTCATCTGGCTGCGCGCGGCCGCGACGACGCCCGCCAGCCAGACGCGCCCCTCCGACGGCTGAACGCGCGCAAGCGCCACGCGCGGAAAGCCGGCCAGGTCGCGCTCGTATACCGAGAACAGATGGCCCGAAAGGCAGAAACCAAGCGCCGACTTCTCCTCCGTCAGCTTTTGCCTGCGATCCCACGGCTTCGCTTCGACCATGGTCAGCTCCGGACCGCGCGCCGCCTCAGCTTCGCCGAAAAGACTTACTTGCGCGGCCTGCCTCTCCGCCTGTTCGGCGCCCTCCATAGCGCGGCCGACGCTCGCTAGCCCACGGGCCCGGTTCTCTTCGAGCGAATCGAACGCGCCCGCCCGCACCAGCGCTTCGATCGCGCGGCGATTCACCACGCGCTTATCGACTCGTCTGCAGAAATCGAACAAATCGCGGAATGGTCCCGACTCGCGCGCGCGAATGATCTCCATCGCGGCCGACTCACCCGCGCCCCGAATCGCGCCCAGCCCGTAGCGGATGGTCCTGGCGTCGACCGGGAAAAAACGGTATGCAGATGAGTTCACGTCCGGCGGCAATACCGAGAGCCCGTTTGCGACGCTATCGTCGTAGAGCCCGCGAACCTTGTCCGTGTCGTCCATGACCGCGGACAAGTTGGCCGCCATAAAGGCCGAGGCGTGATGAGCCTTCAGGTACGCCGTCTGGTAGGCGATGAGAGCGTACGCGGCCGCATGCGACTTGTTGAAGCCGTAGCCGGCGAACTTCTCCATGAGGTCGAAGAGTTGCGTCGCGCGGCCGCGCGAGAGTCCGCCCTTCTCGGCGCCCGCTACGAAGATGTCACGATGCTGCGCCATCTCCTCGGGCTTCTTCTTGCCCATGGCGCGGCGCAAAAGGTCCGCGCCCCCCAGCGTGTACCCGCCGATCACTTGCGCGATCTGCATCACCTGTTCCTGGTAGACCATGACGCCGTACGTCGGCCCGATGATCGGCTCAAGGCGCGGATCGAGGTACTCGACTCGCTGCTGGCCGTGCTTGCGTGCGATGTAGTCCGGTATCAGATCCATCGGCCCCGGCCTGTAGAGCGCGACGAGCGCGATGATGTCCTCGAACCGGTCCGGCCGCGCACGCTTGATGAGGTCGCGCATGCCGCGTGATTCCAGCTGGAACACCGCCGTCGTGTTGCCCGACGCAAGCAGCGCGTAGGTGCTACGGTCGTCCAGCGGGATGCGATCGAGAGCGAAATCCTCGCCGCCGAGCGCTTGAACGTAGCGTTCGGCCCAATCGAGAACCGTAAGCGTGGTCAGGCCCAGGAAATCGAACTTTACGAGGCCGACCGCCTCGACATCGTCCTTATCGAGCTGCGAGATGACGTTCGACGTGCCTTCGGCCGCATAAAGAGGACAGAAGTCGGTGAGCCTGCCGGGAGCAATCAGCACCCCGCCCGCGTGCATACCCACGTTGCGCGTCAGACCTTCCAGCTTGCCGCCGAGCTCCAGAAGCTCACGCACTTCGTCCTCCTTGCGCTCGCGCTCGGCGAGCAGCGGCTCCATCTCGCGCGCATCCTGCAAAGTAATCGTCTTGCCGGGCTGCACAGGAATGAGCTTGGCGATCTGGTCGCAGAAGTTGTAACCCAGGTCGAGCACCCTGCCGCAATCGCGCACGACGGCGCGTGCGGCCATGGTGCCGAAGGTCGCGATCTGGGAGACGCTCTGCTCGCCGTAGCGCGTGCGCACGTAGTTGATGACCTTGTCGCGTCCGTCCTGGCAAAAATCGATGTCGAAATCCGGCATCGATACGCGCTCCGGATTGAGGAAGCGCTCAAACAGCAGGTCGTATTTGAGCGGGTCCAGGTCGGTGATTCCGAGCGAGTAGGCAACCAGCGAGCCGGCACCCGAACCACGCCCGGGACCGACAGGCACTCCATTCGATTTCGCCCAGTTGATAAAGTCGGCAACGATCAGGAAGTAACCCTCGAAGCCCATGTGCACGATCGTTTCCAGCTCGAAGCCCAGGCGCTCACGGTATCGCGCTGCCCGATCTAAGCGCGCGGCTTGATCGGGATAGAGCATCGCCAGGCGCCTCTCAAGCCCCGCTTCCGCCTGACCACGCAAATACTGTTCAAGCGTGATCCCCGGGGGCGTCGGAAATGCCGGTAGGCGGTTCTTGCCCAGCTCGATCTCGAGATTGCAGCGGCGCGCGATTTCCACCGAGTTCTCGAGCGCCTGGGGAACGTCTGCGAAGAGCTGCGACATCTCGGCCTGCGATTTGAAGTACTGCTCGGCCGTGAATAGGCGCGGACGCCGCCTGTCGCCGAGGACGTAGCCTTGCGCAATACAGACGCGCGCCTCGTGCGCCTTATAGTCCTCCGGCGTGAGAAACTGAACCGGATGGGTCGCCACGACGGGAAGGTCGAGGCGCGCCGCCAGTTCAACCGAGCGCGTCACCAGCGTTTCGGCCTGAGGCAGGCCGGCACGCTGCAGCTCCACGTAGAAGCGGCCCGGAAACAGGCTCGCCCACTGTCGGGCGACCCTTTCTGCCAGGTCGGTGCTACCCGCAAGAAGCGCCTGGCCGAGATCGCCCGACGCCCCGCCGGAAAGAGCGATCAGACCCTCGGTGCCGAGTTCCTCGAGCCACGAGCGACTCACCTCGGCGCGCGCCCGGTGCTGGTTCTTCAGCCAAGCGCGCGACAGCAGTTCCGACAGCCTCAGGTAGCCGACGTGCGACGCGCACAAGAGCACCATCCGGAATGGCTTCTCCCGGTCCGCTTCGTTCTGTATCCAGCAATCCGCACCGATGATGGGCTTGACGCCGGCACCGCGCGCCGCCTTGTAGAACTTCACCATGCCGAAGAAGTTCGCCGCGTCGGTGATCGCGAGGGCCGGCATGCCGTCGCTCGCGGCGCGCGCCACGGCCTCGTCGATGCGAACGATCCCGTCCGTCACCGAATACTCGCTGTGCAATCGAAGGTGGACGAAGCGCGGCGCGGCCATGAGCGAGAAAAATTTTAGCACCGCATTGCGGCGCGCAAGATCTCGTGCGCTGCGGTTATCATCCACGACCCCATGCAAGCACCATCCGCCATCGCCAGCCGTGCTGCGCCGGGCATTGCGCTCGTGGCCCTCATGCTCGGCGCAACGTGCATTGCACTGTCGCCGATCTTCGTGCGCGTGTCGGAGGCAGGTCCCACGCCCACCGCTTTCTGGCGCGTGGCGATCGCGGTCCCGGCGCTCTGGGTGGCGCGCCTGCTCGCGCCCCGCTCGGTCGATACCCGGTCAGCACAATCGCTTTGGCCCATGCTCGTCGCGGCGGGGTTTGCCTTTGCCGGCGATTTGACCTTTTGGCACACGTCGATCAAGCTGACCTCGGTCGCGAATTCCACGCTGCTCGCGAACCTCGCGTCGATTTTCGTCACCCTGGCCGCGTGGCTGATCTGGCGACACCGGCCGAGCGGGCTGTTCCTTACGGGGCTTGCGGCCGCGCTGACCGGGGTGGCGCTACTGGTGCGTGCCAGCATTACTACGTCCTCCACCGGGCTGACCGGCGACGCTCTCGGCGTCGTCACCGCCGCTTTCTATGCCTGGTACCTGCTGGCGGTGAAAAGCCTGCGCGACCGCGGTGCGACGACCGTGCACCTGATGGCGGTCACCAGCAGCCTCTCCGCGCTCATCCTGCTTCCCGTGGCGCTCGCTTCTGGCGAACCGTTCCTTCCCCACTCGAGCAGCGGCTGGCTGAAACTCGTCGGGCTGGCGCTCATCTCGCATTCAGCCGGACAGGGGTTGATCGCCTACTCTCTTGCGTCGCTGCCCGCTGCCTTCTCTTCCGTGAGCCTGCTATTGCAGCCGGTCATGGCCGCGGGCTTCGCCTGGGTGCTGCTAGGCGAACGCCTCGCGCCGCTGCAGATCGCGGGCGGTGCCGTAGTCCTCGCGGGAATCTACCTTGCGCGCCGGGGATCGCGCTAAACCACGGTCGCTTGCGGCTCGTCCGGCGCGCACGTCTCGATGACCCCGATTTCGTACGCCGTCTCGCCCGCCGCTTCAAGCAGCCTCACGGCGGACGCTGCATCTTCCCGGGCGACCACGCCGACCATACCGATGCCGCAATTGAATACGCGGTACATTTCCTCCTCGCTCACGCCGCCCAACTCTTTCAGCCAGGCGAACAACGGCGGTCGCGGCCAGGCCGCAGCGCGTATGGCGGCACGCAGGCCCGGCGGCAGGATGCGCGGCACGTTTCCAACGATGCCTCCGCCCGTGATATGCGCCAGCCCCTTGATAGGTTGCTGCCGCATGAGCGAAAGCACCGGCTTCACATAGATGCGCGTCGGCGCGAGCAGCGCCTGGCGCAGAGGCGCTCCGCCCAGGTCGGCATCCAGGTCCGGCTTGGCGCGCTCCAGAATCTTGCGAATGAGCGAGTAACCGTTCGAATGCGCGCCGCTCGAGGCGATCCCGATCACTGCGTCGCCCGCTGCGATCGTGCGGCCATCCAGGATCTGCTCGCGTTCGACCACGCCGACGCAGAAGCCGGCGAGATCGTACTCGCCATCGGCGTACATCCCTGGCATTTCCGCGGTTTCGCCGCCAATCAGCGCGCAGCCGGCGAACTCGCAGCCGCGCGCGATCCCGCCGATCACTTCCGCAGCGACTCGCGGATCGAGCCGTCCGCAGGCGAAATAATCGAGGAAAAACAGCGGCTCTGCACCCTGCACGAGCACGTCGTTGACGCTCATCGCCACGAGGTCGATCCCCACCGTGTCGTGACGCCCGAACGCGAATGCGAGCTTGAGCTTGGTGCCGACGCCGTCCGTTCCCGTCACGAGCACGGGATGTCGGTACTTCTTGGGGATCTCGCACAGCGCGCCGAATCCACCGATGCCGGCCAGGACCTCGGGACGCATAGTCCGCTTGGCCAGGGGTTTGATCGCCTCTACAAGCGCGTCACCCGCATCGATATCGACGCCCGCGTCGCGATAGGTAAGACTGTCCGGCATGTCCGTGGATTGCGCGGCGGCGCGCCGCGGCAGCGTGA
>JBLMWT010000143.1:0-63865 GCA_050257375.1 Sphingomonadaceae bacterium
TCACGCTGCTGCTGACCATCGGCACGACCCGCTCCAAGGTGTCGCGCCTTTACGACGCGCTGATGCGCATCGCGCGCGAGCGCCGCGCGCCGCGACGCCTGGTGCGCACGCTCGAGGTCCCCGGGTTCACGCGGCTGCGGTATCTGCCGCGCGACGCCTACTACTGCGGCGGTCAGCTGGTGCCGCTGCTCGACGAGCGCGAGCGCGTCAGCAAGGCGCTCGTCGGGCGGGTCTGCGCCGACCAGATCGTGCCGTACCCCCCGGGCATCCCGGTGCTCGTGCCGGGCCAGCTGATCACCTCGGAGGTCGCGAACTTTCTGGGCGAGCTTCTGCGCTCGCACAAGCGCACCGAGCTGCACGGCATCGTCTACGAGGGCTACCTGCCCTGCCTGCGGGTGCTCACCGCGGCCGAGGAAAAATCGCTGCGCAGCATAGGGTGACCGGGGCCGAAGCCCTGTGCTAGCATTTGCCGATCGAGAGTGACGGCGGCGCATGCCGCCGTTTTGCATTTGGGGGTGCCAGATGTCGCATGTCATGAACACATATGCCCGCCAGCCAGTGGCCTTCGTCCGCGGCGAAGGCGTGTGGCTGTGGGACGAATCGGGCAAGAAGTACCTCGATGCGCTGGCCGGCATCGCGGTGAGCACCCTTGGGCACGCCCATCCGAAGCTCGTGCGCGCCCTCGCCGAGCAGGTCGGGCGCGTGCTGCACACCTCCAATCTTTTCCGCATCCCGGTGCAGGAGGCCGCCGCGGACCGCATCGCGGAGATCACCGGCCTGGACGAAGTGTTCTTCTGCAACTCGGGCTGCGAAGCGAACGAGGCGGCGATCAAGATCGCGCGCAAGTACGGACACGAGCGCGGCGTACAGGAGCCGGCGATCGTGGTCATGGAGAATTCGTTCCACGGCCGCACGCTCGCGACGCTGTCGGCCACCGGCAGCCGCAAGGTGCAGGCGGGCTTCGAGCCACTGGTGTCCGGCTTCGTGCGCGCGCCGTACAACGATCTCGCGGCGGTGCAGCGGATCGCCGAGATCAACCGCAACGTGGTCGCGGTGCTGGTCGAGCCGATCCAGGGCGAGGGCGGCATCAATGTGGCCTCGATGGACTATCTCCGCGGGCTGCGCGAACTGTGCGACCGCCACGAGTGGCTGCTGATGCTGGACGAAGTGCAATGCGGGCTGGGGCGCACCGGAAAGTGGTTCGTCTATCAGCACGCGGGCATCGTCCCCGAGGTCGTGCCGCTCGCGAAAGGCCTGGGCTCGGGCGTGCCGGTGGGCGCGTGCGTGGCGGGCGGCCGCGCCGCGGGCGTGCTCAAGGCCGGCAACCACGGCTCCACCTTCGGCGGCAACCCGCTCGCCTGTACGGCGGTGGTCACGACTTTGGATGCGATGCGCGAGGAGGGGCTGCTCGCGAATGCAGAGCGCGTCGGCCAGCTGATGCGCGCAGAGCTCGCGGCGTCCCTCGGCGGGGTACCGGGCGTGATCGAGATCCGCGGCATGGGCCTCATGATCGGCGTGCAGCTCGACCGCCCGTGCGGCGAGCTGTCGCGCGCGGCGCTCGACGCCGGGCTGGTGATCAACGTCACCGCCGACAGCGTCGTGCGACTGCTGCCTCCCATGGTCATAAGCGAAGCCGAAGGACGCGAGGCGGTCGCCCGCCTGGCGCCGCTCGTCAAGGCCTTTCTCGCGCGCGAGGCGACTCCCCAGCAGGCCGCCGCCCGCTGACCCCAGCGCTATGGGCGTGCGCCACTACCTGCAGTTCAACGATTTCACGCTCGACGAGTACGAGCACCTGTTCGCGCGTACCCGCTGGATCAAGGAGCGCTTTAAGCGCTACGAACGCTACTGGCCGCTCGCCGACCGCACGCTGGCGATGATCTTCGAGAAGCAGTCCACGCGCACGCGGCTGTCGTTCGAGGCGGGCATGCACCAGCTCGGCGGTGCGGCGATCTTCCTCAGCACGCGGGACTCGCAGCTCGGCCGCGGCGAGCCGGTGGAAGACGCCGCCCAGGTCATCTCGCGCATGTGCGACATCGTCATGATCAGGACCTTCGAGCAGGAGATCCTCGAACGGTTCGCGCGCCACTCGCGCGTCCCGGTGATCAACGGGCTGACGAACGAGTACCACCCCTGCCAGATCCTGGCCGACATCTATACCTTCATCGAGCACCGCGGCTCGATCGCGGGGCGCACGGTGGCCTGGATCGGCGACTCGAACAACGTGTGCAATACCTGGCTGCAGGCCGCCGAGGTGTTCGGCTTCAACGTGCACGTCTCGACGCCCCCGGGCTACGAGGTCGAGCCCGAGCGCGCCGGGCTGTACGGCACCGATCACTACGAGGAGTTCCGCGACCCGATGGCCGCGGCCCGCGGGGCGGACCTGGTGACGACCGACGTCTGGACGAGCATGGGGATGGAATCCGAGGACGCCGAGCGCAAGCGCGATTTCCAGGACTGGCAGGTCGACGCGGAGATGATGCGCGCGGCGAAGCCCGGGGCCCTGTTCATGCACTGCCTGCCCGCCCACCGCGGCGAGGAGGTGGCGGCCGAGGTGATCGACGGCGCGCAGAGCGTGGTGTGGGACGAAGCCGAAAACCGTTTGCATACGCAGAAGGCGCTCATGGAATTCCTGTTATTAGGTAGAGTGAAAGGGTGATGGCCAAGCAGAGCAAGCAGCGCGTCGGAAAAGTGGTGCTCGCCTATTCCGGCGGGCTCGATACTTCGGTAATCCTCAAGTGGCTGCAGGACGAGTACGGCTGCGAGGTCGTGACGTTCACGGCCGACATCGGCCAGGGCGAGGAGCTCGCACCCGCGCGCCGCAAGGCGAAGCAACTCGGCGTGCAGAGCATCTTCGTGGAGGATCTGCGCGAAGAGTTCGTGCGCGATTTCGTCTATCCGATGTTCCGCGCCAACGCGGTGTACGAGGGCGAGTACCTGCTCGGCACCTCGATCGCGCGTCCGCTGATCGCCAAGCACCTAGTCGAGATCGCGCGCCGCACCGGCGCCGACGCGATCTCGCACGGCGCCACGGGCAAGGGCAACGATCAGGTGCGCTTCGAGCTCGGCGCGTACGCGCTGATGCCGGACGTGCGCATCATCGCTCCGTGGCGCGAGTGGGACCTGCTGTCGCGCGAGAAGCTGCTCGCCTACGCGGACAAGCACGGCATTCCGGTCGACTTCAAGAAGCGCAGAGGGGGCGCGCCCTATTCGATGGACGCGAACCTGCTGCATATCTCGTACGAGGGCGGCGTCCTCGAGGACCCGGATTTCGAGCCCGAGGAGTCGATGTGGCGCATCACCGTGTCGCCCGAAAAGGCGCCCGGCCGGCCGGAGCACGTCGAGCTCGAATACCGTCGCGGCGACATCGTCGCGGTGAACGGCCGCAAGATGACCCCCGCGCAGGTGCTCACCAGGCTGAACGCGATCGGCGGCCGGCACGGCGTGGGGCGGCTCGACATCGTCGAGAACCGCTACGTCGGCATGAAGAGCCGCGGCTGTTACGAGACGCCCGGCGGCACCATCATGCTCAAGGCGCACCGCGCCATCGAGTCGATCACGCTCGACCGCGAAGTGCTGGCGCTCAAGGACGACCTGATGCCGCGCTACGCGCGCATGATTTACAACGGCTATTGGTTCAGCCCGGAGCGCAGGCTGCTGCAGGGGCTGATCGACGCCTCGCAGGCGAACGTGAACGGCACGGTGCGCCTCAAGCTCTACAAGGGGACAGTGCTGGTCACCGGGCGCAGCTCGAAGGACTCGCTGTTCGACCCGTCGATCGCCACCTTCGAGGACGACCGGGGCGCCTACAACCAGGCGGACGCCGCCGGATTCATCCGCCTGAACGCGCTGCGCCTGCGCATCGCGGCCAGGCTGGGCAGGAAGCGCCGCTGAGCATGCGCGCCTGGCTCGCGGCCCTGCTGCTCGCCGCTGCGCCGGCGTGGGCGGCGCCGTTCGCGGTTCAGCTTGGCGGCACGCGCCTCGGGCTCGACGCGCCCCCCGGGTTCGCCGACACCAGCTTCACCGGATCGCCGCGCCTGCAGGAGATGGGCGAGTCGCTCACGTCCGCCTCGAACAAGATCCTGCTGTTCGCCATCAGCGACAGTGACCTGCGCGCCTTTTCGCAGGGCGACACGCCGCTCTATCGCCGCTACATGATCGTCGTCACGCCGCGCGACCTGGTCGACCAGCAGGTATCGACCACCCAGTTCAGCCAGCTCGTCGCCGACGCCCTGCGCGGCGTGGGGCCGGCGGCGCCGGACGAAAATTATCCTGCTTATCTCGAGCGGCAGCCGGCCGGACAGACCGCGCTGCTCGCCGAGCTGCACCACGGCACCACCATGGTATCGCTGCTGCAGGGCATGCGCCTTCCGCCGCTTCGCCAACCCGGCGTGATCGAGCGGCTGTTCGACAGGAAGGAGCCTTCGCGCTACGCGATCTCGACGTCCACCCTCCTGCTCCTCAAGGGCAAGGCCTTGAACCTTTCGGTGTTCAGCGGCTACGACTCGCCCGAGGACGTCGACTGGATCAAGGCCACCACCCGGCGCTGGGTCGCTGACCTGGAGCGCCTGAACCGCAACTAGACCGGAGCCCGGCATGCCGTCGTTCGACATCGTCTCGCAGGTAGACAAGCAGGAAGTGAAGAACGCGCTCGAACAGGCGAACCGGGAAATCTCGAACCGCTTCGACTTCAAGGGCTCGGACGCGCGCATCGAGCAGAACGAGCTTCAGCTCACCGCGTTCGCCGATGACGAGTTCAAGCTCGGCCAGGTGCTGGACGTGCTGCGCGCGCGCATGACCAAGCGCAACATCGACGTACGCTGCCTGGAGCTCGGCGCTCTCGAGAAGATCTCCGGCGACAAGGTCAAGCGCGCGCTGACGGTGAAGACCGGGATCGCCCAAGAGAAGGCCAAGTCGATCGTCAAGCTGATCAAGGATTCGAAGCTCAAGGTGCAAGCATCGATCCAGGGCGACGCGCTGCGCGTGGCGGGCGCCAAGAAGGACGAGCTACAGGCGGCAATCCAGTTGGTGCGCGCCAAGGTCACCGACCAGCCGTTGCAGTTCATCAACTTCCGCGACTGAGCCGCTCGCTCCAGCGCTCGTAGATCACGTCCGCCACTTCGTGCAGCGCCGCGATGCGCTGCTCGAGCCCCTGCAGGATCGTCTCGGGCCGCTGCACGCCAGGACTCGCCGCGCTCGCCTCGATCTCTGCGCGCCCAAGATCGCACCAGCCGCGCACCATGTCAGAGGTCATCTCGACATGGCATTGAAGGCCCACATGCTTGCCGAGCGCGAATCCCTGGTTCGCGCACAGAGCGCTGCCGAGCACGCGCGTCGCCCCCGGCGGGATGCTGAAAGCCTCACCATGCCAGTGGAAGGCCTCGAACGACTGGTGCTCGCCGAACCAGTCGCGCGCGACGGCGTTGTCGGCGACCTCCACTCTTCCCCAGCCGATTTCCTTCGCCGCAGCCGGCCCGACCGTGCCGCCGAACGCCTTGGAGATCAACTGACCGCCGAGGCAATGTCCGAGCACGGGCGCATCGCGGCGCACGGCGTCGCGAATGAGTTCGACGACGCGCGCGATCCACGGCAGCTCGTCGTTCACGCTCATCGGCCCGCCCATGAGTGCAAGCCCGCTGAAGCGTGCGGCGTTCTTCGGCACGGCGTCGCCCGCATCGATCGCCACCAGTCGCCAGGGGATCGCGCGCGCATCGAGAAAGCTTGCGAAATGTCCTGGCCCTTCGCTCGCGGCGTGCCTCAAAATGGCGACGGGCTTCATATCGGGGAGAGCATGAAAGGCGCTTATTTTCGCGCTTATTGTATTGGCCTCGTCGGCCTGCTTCTAGCGCCGCCCGCGCATGCGACCGATGTCACCCTCGTCGGCGTATTCCCCGGCAAGGCGGCCGTCCTGCAGATCGACGGCGGCCGGCCGACCACGGTGCGCCTCGGTCGCAGCGCGCAAGGGGTGAACGTACTCGCAGTGGAGGAGAAGCAGGCGCTCGTGGAGATCGACGGCAGGCGCCTCACGCTGCTCCTCGGCCAGTATGCGAGCGGCTCGCCCTCGGGAGACCGCGAGAGAATCACGCTCGCCGCCGACGCGCGCGGCCACTTCTTCGCCGACGGCAGCGTAGACGGCGGTCCGGTAAGGTTCCTCGTCGACACCGGCGCATCGATGGTGGCGCTGCCGGCGCGCGACGCAAACCGCCTGGGAATCGACTACCGCAAGGGCCCGCGCGGCATCATCCAGACGGCAGGCGGAAACGCGATCGCCTACCGAGTCAAGTTCGACCAGGTGAAGGTCGGCGGCATCAACCTGACCAACGTGGACGGCGTGGTGCTCGAGCAGGGTCTGGACATCGCGTTGCTCGGCATGAGCTTCCTGAACCGAGTCGAGATGCAGCGCGACGGCCAGTCGATGGTTCTCATCCGCCGCTACTAGCGCGGCGCTACTTGCCTGGCACCAGCGGCACGAAGCGCACCGGCAGCACGCTCTTGCGGTCGTACCCGCCGTCGGCGCGCCGCGTGATCACCTCGAGTTCCTGAACGCCCCACTGGCCACCGACCGGGATCACCATCTTGCCGCCCGGCTTGAGCTGCTCGACCAGCGCGGGCGGCACGCGCGGCGCCGCCGCGGTGACGATAATGCCGTCGAACGGCGCCTTCTCCGGCCAGCCGGCGTAACCGTCGCCGATGCGCACCTCGATGTTGCGATAACCGAGCTCGGCGAGGCGCGCCTGCGCGCTGCGCGCGAGCGAGGGAACGATCTCGATCGAGTACACCTGCCGCACGATCTCGGCCAGCACCGCCGCCTGGTAGCCCGAGCCGGTGCCGACCTCGAGGACTACCTGTCCGGGCTTCGGGTCGATCAGGTCGGTCGACAGCGCGACGATGTAGGGCTGCGAGATCGTCTGCCCTTCGCCGATCGGCAGAGGATGGTTGCGATAGGCCTCGCGCGCGAGCTCGGGCGGCACGAGGCGATGGCGCTCCACCTTGCCGAGCGCCGTGCGCACCGCCGGCGACATCGCGGCGAGCCCGGTCTCGGCACGCGTTTCGGCGTACAGGGCCTCGACCTCGGCGACCATGTGCGCCCGCCGGGAGGCGTTATCGGTTTGCGCGTCGCTGGCTGTCATGCCGGAGAGGGCGAGCACTGCAGCGAACATGGCGCGCCACCGCGAGGGCACCGCGCGCTTCTCAGTGCTCGTGCGACTTGTCCTTCTCGATGAGAGCGTAGGCGCTGTGATTGTGGATCGACTCGAAGTTCTCCGACTCGACCACGTAGGCCTCGATGCGCTCGTCGAGGTTCAGCACCGCGGCCACGTCGCGCACCATGTCCTCGACGAACTTCGGATTGTCGTACGCGCGCTCGGTGACGAACTTCTCGTCCGGACGCTTGAGCAGTCCATACAGCTCGCTCGACGCCTGCTTCTCCACCAGGTCAACGATCTCCTCGATCCAGACGAAGGCGTTTAGGCGCGCGCTCACCGTAACGTGCGAGCGCTGGTTGTGCGCACCGCGCTCGGAGATCTTCTTCGAGCACGGACACAGGCTGGTGACCGGCACCAGCACCTTCATGGTGAAGGATTGCCGCTTCTTGCGGATCTCGCCGATGAAGCTGACTTCGTAGTCCATCAGGCTCTTGACGCGCGAGACCGGCGCTGCCTTCTCGATGAAGTATGGGAAGCTCATCTCGATCAGGCCTTCTTCGGCTTCGAGCCGCTCGACCATCTCCTTCAGCATGGCCTGGAAGGATTCGACGGTGATCTCGCGTTCGCCTTCCAGGATCTCGACGAAGCGCGACATGTGCGTGCCCTTGAAATGGTGGGGCAGGCCGACGTACATGTTGAACGTCGCCACGGTATGCTGCACTCCGCCCGAGCGCTCCTGGATGCGCATCGGGTGCCGGATCGCTTTGACACCGACCCGGTCGATCGCCAACTTGCGGGTGTCGGCGCTCGCCTGGACGTCGGGGATGTTGTACAGGTCTCTCGATTTCATGGCGCCAGTTTACACCCGACTGATTTACTCGGGTATTACGGCCCGCACCGATTTCACTATCCCCGCCGCATCCAGCCCGACCGAAGCGAGCAGCGCCGCGTGATCGCCATGGTCGATGAACCGGTCGGGCAGCCCCAGCAGCAGCAAGCGCGGCTCGAGCGTCATGTCCGCCAGCGCCTCGCACACTGCACCGCCGGCGCCACCCATGACCGCGTGCTCCTCGATCGTCACCAGCAGCTCGTGCGTCTCGGCCAGACGCCGCAGGAGTTCCCGGTCGAGCGGCTTGACGAAGCGCATGTTGGCGACCGTGGCGTCGAGTACCGGCGCTGCCTCCAGCGCCGGCCCCAGCATCGCGCCAAACGCGAGCAGCGCGATGCGCCGCCCCTCGCGGCGCAGCTCGCCGCGGCCCACGGGCAGCGCCTGCATCGCCTTCACCGGCGCGACACCCGGGCCGCTGCCGCGCGGATAGCGCACCGCGGCCGGCCCGTTGAGCGTGAACGCGGTATACAGCATCTGCCGGCACTCGTTCTCGTCGGCGGGCGCCATCACCGTCAGGTTCGGCACGGTGCGCAGGTACGCGTAGTCGAAGGCTCCGTTGTGCGTGGCGCCGTCGCCGCCCACCAGCCCAGAGCGGTCCAGCGCGAACACCACCGGCAAGTTCTGGATCGCGACGTCGTGGATCAGCTGGTCGTAGCCGCGCTGCAGGAAGGTCGAGTAGATCGCCACCACCGGCTTCGCGCCTTCGCAGGCGAGCCCCGCGGCGAAGGTGACCGCATGCTGCTCGGCGATGCCGACGTCGAAGTAGCGCCCGGGAAACTTCTCCGAGAACTCCACCATGCCCGAACCCTCGCGCATCGCGGGAGTGATCGCGACCAGCCGCGGATCGATCTCCGCCATGTCGCAAAGCCACTCGCCGAAGATCTGGCTGTAGGTCGCGCGCCCTCCGGAAGTCTTCTTCAGGCCCAAGGCGGGATCGAACTTGCCCGGGCCGTGATACGCGATCGGATCCTCCTCGGCGAGCTTGTAGCCCTGCCCCTTGCGCGTCACGACGTGCAGGAACTGCGGCCCCTTGAGCTTCTTGATGTTGGCGAGCGTCGGTATCAGCGCGTCGAGGTCATGGCCGTCGATCGGCCCGATGTAGTTGAAACCGAATTCCTCGAACAGCGTGCTCGGCGTCACCATGCCCTTGAAGTGCTCCTCCGCGCGACGCGCCAGCTCCCAGAACCCCGGAACGCGCTTCAGGATGTGCTCGCTCGCGCGCCGTGCGGTGGAATAGATGCGCCCCGACAGCAGTCGCGCGAGATAGTTGGTCAGCGCCCCCACGGGCGGCGAGATCGACATCTCGTTGTCGTTCAGGATCACCAGCAGGTCGACATCCATCGCCCCGGCGTTGTTCATCGCCTCGTAGGCCATCCCGGCCGACATCGCGCCGTCGCCGATCACCGCGATGGCGCGCCGCGGCTCGCCCTGCATCTTCGAGGCGACCGCCATGCCGAGCGCCGCAGAGATCGAAGTCGAGGAGTGCGCGGTGCCGAAGGTGTCGTAGGGCGACTCGCTGCGCCGCGGGAAGCCCGAGATGCCGCCCAGCTGGCGCAGCGTGTGCATCCGATCGCGCCGACCGGTGAGGATCTTGTGCGGATAGGTCTGGTGGCCGACGTCCCATACGATGCGGTCCTCGGGCGTGTCGAACACGTAGTGCAGCGCGATCGTCAATTCGACCGTGCCGAGATTCGACGACAGGTGGCCGCCGGTCTTGGAGACTGAATCGAGCACGTACGCGCGCAGCTCGTCGGCGAGCTGCTTGAGGTGCTTGCGCTCCAGCAGGCGCAGCGCGGCGGGGTCGTCGATCGTCCGCAGCAGCTCGTACATGGAAGGATTGTAGTCCTGCGCCCTGGCCTCGCCGCGTTCGCGCGGCAGCTCGCCCGGCGCACCGGTCACGGCAACCATCAGAATTTCCTCGTCACGATGAAATCGGCCAGCTCGCGCAGCCGCCGCGCGCGCGCGTCGAAGCCGGTGAGGGCTGCGTGCGCTTCCTGCCGCAGCGCCTCCGCGCGGGCGCGCGCGCCCGCGACGCCGAGCGCCGGAACGTAGGTCGGCTTGCCCTGCTTCGCGTCCTTGCCAGTGGTCTTGCCGAGCGTCGCGGTGCTCGCCTCGGCGTCGAGCACATCGTCGACCACCTGAAATGCGAGACCGATGCATTTGGCGTAGCGGTCGAGCTTCGCGCCGCTTTCGGCCGCAAGGCGCGAGCCGCAGGCCACGCCCGCGAACACAGCGGCGCGGATCAGCGCCCCGGTCTTGTGGATGTGCATGAACTCGAGCTCCGCCAGCGCGAGCGACTTACCGGTCGACTCGAGGTCGATCGCCTGGCCGCCTGCCATGCCGCGCGAGCCGGCAGCCGCCGCGAGCGCCTTGACCATCTCGAGCTGCGTCGCCGCATCGTCGGCGAGCGCGTGCTCCGCGATCAGCTGGAAAGCGAGCGCCTGCAGCGCGTCCCCCGCGAGCAACGCGGTGGCCTCATCGAATTCCACGTGCACCGTCGGCTTGCCGCGCCGCAGGACGTCGTCGTCCATGCACGGCAGGTCGTCGTGCACCAGCGAATAGGCGTGCATCAATTCGACCGCCGCGGCGGCGATCTCCACCCGCTCGGGCGCCGCCTCGCTGATTTCCCCGGCGGCGAAGGCAAGCAGCGGCCGCACGCGCTTGCCGCCGCCGAGCGTGGCGTAGCGCATCGCTTCGTGCAGGCGAGCGGGCGCGACGTGCGGCGTCGGCAGCACGCGCGCAAGCACCTCCTCCATGCGCGCCTGGATGTCGCCCATCCAGGCCTGGAACGCGGGCTCAGTCGCCGTCACCGGACTCCGATGCCTCCGGGGCGAGCGGCTTGAGCACGTCGCCTTCGAGCACCTTGACCTGCTGCTGCGCGGCCTCCAGCCGCTGCTGGCAAAAACGCGCCAGCTCCAGCCCCCGCTTGTGGGCTGCGAGCGCCTGCTCCAGGCTCAAGTTGCCGCCTTCCATCTGGCCGACGACGCGCTCGAGCTCAGCGAGCGCCTTTTCGAACGTCAGCTCGGAAACCGGAGTGGCCTCGGCCGAGGAACTTTGCCGGGGGGACTTGCTCATAAGAAGCGGAACCTTAGCCGACGCCGCGCCAGCCGGTCAAACCCGCCGTGCGCTAAAATTGGCCATCTCCCAGCGGGAACTTGGATGTCCGATATCGCCGCGCTCCACACGCTCAAGCCCGCCGCCGCGCAGCTGCCGGTGGCCTGGTACTTCGATCCGCAAATCTTCGCCCAGGAGAAGAAAGCGGTGTTCGAGGCGGGCCCGAACTACGTGGGCCACGAGCTCATGGTGCCGAATCCGGGCGATTACTACACGCTGGCCCACCTCGATCACGCCAAGATGCTGGTGAGAAACGACTCGGGCGTCGAGCTGCTGTCCAACGTCTGCCGCCACCGCCAGTCGATCATGCTCGAGGGCCGCGGCAACATCGCGAACATCGTCTGTCCGCTGCACCGTTGGACTTACGATCTGAAAGGCGAGCTGCTCGGGGCGCCGCAGTTCCCCGAGAGTCCCTGCGTGCGCCTGCCCTCGACGGAGCTCGCAAGCTGGAACGGCCTGCTGTTCGCCGGCCCGCACGACCCGCGTGCCGAGCTCGCGGCGCTGCCGGTCGCAGCCGACTTCGATTTCTCGGGCTACGTGCTCGACAAGGTGGAGATCGAGGACTACCCGGTCAACTGGAAGACGTTCCTCGAAATCTATCTGGAGCTGTATCACGTCGAACCGTTCCACCCCGGCCTGTCGAACTTCGCCGATGTCGGCAACTTCCGGATCGAGTACGGCGAGAACTGGTCGCTGCAGGTGATGGGCGCCAAGGCGGGCCTGCTCAAGCCCGGCACGCCGGTCTACGACACGTGGCAGCGCGCCTGCCTGGTGCGGCTCGAAGGCCGCACCCCCAAGTACGGCGCCCTGTGGATGACCCTGTACCCGAACGTCATGCTCGAGTGGTACCCGAATGTGCTGGTGGTCTCCACGGCCATCCCGCGCTCGCCCACCCTGACCACGAACGTGGTCGAGTTCTATTACCCCGAGGAGATCGCGCTGTTCGAGCGCGAGTTCGTGGAGGCCGAGCAGGCAGCCTATAGGGAGACCGCTATCGAGGACGGCGTGCTGTGCGCGCGCGTCGATCGCGGCCGCCGCGCGCTGTACGAGCAGGGCCTGAACGACGCCGGGCCGTATCAGTCGCCGATGGAAGACACGATGGTGCACTTCCACGAGTGGCTGCGCGCGCGCCTGGGTCGACCGGCCGCAGCCTAGCGTGGCGCGCTCCGCGCTCGTCTCGGCCGCGGAGCTGGCGCGCCACCCCGAGTGGCGCGTGTTCGACTGCCGCCACGACCTCGCCAAGCCCTATCTCGGCGAGCAGCAGTATGCCCACGCACACATTCCCGGCGCGCTGTTCGCGCACCTCGATCGCGACCTGTCGGGCCGCCCGACCGGGCGGAACGGCCGGCACCCACTGCCCGATCCCGCAGCCTTCGCCGCGTGGCTTGGACGGCAGGGCGTGAGTCCGCGCGATCCGGTGATCGCCTACGACGCGAACAACGGCGCCATGGCGTCGCGCCTGTGGTGGATGCTGCGCTGGATCGGCCACGAAACCGTGGCAGTGCTCGACGGCGGACTCGCCAAGTGGCTCGAGGAAGAGCGTGCAGTCACCGCCGAAGTGCCCGCTTTCGCCCCCGTGGAATACACCTCCCGCCCGCAGCGCGGCATGCACGCGGACGTCGAATACGTCGAGCAGCGCCTGGGTTCGGCCGGCATGCTGCTCGTGGACGCGCGCGCACCAGCCCGATTTCGCGGCGAGTCCGAGCCGATCGATCCGGTCGCGGGGCGCATACCCGGCGCGCTGAACCGCTTCAATGGCGACAACCTCACGCCCGATGGCACGTTCAAGGCGCCCGAGGTTCTGAGGAAGGAATTCGGCGCGCTCCTGGGCGATCGCGACCCGGCCGAAGTCGTGCACTACTGCGGCTCGGGCGTCGCCGCCTGTCACAACCTGCTCGCCATGGAGATCGCCGGGTTCTCAGGCTCGCGCATTTACGCCGGATCCTGGAGCGAGTGGATCGCCGACGCCCGGCGCCCTCGAGCGAAGGGCCAGGCATAGCCGCCGACGCACTGCTCGTCGCGCATTTCCTCATCGCTGCCTTCGTCACCGGCGGCCTGCCGCTGATATGGCTCGGTGCCGCGGCGAACTGGCGCTGGGTGCGCAACCCCTGGTTCCGCTATCTTCACCTGGCGGCGATCGGGATCATCGCGCTCGAAGGGGTCGCCGGTATCGCATGCCCCCTGACGATCTGGGAGGACCTGCTGCGCGGCGGATTGCGGCCGCAGTCCTTCGTCGCGCGCTGGGTGGCGCGATGGCTCTACTACGACGCGCCCGAGCGGCTGTTCACCGCGCTGTATCTCGCCTGGGCGGCGGCGACGCTCGTCACGCTTCGGCTCGTTCCGCCCAGGCGAAGAGCTGCCTGAAGACCTCTTCGCGCACCTCGGCGCGCGACAGCACGAGGTCGTGCAGCCCGCCGGGGAAGCCGAGCACGGTCACGCGCTGACCGAGCGTGCGGCTCCAGCGCGCGACCTGCCGCCAGTCGAGCACGATGTCCGCCTCGTCGGAGTGCATGGCGAGCACCGGCAGCTCGAGCGCGAGGCCCGCGTGCACGCGCGCGTGCGCGTCCGCGATCGCGCCGAGCCAGCCGAAGTAGGCGGGAAACCCCTCGACGGGCTTCAGGCGGAGGTCGAAGTTCCACTCGCCGCCATAGTCCCGATGCAGGCTCTTCACGTACTGCGGTCGCAGCGCGTGCGGATTGTTGAGGAACGGCCTGCGTCGACCCAGGCCGATCGCCAGGCGCAGCTTGAGCCGGGCAAGCCCATGGGCGTTGAATTCGAAGAAGGGGCTGTTCAGCCACAGTGCGCGCAGCTGCCCGCGACGCTCGCCGCGCGCCGCATACAGCGAGCAGATCAGACCTCCCGTCGAATGCCCGGCGAGCAGCACCGGCTCGCCGATTTCCGCGAGCGCGCGGCTGATCTCGGGATCGTACTCGTCCAGCCGCCTGCAATAGCACGGGTGCTGGTGCGCCAGCAGGGAGCGGCCGTGCTTGCGCAGGTCGAGCGCGTAGAAGGCATAGCCTTCCTGGGCGAAGCGCAGCGCCATGTGGCGCTGGAAGAAGTAGTCGACGAAGCCGTGCACGTAGAGCACGGCGCCGCGCGGCGTACGCGCCGCCGGCAGGCGCACCAGCGTCGCCACCACCGCGCCGTCGTAGTCGGGCGCGAATTCGAGGGTTTTGGCCTCGAAGCCTTCGAGCAGCGCGTCCGGCCGCCAGTCACTCATGGCGCGACAACGCCCAGGCGACGTGCTCGCGCACGAGCGCCGAGGAATGGTCGGCGCGCGCGCGCAGCGCGGCGAGCACCTCCGGCGAGCCCGGGGCATTGCCCAGGCCGACGGCCAGGTTGCGCAACCAGCGCTCGTAGCCGATGCGCCGGATCGCCGAGCCGCGCATGCGCACGTCGAACTCCTGCTCGCTCCAGGCGAAGAGTTCGACCAGCGTTGCCCGGTCGAGCCCGTTGCGCACGCGGAAGTCGTCCTCCCGCGAAATCCTGGCGAATCCGTTCCAGGGGCACACCAGCTGACAATCGTCGCAACCGTACACGCGATTACCGATGAGCGGGCGCAGCTCGGGCGGGATCGCACCCTTCAGCTCGATCGTCAGATACGAGATGCAGCGCCGCGCGTCCAGGCGATACGGCGCGCGGATCGCCTGGGTCGGGCAGATATCCAGGCACTTCGTGCAACGGCCGCAGTGCTCCGTGGCCGGCGCGTCGATAGGAAGGGGCAGATCGCAGTAGATCTCGCCGAGGAAGAACCAGGAGCCCGCATCGCGCGAAAGCAGCAGCGTGTGCTTCCCCCGCCAGCCGATGCCCGCGCGCGTCGCGAGCTCGACCTCCATCACCGGCGCGGAGTCGGCAAACACACGGTAACGGAAGTCACCGGCCTCCACGCGCATGCGATCGGCCAGCCGCTGCAGGCGCGTACGCAACAGCTTGTGATAGTCGCGCCCGCGCGCATAGCGCGCCACGTACGCGCGTCGTCCTTCCGCGAGCGCAGGCCACTCGTCTTCGAGCGCATCCGCGTAGTCCATGCGACAGCTGATGACGCGCTGCGTCCCGGGCACGAGCTCGGCCGGCCGCGCGCGGAGCCCGGCGTGACGGGCCATATAATCCATCTCGCCGTGCCACCCGGCCGCGAGCCATTCGGCGAGCCGGCCCTCGGCCAGCGCCAGGTCGGCATCCGCGATGCCGACGGCCTGAAAGCCGAGTTCGCTACCCCACTGCTTGATGCGCGCGCCAAGCGCCTGGTAGTCCATGACCCCGATGATGACCGAAGAGCTTGCCCTGCCGGACGCGGCGGCGACCCGCCGCCTGGGTGCGGCGCTGGCCGAGGGGATCGCGCCGGGGCGGGTGCTCTTCCTTCACGGCGACCTCGGAGCAGGAAAAACGACGCTCGTTCAAGGACTTCTGAGAGCGTTGGGCTTTCCGGGACGGGTCAAGAGCCCGACCTATTCCCTGGTTGAACTTTATGAGCTTTCGAGCTTAAACTTGTATCACTTTGATTTCTATCGATTCACTGATCGATCGGAATGGGAAGCTTCGGGATTTCGGGAATATTTCACGGCTGCGACCGCGTGCATCATCGAATGGCCGGAGCGGGCGAGCGGTCTGCTCGCCCCCCCGGACCTCGAGGTGCGCCTCGCGTTTGCCGGCAGCGGGCGCAGCGCACGCCTCGCGCCGCACTCGGCACCCGGACGCGATTGGCTCGTCGCTGCGTTGAGGCGCTGGTCGCAGGGCTGAGCGCGCTCGCGCTGCAGTGCTCGGCCTCGCAGGCGATCGCGGCGGGCGAGACCTCCGTCTCCTCGGCCCGCATCTGGCCGGCGCGCGACTACACGCGCCTCACGCTGGAATCCAAGGCTCCGCTCAAGTTCCACTTGTTCAGCCTCCCGCACCCGGATCGCCTGGTGCTCGACCTGCAGGGCGTCGAGCCCGGCGACGCGCTGAGCGGCCTGGAGGGCAAGGTCAGCAGCGACGACCCGTACATCGGAAAACTGCGCGTCGCTCGCAACCGTCCGGGCGTCGTGCGCCTGGTGCTCGATCTCAAGACCGCGGTCAAACCGCAAGTGTTCGCGCTCAAGCCGGCCGGGGACTACGGCTACCGGCTGGTGCTCGACATCTATCCGCGCGTGGCGGAAGACCCGCTGCTCACGCTGATCGAATCGGACGGCAAGACGACGCCGGCCTACAAGGAGGGCGCGGTGTCGCGCCTGGCGACCATCGTGATCGACCCCGGCCACGGCGGCGAAGATCCCGGCGCGAGGGGACGCCACGGCACCTATGAGAAGAACGTGACCCTGATGATCGCGCGCCGCCTGAAGAAGCTGGTCGATGCCGAGCCAGGCATGCGCGCCGTGCTGACGCGCGACGGCGACTATTACCTATCGCTCGCCGCGCGTGTGGAGAAGGCGCGGCGCGTGAAAGCCGATCTGTTCGTGTCGATCCACGCCGATGCCTTCGTGCAGCCGTACGCGCGCGGCTCGTCGGTGTTCGCGCTTTCCGAGCGGCGCGCGACCTCCGAGGCGGCGCGCTGGCTCGCCAAGAGCGAGAACGACGCCGACCTCATCGGCGGCGTCAACCTCGACGTCAAGGACCGCTATCTTGCCAGGACGCTGCTCGACCTGTCGCAGACCGCCACGATCGACTACAGCCTGAAGCTCGGCCAGTCGGTGCTATCCGAGCTCGGGCGCGTCAACACGTTGCACAGGGGGCATGTCGAGCAGGCGAGCTTCGCCGTGCTCAAGGCGCCGGACGTTCCCTCGATCCTGGTCGAGACGGCGTTCATCTCAAATCCCAAGGAAGAGAAGCGGCTGAACGACGACGCCTACCAGGACCGCCTGGCGCACGCCATCCTGGCCGGCATCAAGCGCTACCTCGCCAAGCACCCGCCGCAGCCGCAATCACCGCTGGCGCTCAAATGACACCCTGCGCAGAGCCGCGAAGACGAGCGGCACGAGTGAGAAGGCGATCACGCCCAGGATCGCCAGCGTGAGGTTATCGCGCACCACCGGTAAGTTGCCGAAGAAATAGCCTGCGGCGACCAGCGAGATCACCCAGAGCAACGCGCCACCGATGCTGAAGGCGAGGAAGCGCGCATAGCGCATGCGCCCCACGCCGGCCACGAACGGCACGTAGGTGCGTACGATCGGCAAGAAACGCGCGATCACCACGGCCTTGCCGCCGTGGCGCTCGTAAAAGGCCTCGGTATAGGCGAGGTGACGGCGGTTGAACCAGCGTGCATCGGGCGCCCCGAACACGCGCGGTCCCAGCCAGCGCCCGATCCAGTAGTTGACGTTGTCGCCGCACAGCGCGGCGCACACGAGCGTACCGGCGGCGATCTGGGGCGACATGCCGCCGGTTGCAGCCAGCGCGCCGACCACGAACAGCAGCGAGTCGCCGGGCAGGAACGGCGTCACGACCAGGCCGGTTTCGCAGAACACGATCACGAACAGCAGCGCATAGACCCAGGGGCCGTACGCGGCGAGGAACCCGGCGAGATGCTGGTCGAGATGCAGCGCGATATCCCACAGCGAGCCGAGCCATTCCATGGCGCAATTGTACCGGGAGCAACGCGTATAATTTGCCGCTTTCCGCGTTCCGTCATGGCCGGCTCAGCACTTCTTTCCCCGAGCGTCGAGCGTGTGCGCGCGGCCCTCGCCCAGGCTGGACACGATGCGCACATCGTCGAGCTGTCGGGCGCGGCGCGCACCGCCCAGGAGGCCGCGCGCCATCTGGGCTGCGCGCTCGGACAGATCGCGAACTCGCTGGTATTCCGCTGCGCGCGCTCGGGCGAGCCCCTGCTCGTCATGGCGAGCGGCGCGAACCGCGTCGACATCGCGCGGCTCGAGGCGCTCGTCGGCGAGCCGATCGGCAAAGCGGACGCCGCGTTCGTGCGCGAGCGTACCGGCTTCGCGATCGGCGGCGTCGCGCCGCTCGGCCATCCGCAGCGCCTGCGCACTCTGATCGACCGCGACCTCGCCGCGCAGGGCACGATCTGGGCCGCGGCGGGACACCCGCACACCGTATTCCGGCTGGATTTCGACGCGCTCGTACGCCTGACCGGCGGCGCGCCCGCCGAGGTCGCGCTGCGTCCAGCGTCGTGAGTTCGATCCGCGTCCTGCCGGAGCTGCTGATCAGCCAGATCGCCGCGGGCGAGGTGGTCGAGCGGCCCGCCTCGGTGCTCAAGGAGCTCATCGAGAACGCGCTCGACGCGGGTGCGCGCGAGATCGGGGTGACCCTCGACGAGGGCGGCGTGCGCCGCGTGCAGGTCGAGGACGACGGCGTGGGCATCGGGCGCGAGGACCTCGCGCTGGCGCTCGCGCGCCACGCGACCAGCAAGATCGCTTCGCTCGAGGACCTCGAGGCGGTCGCCTCGCTCGGCTTTCGCGGCGAAGCGCTCGCCTCGATCGCGGCGGTCGCGCGCATCGAGCTCACCTCGCGCGAGAGGGCCGCGCCGCACGCCTACAGCGTGCGCGCCGAAGGGGGCGATGCGGATCGGCCGGCGCCCTCGGCGCGCGCGCCGGGCACCACGGTGACGGTGGGCGACCTGTATTTCAATACGCCCGCGCGGCGCAAGTTCCTGCGCACCGCGGCCACCGAATTCGGCCACTGCGAAGACGTGTTCCGCCGCGCGGCGCTCGCCCGCCCGGAGCTCGGGTGGTCGCTCAGGCACAACTCCCGGGCCAGCGCGCGGCTCAAGCCGCAGCCTCTCGCCGAGCGCGCGGCGACGCTGCTGGGGCGCGATTTCGCCGACAGCGCCCTCGCCGTCGAGGCGCAGGCGGGCGGACTGCGCCTGACCGGCCTGGCGGGCAGCCCGCAGGCCGCGCGCAGCCGGGCGGATGCGCAGTATTTCTACGTCAATGGCCGCTACGTGCGCGACCGCCTGCTCGCGCACGCGGCGCGCGAGGCCTGGGCCGAGCTGCTGCATGGCGAGCGCCAACCCGCCTACGTGCTGTTCCTCGAGCTCGATCCGCGCGGAGTGGACGTGAACGTGCATCCCGCCAAGACCGAAGTGCGTTTTCGCGACGCGCGTGCGGTGCACCAGTTCGTCCTGCATGCGCTCAAGCGCGCGCTCTCGCCTTCCGCCGCGGCGGCGCCGGTTGCGTACGCTGCGCTGGCGCCGACGCCCGCGTCCCCCGTGCAGGCCGCGCTCGGCATCGAGCAGCCGGGGGCCGCGTACCAGTCGTTCGTCGCGGCCGCCGCACGGTCCGAGCCGCTCGCCGCCGTACCCCACGAGGCGCCGCCGCTCGGCTATGCGCTCGCGCAGCTGCACGGCGTCTACATCCTGGCGCAGAACGAAGCGGGCCTCGTGCTCGTCGACATGCACGCCGCGCACGAGCGCATCGTATTCGAGCGCCTGCGGCGCTCGCTCGAGGCGGGCGCGGTGCAACGCCAGGCGTTGCTCGTTCCGAGCGTATTTCGCGCCGAAGCGCTGGAAGTCGCGACCGCGGAGGAGAATGGCCCGGCGCTCGAGCAGCTCGGCCTGGAAATCAGCGCCGCGGGACCGAGCGAGCTGGCGGTGCGCGCAGCGCCCGCCGCACTGGCGGCGGGCGACGTCGCGGCACTGGCGCGCAGCGTGCTCGCCGAATTGCGCGAGTACGGCGCCGCGCAGGCGCTCGCCGCGCGGCGCGACGAGCTGCTCGCCGGCATGGCCTGTCACGCCGCCGTGCGCGCGAACCGCGCGCTCAGCCTTCCGGAGATGAACGCGCTGCTGCGCGAAATGGAAGCCACCGAGCGCTCCGGAAGCTGCAACCACGGTCGGCCGACCTGGTACCAGCTCACGCTCTCCGACCTGGACAGGCTCTTCCTGCGAGGGCGCTAGTGGCGCCGGTCGCGCTCGCCCTCCTCGGGCCGACCGCGAGCGGCAAGTCGGCGCTGGCGATGCGCCTGGCGGCGCGCCTGCCCGTCGAAATCGTGAGCGTGGACTCCGCGCAGGTCTACCGCGGCATGGACATCGGCACGGCCAAGCCCTCGCCCGCCGAGCGCGCGCAGGTGCCGCACCATTTGATCGACCTGGTCGATCCCACCGAGAGCTACTCCGCAGGGCGCTTCCGCGCCGACGCGATCGCCGCCGTGCAGGGCATTCTCGCGCGCGGCCGCGCGCCGCTGCTGGTCGGCGGCACGATGCTCTACTACCGGGCGCTCGCGCAGGGCATCGACGCGTTGCCCGCCGCCGATCCCGCGCTGCGGGCGGCGATCGACGCGGAGGCGCGGGCGCGGGGCTGGCCCGCCCTGCACGCCGAGCTCGCGCGCCTCGATCCGGTGACGGCGCGGCGCCTCAAGCCGACCGACGCGCAGCGCATCCAGCGCGCGCTCGAAGTCTGCCGCGCGACCGGTCGCGCGCTCTCGGCGCTGCATAGCGCACCGCGCGCCGCGCCGCCTTTCCGCCTGGCCGCGCTGGCCTTGATGCCGCACGAACGCGTGCGCCTGCACGAGCGCATCGCCGAGCGCTTCGAGCGCATGCTCGCGGCGGGGCTGGTCGACGAGCTGTGCGCGCTGCGCGCGCGCTTCACGCTCACCGCCGCGCTGCCCAGCATGCGCTGCGTCGGCTACCGGCAGGCCTGGGCCTTCCTCGACGGGGCTTGCGACCGCGAGGCGCTGCGCGAGACGGGAATCGCGGCGACGCGCCAGCTCGCCAAGCGCCAACTCACCTGGCTGCGTGCCATGCGTCTCAACGCGGCGATCGATCCTTTCGCGCCCGACGCCGCGCGGCGCTTCGACGAGACCGCCGACCGCCTGCTGCGCGCGCCCGGCTAGAATTGAACGCTGCAGTTTCGGGAGACAGCCATGCAGATCGGCATCGTGGGCCTCGGGCGGATGGGCGGCAACATGGCGCGGCGCATCGCGCGCGGCGGTGCGCGCGTGATCGGATTCGATCGCGAGCGCGCGGCGCGTGAGGCGCTGGCCGGCGAGAAGGGTGTCGAGTGCGTCGAGGGGCTCGCCGCGCTGTGCGCGCAACTCGCCGGCGAGCGCGTCGTACTGACGATGCTGCCCGCCGGACAGGCGACCGAGGAGACCCTGGGAGAGCTGCTGCCTCTGCTGTCTTCCGGCGACCTCGTGGTCGACGGCGCAAACGCCTTCTACAAGGACTCGATGCGGCGCGCACTCGATCTCTCGCGTGCGGGACTGCGCTTCGTGGACGCCGGCGTCTCCGGCGGCATCCATGGCCTCGCGCACGGCTACTGCCTCATGCTGGGCGGCACGCCGAAGTCGATCGAGATGTTCGAGCCCTTCGCGCGCATTCTCGCGCCGCAGCCCGACCGAGGCTGGATGCACTGCGGCCCGAGCGGCGCGGGCCACTTCGCGAAGATGGTGCACAACGGCATCGAGTACGGAATGATGCAGGCGCTCGCCGAAGGCCTGGCGCTGGTCGAGGCGCGCGCCGATTTCGGGATCGATCGCGCGCGCCTCGCCGAGACCTGGCGCCACGGCAGTGTGGTGCGCTCGTGGCTGCTCGACCTGTGCGCCGAAGCGCTCGCGGCCGACCCTTCGCTCGGCGGAATCGCGCCCGTCGTCGCGGATTCGGGCGAAGGACGCTGGACGGCGCTCGAGGCGGTCGAGCTCGGCGTGCCGGCGCCGGTGATCACGCTCGCGCTGATGAGCCGATTCTCGAGCCAGGGCCGCGCCGACTATGCGCGCAAGCTGCTCGCCACGATGCGAGCAAAATTCGGCGGCCACGCGGTAACGCGCAGCTGAGCCGTCCCCGCGCGTGATCGTCGTCGTGATGGGTGTCGCCGGGGTCGGAAAGACGACCATCGGGCAGCTGCTCGCGAACAGGCTGGCTTGCGAATTCCTCGATGCGGACGATTTCCACCCGCCCGCCAACGTCGCCAAGATGGCAGCGGGCACGCCGCTCGATGACGCGGACCGCTGGCCCTGGCTCGAGCACCTCAACGCGCTGCTGCGCGAGCGCGCGGCGCGCGGCGCGAGCGCCGTGCTTGCCTGCTCGGCGCTCAAGAACGCCTACCGCGAGCGGCTGTGCCGCGACGTGGCGCGCTGCCGGCTGGTCTATCTGCGCGCAGACGTGCGCGTGCTGCGCGCGCGTCTCGCCGCACGCACCCACCGTTACATGCCCGCCTCGCTGCTCGACAGCCAGCTCGCGACGCTCGAGCCGCCGGCGGACGCGCTCGAGGTGGATGCCGCGGCGCCGCCCGAGCATTGCGCGCAGGTCATCGCCGCCGCGCTGACACGGCCTTAAGGATGGGTTAAGGCCGCGGGGCGAGCATGCGCCCCGTACAGCGCGCGAAATGCGCGCCAAGCGAACACAAGGAGATTGACATGAAACGCAGAAGCATCGTCGCAGGCTTGGCCGCCGCCGGCCTGCTCGCTCTCGGAGCCTGGGGCGGCATCCACGCCGACGACCTGTGGGCGAAGGCGCAAGCGGCCACTCCGGCGGCGCAGTCTGCGGTGCACGCCACCCCGACGGCCACGCTCGCGCTGCCCAACTTCACTTCGATCGTCAACGAAAACCGCGGCGCGGTGGTCAATATCACCGTCACCGAGAACGCGAAGACCTCGGAGGAGTCGTCGCCCCTCCCAGAGTTCGGCAACGACCCGTTCTCGCAATTTTTCCGGCACTTCCAGATCCCGATGCCGCAGCAGGGACCGACCCACGGCCTCGGCTCGGGCTTCATCGTGCGCTCCGACGGCATCGTCCTGACCAACGCACACGTGGTCGACGGCGCGAGCGACGTCATCGTCAAGCTCTCCGACCAGCGCGAGTTCAAGGCCAAGGTGCTCGGGGTGGACAAGCCGACCGACATCGCCGTGCTCAAGATCGACGCCAAGAACCTGCCGACCGTCAAGCTGGGCGATTCCAATTCGGTGCAGGTCGGGCAGTGGGTCGTCGCGATCGGATCGCCCTACGGGTTCGAAAACACGGTCACCGCCGGGATCGTCAGCGCCACCTCGCGCGCCCTGCCCGACGGCACCTACGTGCCCTTCATCCAGACCGACGCCGCCGTGAACCCCGGCAATTCGGGCGGGCCGCTCTTTAACATGAACGGCGAAGTGATCGGCATCAACTCGCAGATCTATTCGCAGACCGGTGGCTTCCAGGGGCTCTCGTTCGCGATCCCGATCGACGTCGCATCGCAGGTCGAGCAGCAGCTGATCGCGCACGGCAAGGTGGAGCGCGGCCGCATCGGCGTCGCGATTCAGCAGGTCACGCAGGGCCTCGCGCAATCCTTCGGCCTGGACAAGCCTGGCGGCGCGCTGGTCGCCTCTGTCGAGAAAGACGGCCCCGCGGCCAAGGCCGGGCTGAAGTCGGGCGACGTGATCCTCGCGGTCAATGGCCAGCCGGTCAAGTCCTCGAACCAGCTGCCTCCGATGGTGGCGAACATCAAGCCGGGCAGCAAGGCGACATTCGAGATCTGGCGAGACGGTGGCAAGAAAGACGTTCAGATCGTCGTCGGCGAGCTGAAGAGCGATCAGGTCGCGAGCGCCTCGGGTAGCAGCGCGAACGGCCGCCTCGGGCTCGCGGTACGTCCGCTCACCAAGGACGAGCGCGAGCAGGCGCAGATTAACGGCGGCCTGCTGGTCGAGAATGCCAGCGGGCCGGCCGCGCAGGCTGGCATCGAGCAGGGCGACGTCATTCTCTCGGTGAACGGCACGCCGGTGAAATCCGTCGCCCAGTTGCGCGCCCTGATCGCCAAGTCCGGCAAGCACGTGGCGCTGCTCGTGCAGCGCCAGGATGCCAAGATCTTCGTACCGGTGGAGCTCGGCTGAGCTCTAGCGTCGAAGAGCGGGCGGCGCCGGTACCCCCCACCCCCCCCAACCGGCGCCGCCCCGCTTTCCCATTCTCTCCCCCCAAGCGAAAGGAGCGCATCATGACCAAGACCGCTACGGTTCTTTTCGCCGCGCTGCTCGGTGCCGGCGTGGCGCACGCAAGCACCTCGCCTAGCGAGTTGCCCGCACCGCAGACGCACGACGGCATCACGTGGCTCTCCGGCGGTGTCGGCGAGTCGCAGGCGCACGCCTTCCGGGAACAGGCTGGCCGCTATCCGCTCTCGCTCGAGTTCGTCGTCAAGCCCGAAGCCAAGAACCTCCCGGCGGAGTTCACCGCCGAGGTGCCAGTCACCGTGCGCAATGCGCAGGGCAAGGTGATCCTGAGCGCTACCGCGCAAGGCCCCTTCATGCTCATCAAGCTGCCGGAAGGACGCTATCAGGTGCTCGCCGTGCACGACGGCAGGAAGATCGAGCGCGAGGTGGTAGTCGGCCGCACCCATAGCAGCGTGATGTTCGAGTGGCCGGCGCAGCGCGCGTAAAATAGCGCGCCTCACGGAGGTGCAACGATGCGGCTGCTTCTGGTCGAGGACGACCGCATGATCGGCGAGAGCGTGCAGAAGGGCCTGCGCCAGGACAACTTTTCGGTCGACTGGGCGCAGGACGGCCGCTCCGCCGAGCTGGCGCTCGAAACGGAGCGCTACGATTGCGTGCTGCTCGACCTGGGACTGCCGAAGAAAGACGGCCTGGAGCTGCTGCGCGAGCTGCGCGCCCGGCGGGACACGGTCCCCGTCGTGGTGATCACCGCGCGCGACGCCGTTCCCGAGCGCATCAAGGGGCTGGACACGGGTGCCGATGATTATCTGGTCAAGCCCTTCGATTTGGACGAGCTCGCCGCGCGCGTGCGTGCCGTGGTGCGCCGGCGCGACGGGCGGGCCGAGCCGGTGATGGAGCACATGGGCCTCGTGCTGCGGCCCGCCACGCACGAGGCGACGTTCGAAGGCCGGCCGCTGATGCTGTCGCAGCGCGAGTTCGCCGTGCTCGAAGCGCTGCTCACCCGGCCGGGCGCGATTCTTTCGCGCGCACAACTCGAAGAGCGGATTTACGGCTGGGGCGAGGAAGTCGAATCGAACGCCGTCGAGGTGTTCGTGCACGGCCTGCGCAGGAAGCTGGGCGCGGACTTCATCCGCACGGTGCGCGGCGCAGGCTATATGGTGCCGAAGTCCAGATGATTTCGATTCGGCGCCGGCTGCTCGCCTGGTTGCTCGGCGGCACGGCGCTCGCCGTGGCCGCCGGCACCGTGTCCACGTTCCTGATGGCGCGCGAGGAGGCGAATTCGCTCGCCGACTACCAGCTGCAGCAGATGGCGCTTTCGCTGCGCGACCACGCGCTCGCGAGCGGCCTCATTGCGCACGAGGACGATCCCGCCGCCCGCGGGCTCGAGGTGCTGGTTCAGATCTGGAACCGGCAGGGCGTGCGCCTGTACATGTCGCATCCCAAGTCCGACATCCCGGATCGCGCGCAGCTCGGCTTCGCCGACGTCTCCGCACCGGGCGGGCGCTGGCGGGTGTACTCGGTGCAGCTGAGAAATCACGTCATCCAGGTGGCGCAACCCTACTCGGTGCGCGACCGCATCGCGGCGCGGCTCGCGTTGCGCACGGCCTGGCCCATGGTCGCGGTGCTGCCGCTGCTCGGGCTCCTGATCTGGCTGACGGTCGGCAAGGGTCTGTCGCCGATCGAGCGACTGGCGCGCGACGTAGGACGGCGCTCGCCCGAGGCGCTCTCGCCGCTCGAGGAACGCGGGCTGCCGCGCGAGGTGCAGCCGCTGGTGCACGCGCTTAACGATCTGCTGCACAGGCTGCATCGCGCCCTCGAGGCGCAGCGCGCGTTCGTCGCGGACGCGGCGCACGAGCTGCGCACCCCGCTCGCCGCGTTGCGCCTGCAGGCGCAGATCGCCGAGCGCGCCGCGCAGGAGGGCGAACGGCGCGAAGCGCTCGGCAGCCTCAAGCGCGGCGTCGAGCGGGCGAGCCACCTGGTGCAGCAGCTGCTCACGCTGGCGCGCGAGGAGGACCAGGCGGCGCAGGCGCCGAGCGCGCAGGTGCGGCTGGACGAATTGGCGCGCGAGGTGATCGCCGAGCACGCATCGCTCGCGCACGACAAGTCGATCGACCTCGGAATGGCGCGCGAGGAGCCGCTGTCGGTCGACGGCAGCGCTGCGGGGCTGCGCACGCTGCTATCCAACCTGGTCGACAACGCCGTGCGCTACACGCCCGCCGGCGGCAGCATCGACATCTCGCTCGCGCGCCAGGGCGACGACGCGGTGCTCGAGGTGAGCGACAGCGGTCCGGGAATTCCGCCCGCCGAGCGCACACGCGTCTTCGACCGCTTCTACCGCCGCGCCGGCCACGGGCCGGAAGGCAGCGGCCTGGGGCTCGCGATCGCCAGCCAGATCGCGCAGCGGCATCGGGGCTCGATCGTCCTCGCCGACTCGCCCCAGGGCGGCCTCAGGGTCGTGCTGCGCCTGCCGCTCGGCGCGCGCTAGCCGGTCCGCGCGCGGCGCGGCCTTGCACGATCAGCGCACGATCAGCGGGACGATGAGCAGCGCGACGATATTGATGATCTTGATGAGCGGGTTGACCGCCGGGCCGGCAGTGTCCTTGTAAGGATCGCCGACCGTGTCGCCGGTGACCGCGGCCTTGTGCGCGTCCGAGCCCTTGCCGCCGAAGTTGCCGTCCTCGATGTACTTCTTGGCGTTGTCCCAGGCGCCGCCGCCGGTGGTCATCGACACGGCGACGAAGAGCCCCGTGACGATGGTGCCCATCAGCACTCCGCCGAGCGCCTGCGCGCCGAGGATGATGCCGACCAGGATCGGAACCAGTACCGGCAGCAGCGACGGCACCACCATCTCCTTGATCGCGGCGCGCGTGAGCAGGTCCACGGCGCGCGAGTAGTCGGGCTTGGTCTTGCCCTCCATGATGCCCGCGATCTCCTTGAACTGTCGGCGCACCTCGACCACCACCGAGCCCGCGGCACGCCCGACTGCCTCCATCGCCATGGCGCCGAACAGGTACGGCACCATTCCGCCGATGAACAGGCCGATGATGACCATGTGGTTCGAGAGGTCGAAGCTGAACGCCTTCTGGCCCGCCTTCTCGAGCGCATGCGTGTAGTCCGCGAACAGCACCAGCGCGGCGAGGCCGGCCGAGCCGATCGCATAGCCCTTGGTGACCGCCTTGGTGGTGTTGCCCACCGCGTCCAGGGGATCGGTGATCGCGCGCACGGTCGCGGGAAGGTCGGCCATCTCGGCGATGCCGCCCGCGTTGTCGGTGATGGGGCCGTAGGCGTCCAGCGCGACCACGATGCCGGTCATCGACAGCATCGCGGTGGCGGCGATGGCGATCCCGTACAGGCCGGCGAGCGCGTACGACACGAAGATCGCGACGCATACCGCGAGCACCGGCCACGCGGTCGCCTTCATCGACACGCCCAGGCCGGCGATGATGTTGGTGGCGTGCCCCGTGGTCGAAGCGTCCGCGATGTGCCGAACCGGCTTGAACTCGGTGCCGGTGTAGTACTCGGTGATCCACACCATGAATCCCGTCAGCACCAGGCCCACTGCGGCCGCGCCCCACAGGTGCCAGACCGTGATCATCCTCGTGCCGCCGCCGATGTCGAACGGAACAGTGGCGACGATGTCGCCCATCAGCCACTGCGTGATCGGATAGAAGGCGATCAGCGCCAGGATTCCGGCCACCCACAGGCCCTTGTACAGCGCGGGCATGACGTTCTTGTCGCCCGGCTTCGCCTTGACGAACCAGGTCCCCACGATCGAGGCGAGGATCGAGAATCCGCCGAGCGCGAGCGGATAGATCGCCGCATTCGGGCTTTCGGTATGCACCATGAGCGCGCCGAGCAGCATGGTGGCGATGATCGTGACGGCATAGGTCTCGAACAGGTCCGCCGCCATGCCCGCGCAGTCGCCCACGTTGTCCCCGACGTTGTCCGCGATCACTGCCGGATTGCGCGGGTCGTCTTCCGGAATGCCGGCTTCGACCTTGCCCACGAGGTCGGCGCCCACGTCGGCGCCCTTGGTGAAGATGCCGCCTCCCAACCTCGCGAAGATCGAGATGAGCGACCCGCCGAAGCCGAGCCCGACCAGCGGATGGATGATGTTCGCGAGGTTCGCCTTGTCAGGCGCGTTGGCGTACAGCAGCGCGAAATAACCCGCGACGCCCAGCAGGCCGAGCCCGACCACCAGCAGGCCGGTGATTGCGCCGCCGCGGAACGCGATGTTCAGCGCCTCGTTCAGCCCCGTGCGCGCGGCCTCCGCGGTGCGCACGTTGGCGCGCACGGACACGTTCATCCCGATGATTCCCGACATGCCGGAAAAGAGCGCGCCCACGAAGAATCCCCAGGCGGTACCCCAGCCGAGCTGCGGTACGAAGCCGATGACGAGGAACAGGATGACCCCGACGATCGCGATCGTGAAGTACTGGCGCCTCAGGTAGGCGGTCGCCCCCTCCTTGACCGCCGCGGCGATCTCGCGCATGCGCTCGTTGCCGTCGCCTTGTGCGAGGATCCACCTGATCGAGACGGCGCCGTAAGCGATGCCGATGACTGCGCACACCAGCGCGAAGATGATGCCTGCGGACATGGCCTGACTCCCCTTGTTCGTGGTTTGATTGCGCGGACGGGGACGCCCGCTGGAAAGGCGCGAATTTTAACAGAAATAGCCTCGCGGTCGACGCGCGCCGCTAGGCTTCGAAGGGTTCGCGCAGGCGCTTGCGCACCGCGACGTTGCGCAGCCGCACGTACAACGGCAGGCCGTCGCGAAACGGCGGCGGCGCCTCGCCCGCCAACAGCGGCGCGAGGTAGCGGCGCGCGGCCGCGCTGATGCCGAAGCCGTCGGAGCTCATGAACGCGGCCGGCAGCTTGCGCTCCTTGTTCGCCACGTGATCGAGCCGAGCCTCGCCGATGCGCCAGCGGTAGGGGCGATCGGACAGGCGCTCGATGACCGGCATCACCGCGGTCTTCCCCGCGAGCGCCAGCGCGACCGCTGCCTTGCCGACCGCGTAGGCCTGCTCCAGGTCGGTCTTCGAGGCGATGTGGCGCGCCGCCCGCTGCAGGTAATCCGCGACCGCCCAGTGCGTCTTGTAGCCGAGCTTGGACTGCACCAGCGCCGCCACGCGCGGCGCGACGCCGCCCAGCTGGCGATGCCCGAACGCGTCGACCGTGCCCGCCTCGGCGAGAAACCTGCCTTGCGCGTCGCGCAAGCCCTCGGAGGCCGCGATCACGCAGCTGCCGCGTTGCGCGACGACCTGCTTCACGCGCGCGAGAAAGCGCGCCTCGTCTAAAGCGAGCTCGGGAAACAGCAGGATGTGCGGCGCGTCGCCCGCGCGCTCGGCTGCGAGGCCGCAGGCAGCGGTGATCCAGCCCGCGTGCCGCCCCATCACCTCGAGCACGAACACGCGCGTCGAAGTGCTCGCCATCGAAGCAACATCCAGGCCGGCCTCGCGAACCGACGTCGCCACGTACTTCGCCGCGGAGCCGAAGCCCGGGCAGCAATCGGTCACGGCGAGATCGTTGTCGATCGTCTTCGGCACGCCGATCGCAGCCAGAGGATAGCCCAGCTTGCCGGTGATCGCGGACAGCTTGAGCGCGGTGTCGGCGGAATCGTTGCCGCCGTTGTAGAAGAAGTAGCCGATGTCGTGCGCGCGCAGCACGCTCACCAGGCGCTCGAACTTCGCCGTGTCCTCTTCGATCCCCTTGAGCTTGTAGCGGCACGAGCCGAACGCCGCGCCGGGCGTGTGCCGCAGCGCGCGCACCGCCGCTGCGCTCTCTTTCGAAGTATCGACGAGTTCCTCGCGCAACGCGCCGAGTATGCCGTCGCGCGCCGCGTACAGCTTGCCGATGCGGCCCTTCGCCCGCCGCGCGGCCTCGATCACGCCGCAGGCCGTCGCGTTGATCACGGCGGTCGCCCCGCCGGACTGGGCGTAGAGCGCGTTCCTGGGTTTGGCCCCTGGCATGGCGGCTCCTTTCATCCCCTTAGGCACGGGGACGACCCGAGAGTTTACGCGCGCGCGATCGCCCCGAGCGCGTGCAGCGCGCGGTCGCGGATCTGCTCGATGCCGCCGGTGCCGGAGACCTTCAGCAGGCGCGGCGCGCGCGCGTCGCCGCTCGCGGCCCAGCGCCGGTAGTACTCGACGAGGGGGCGCGTCTGGGCCTTGTAGACCTCGAGACGCTTGCGCACCGTCGCTTCCTTGTCGTCCTCGCGCTGCACCAGGGGCTCGCCCGTCACGTCGTCGCGCCCGGCGATCTTCGGCGGGTTGAATTTGTCGTGATACGTGCGCCCCGAGGCGAGGTGGACGCGCCGTCCACCCATGCGCGCGATGATCTCCTCGTCGGGCACGTCGATCTCCAGCACGCAATCGATCGGCACGCCGGCGCTGCGCATGGCCTCGGCCTGCGCGATCGTGCGCGGAAAGCCGTCGAACAGGTATCCGCTGCGGCAATCGGGGGCTTCCAGCCGGCGGTGTACCAGCTCGATCACGATCTCGTCGGGCACCAGCTGTCCGCGGTCGATGACCTCGCGCGCGGCTTGCCCGAGCGGTGTTCCAGCCTTGATCGCCGCGCGCAGCATGTCGCCCGTGGAGACCTGCGGAATGCCGAAGCGCGCAGTGATGAAACCGGCCTGGGTTCCCTTGCCCGCCCCGGGCGGCCCCAACAAAATCAGACGCATAGCTTATTGTCGCGCCCCGGAATAAAGGCGCTTTCTGACCCCAGAAAGGCCGCTGACCTTAGCGGGATTTGGCGCTTCGGTCAAACAGCGCGCGCACCGTCGCGAGATCCTCGGGGGTATCGACGCCAGGCGGAATCTCGGCCACGGTGACCCGGACGGCGATGCGATGGCCGTGCCAGAGCACGCGCAGCTGCTCGAGCGCCTCGACGCGCTCGAGCGGCGATGGCTCGAGCCTCGCGTAACGGCGCAGGAAGCCTGCGCGGTAAGCGTAAATGCCGAGGTGCCGGTAGCACTCGGGCAGCCCGCCCGCCCGCGCATACGGAATGCCCGCGCGGCTGAAGTACAGCGCGTAGCCGTGCGCATCGAGCACGACCTTGACCACATTCGGGTTGGCGAACGAGGCCGCGTCCCCGATCCGATGGCAGGCGGTCGACATCGGCGCATCGGGGTGCGCATCGAGCGTCGCGGAGACCTCGGCGATCAGCTCGAGCGGGATGAGCGGCTCGTCGCCCTGCACGTTCACCACGATGTCGTCGTCGCCCAGGCCGAGCGCCGCCGCGGCCTCCGCGATGCGGTCGGTGCCCGAGGGATGGTCCGCGCGCGTCATGAGCGCGCGATATCCGTGCCGCGTCGCGGCGTCGGCGATGCGCGGGTCGTCGGTCGCCACTGCGACGAGCGCGGCGCCGCTCTCCGCCGCGCGCTCGCATACGCGCACCACCATCGGCTTGCCCGCGAGGTCCGCAAGTGGCTTGCCCGGTAAGCGGCTCGAGGCGTAGCGCGCCGGAACGATGACCGAGAAGCCTGCCATAGCGGTGCCCGGTCGCCGCGCGCTCAGCCCGCGACTTCCTCGTTCGGGCCGAGCTTGCGCGCGTCGTCTTCGAGCATCACCGGAATGCCGTCCTTCACCGGGTAGGCGAGGCGGTCCCCCTTGCATATCAGCTCGCTGGCGTCCTTGCGGTACACGAGCGGCCCCTTGCACAGCGGACAGACCAGGATCTCCAGCAGCTTCGGATCAACGGCGGCGCTCACCGAGCCTCTCCTCCAGCCAGTTATCGAACGCGGGGTCGAGCTTCGCGTTCACCGGAAACACCCAATGGTGCGGCCGCGCGAAGCGCCGGCATTTTACCGCGTCCTTTTCGGTCATGATGACCGGCGCGGCGTCGCCGAAATCGAGGTCGCGCGCGGCGAATGCGTAATGGTCGGGGAAAGGGTGCGGCACCGCCTTGATGCCGAAGCGCCCCAGGTGGACGAAGAAGCGCTTCGGGTCGCCGATGCCCGCCACCGCGTGCACGCGCTGTCCGGCGAACTCCCGCGGCGCGCGGCGCTGGCGGGCGTCCGCGAGGCAGTGCAGCAGCTCGCCCTCCAGCCGCATCGCATATCCCTTGACCGCGTCGGTATCGTGCGCCACCACGGCGTCGACCGAGCGCAGACGCGAACGCGGCTCGCGCAGCGGCCCGGCGGGAAGCATGAATCCGTTGCCAAAGCCGCGCGCGTCGACCACGCAGATTTCCAGATCGCGCGCAAGCCGATAGTGCTGCAGACCGTCGTCCAGGACGATCACGTCGACATCCGGGTGCTGCGCGCGCAACGCCTCGCACACGCGCACGCGGTCCGGCCCCACCCACACCGTGCAGCCGCTGCGGCGCGCGAGCACCACCGGTTCGTCGCCCACCTCCGAGGGGTCCGACGCGATCGTCGCCTCGCGCGGCGCCTCGAGTCGCGCCCCGTAGCCGCGCGAGACGATGCCCGGCGTCCAGCCCTTCGACTTGAGCAGCTCGGCGATGTGCAGAACGAGCGGCGTCTTGCCGCTGCCGCCGGCGACCAGGTTGCCCACCACGATGACCGGTACGCCAACGCCGCGGCGCCTCAGGAGACGCAGCCCGTAAAGCGCCCGGCGGACGAAAACGACGAAGCGAAACAGCACGCTGGCCGGCCACAGCAGCCAGGCGAGCGCGCTGCGGCGAGTCCAGTGCGCGGGCAGGGCTATCCTCCGGGGGGCGTCTGGGTCGTAAAGGTGATCTGCGACAGCCCGGCCATGCGCGCGGCTTCGAGCACGCGGATCACCGCCTGATGCGTGGCGAGCGCGTCGGCGCTGATCACCACCACGGGCTCCTTGCCGCCCCCCGCTGCGCGACGCAGGTCGTCGGCGAGCGACTCGACGCCCGTGTAGGCGACCGGCGCGTGGTTGATGACATACTGGCCCTGGGCGCTCACCAGCACGTTTATCTCGCTCGGGCGTTCGAGCTGCTTTTGCGCTTCCGCGGTCGGCAGATTGATCTGCAACTCGGTGTACTTGGAATACGTGGTGGTGATCATGAGGAAGATGAGGATCACCATCATCACGTCGATGAGCGGCACCAGGTTGATTTCCGGCTGCTCCTTGGTCTTGCCGCGCTGGAAATTCATCGCCGTGCGGCCGGCTCCATGGCCGGCGGTTGCTGGCCGTAGTCGATGCGCTCTCCGTGCACGATATCGACCAGCTTGGCCGCGTCCTGCTCCATCTGCACCACGAAGCCGTCCACCTTGTTCTTGAAGTGGCGGTAGAAGATGAGCGACGGAATGGAAATCGCGATGCCGAACGCAGTGTTATACAAGGCCACCGAGATGCCGTGCGCCAGTTGCTGCGGATTGGTGCCGGAGGGCGACTGCGAGCCGAAGATCTCGATCATGCCGATCACCGTGCCGAAAAGCCCGAGCAGCGGCGCCGCGCTCGCGATCGTGCCGAGCGTGGTGAGAAAGCGCTCGAGCTGGTGCGCGACGCTGCGCCCGGCCTCCTCGACCGCCTCTTTCATGACGTAGCGCGAGCTGCGAAAGTTGCGCAGCCCCGCCGCCAGCACCTGGCCGAGCGGCGAGTCCTTGGCGAGGCGGTCGATCACCTCCTCGCGGATGCCGTCGCGCCGGTAAACGGCGATCACCTGGTCGAGAAGGTCGCGCGGAACGATGCGGTTTTCGCGCAGCGTCAACGAGCGCTCGATGATCAACGCGACCGCGATGACCGAGGCGAGCAACAAAAACCATATCGGCCAGCCGGCGGCGTGGATGATCGCGAACAAACTGATTGTCTCCGGACGCTTATCGTTCGATTCGGGGTGCGCGCACTTTAGCCAAAGCGGTGAGGACCGGCAAGTTGATGCCGCAGCGCATGAACGCGCCGCGCGTGCGTCGCAACGGGGCGACATGCCGAGCGCTGCACGAAGGCCTCCGCGCCTTATCCACAAAAGTTGTGGATAAGTTTGTGGATTTTCTCTTAGCAGTCCGCGACGCCAGTCTGCCGTTGTGTGCAAAGTCGCCTGCGATCAATTTTTGAGCAGCATTTTTCGCCGCCGATACAGCGCGTTAGAAAAAAGAATCGGCCTCCGCACGCTCTGGCACCTGCGCGGCGTGCCGGCCGCAGCAGGATGTGGATAGGTGTAAGCTCCCGCTCACCTTCGGAAGCGCCCTCATGCAGCGAAATATTGGCGACGCGATGCTCTCCTCCGACGGCGCGCAGACCGTCAGCGTTTCCGAGCTGCTGCGCAGCGTGCGCGATGTGCTCGAGCACCGCTTTCCCCTGACTTGGGTGGCAGGAGAGATTTCCAACCTCACGCGCGCCGCCTCGGGACACTATTACTTCACGCTCAAGGACAACGCGGCGCAGGTCGACTGCGTGATGTTCCGCGGGCGCGCCACCGCGCTCGACTGGGTGCCGCAGGACGGCATGCGCGTCGAGGCGCGCTCGCTGGTGACGCTCTACGAGCCGCGCGGGCGCTTCCAGCTCAATGTCGAGACCCTGCGGCGCGCGGGCCTCGGCCCCCTGTACGAGCGCTTTCTCAGGCTCAAGGAGAAGCTCGCGCGCGAGGGCCTGTTCGACGCGGCGGCGAAGCGCGCGCCGCCCGCGCATCCGCGCGCGATCGGCGTGGTGACCTCGCTCGGCGCGGCCGCGCTGCGCGACGTGCTCACCACGCTCGCGCGGCGCAATCCGACGATTCCGGTCATCGTGTACCCGGTCCCGGTGCAGGGCGAAGGCGCGGCGGCGCGCATCGCCGCGATGCTCGCGCGCGCCGGCGAGCGCGCCGAGTGCGACGTCCTGTTGCTGGTGCGTGGCGGGGGATCGCTCGAGGACCTGTGGCAGTTCAACGAAGAGTCGGTGGCGCGCGCGATCCGCGCCTCGCCGATCCCGGTGCTGGTCGGCGTCGGGCACGAGACCGACTTCACGATCGCCGATTTCGCGGCCGACCGGCGCGCAGCGACGCCGACCGCAGCGGCCGAGATGGCGAGCCCGCCGCGTGCCGAGCTGCTCGAGCGCGTCGCCGGGCTCGCGCTGCGCGCCTCGCGCGAGGCGCGCCGGCGCATCGAGTACGCCATGCAGACGGTCGACGGCCTCGCGCGCCGCCTGGTGCACCCCGCCGAGCGCATCCGCGCGTCGCGCCGGCTGCTCGCGCAGCTCGGCGCGCGCCTCGCCTCTGCCGCAGCGCGCAGCCTGGACGCGGCGCGCTACCGGGTGGAGCACCTGCGCTCTGCGCTCGCCGGCCTCGATCCGAATGCGGTGCTCGCGCGCGGCTACAGCATCACGCGCAACGCCGCGGGCGAGGTGCTGCGCGATGCCGCGCGCGTGACCGAGGGCGAGCGCCTGGTCACCACGCTGAGCCGGGGCTGGATCGAGAGCGAGGCGAAGCGCAAGGGTCCGTAAGGCCGCGATGCGATAATGCGCGCCATGGCGCACCGCCTGTCCAAGATCGCGACGCGCACCGGAGACGCCGGCGAGACCGGGCTCGGCGATGGCACGCGCGTGCCGAAGGACAGCCCGCGCGTGCAGGCGCTCGGCGACGTCGACGAGCTCAACTCCGCGCTCGGCCTGCTGCTCGCCGAGGAAGTCCCCGGAGCCATGCGCGCAGCGCTTGAGCAGGTGCAGCAGGACCTGCTCGATCTGGGCGGCGAAGCGAGCATTCCGGGCCATCGGTTGATGCGCGAGGCACAGGTTGCGCGCCTGGACGCGTTGCTCGAGGACTGGAACCGGGACTTGCCGCCCCTCAAGGAATTCGTCCTGCCCGGCGGCTCGCGCGCCGCCGCGGCCGCACACCTGGCGCGCACGGTGTGCCGCCGCGCCGAGCGCAGCCTCGTTGCGCTCGGCCGGCGCGAAACGGTGAGCGAGCACGCACGCCGCTACCTGAACCGCCTCTCCGACCTGCTGTTCGTGGGCGCTCGGCTGCTCAACCGTCATGCCGGACGCCCGGACGTCATGTGGCGTCACGACCGAACGCAGGACCGCTGATGCGCGCGCTCGTATTCGACGTGTTCGGCACGGTCGTCGACTGGCGCGGCTCAATCATCGCCGAGGGCCGCACGCTCGGGCGCGAGAAAGGGCTGCGCGTGAGCTGGCCCGCGTTCGCGGACGCCTGGCGCGCCGGCTACCGCCCGGCGATGGCGCGGGTGCGCTCGGGCGAGCTGCCCTGGACGCCGATCGACGCGCTGCACCGTATGATTCTGGACGAGCTGTTGCAGCGCTTCCGCATGACCGGCCTCACGGAGCAGGAGATCGATCACTTCAACCGTGCCTGGCACCGGCTCAAGCCCTGGCGCGACGTGCGCTCCGGGCTGCGCCGCCTGAAGCAATCCCACATCATCGCGCCGCTTTCCAACGGCAACCTGGCGCTGCTGACCAACATGGCCAAGCACTCCGGCCTGCCGTGGGACTGCGTGCTGTCGGCCGAGCTGTTCCGGCATTACAAGCCCGACCCGGAAACTTACCGGGGCGCGGCGCAGCTTCTCGGCCTGCCGGAGCACGAGGTGATGATGGTGGCCGCGCACAAGGACGATCTGTTCGCGGCGAAGTCCTGCGGCCTGCGCACGGCGTTCGTGCCGCGCCCGCTCGAGCACGGCCCCAAGGCGCGCGTGGACGTCTCGCCCGAGCCGGCGTTCGACGTCAACGCGCGCGATTTCAACGATCTCGCCGACCAGCTGGCCGCGCGAGCCTGACCCGGAGAATCCCCATGGCGGACATCAAGATCAGCAGCGTCGAGGCGCTCGGGCGGCCGCTCGGCCAGTATTCGCACATGACGCGCGTGAAGGCCGCCGAGTACCTGTTCATCGCCGGCATGCTCGCCTCGGACAGGGCCGGCAACGTGGTCGGCAAGGACGATTTCGACGCCCAATGCGCGCAGGTGTTCGGCAACATCGCCGCCGCGCTCGAGTCGGCGGGCGCGGGCTGGGCCAACGTGGTGCAATTCACCACTTATCTGGTGCACTCGCAGGACATCGCGCGCTTCATGGCCTTCAGGCAGAAAGCGTTCCCCCGCATGTTTTCGAACGGCGTGTATCCGCCCAATACTTTGTTGATCGTGGACCGACTCGTGCAGGAGCCCTTCCTCGTCGAGGTCCAGACCGTCGCCGCGCTATAGCCTCTCGGGAAGCACCGCCATGCAACGCCTGCTGATCGCGATCGGCGTGCTCCTGGTGGCGGTCGGCCTCGCGTGGCCGTGGATCTCCAGGCTCGGGCTCGGCCGGCTGCCAGGCGACATCCACATCCACCGCGACGGCTTCGACTTCTATTTCCCGCTGACCACGGGCATCGTCATTTCGGTCGTCGTCTCGCTCGTGCTCTGGCTGCTGCGCAAGTGACTTGATCAAAATCAAACGCGTGCCGCGGGCGCATGCAAGACTCGCCGCATGGGCGCCCGTTGGGAGCATTTCGAGCACGGCGCCGATGTCGGCGTGCGCGGATTCGGCGCGAGCAAGAGCGAGGCCTTCGAGCAGGCCGCGCTCGCGCTCACCGCGGTGATCACCGAGCCCGCCGGGGTCGAGCCGCGCGAGACGGTCGCGATCGAGTGCGAGGCGCCGGACGACGAGCTGCTATTCGCCGAATGGCTGAACGCATTGATCTACGAGATGGCGACGCGCAGGATGCTCTTCAGCCATTTCGCGGTGCGCATCGACGGGACCCGGCTGCGCGCCGAAGCGCGCGGCGAGCCCATCGACGTGGCGCGCCATCATCCGGCGGTCGAGGCCAAGGGTGCCACCTACACCGCGCTGCGCGTGGTGCCCGAGGGCGATGAGTGGATCGCACAGACGGTCGTGGACGTTTGAGCCATGGACATCAATCTCCTCAAGCAGCGCTCCGATTACGAGTGGGAGATCCCGCAGCAAGGCACGATGCGCGTGCCGGCGGTGATCTACGCCGACGAATCGCTGGTGCGCGAAATGGACCGCAAGGTGTACGAGCAGGCGGTCAACGTGGCCACGCTGCCCGGCATCGTCAAGGCTTCCTACGCCATGCCCGACGCGCACTGGGGCTACGGCTTCCCGATCGGCGGCGTGGCTGCCTTCGACCCCGAGCAGGGCGGCGTGGTCTCGGCCGGGGGCGTCGGCTTCGACATTTCCTGCGGCGTGCGCTGCCTGCACACGGGGCTCGCGCGCGGCGACGTCATGCCGGTGCAGAAGGCGCTCGCCGAGGCGCTCTACTACCGCATTCCCGCGGGCGTCGGCAGCACCGGCGCGATCCGCCTGAACGACTCCGAGATGGACGCCATGCTCGCCGGAGGCGCGCGCTGGGCGGTCGAGCGCGGCTGGGGAGACGCCGCCGACCTCGAACGCATCGAGGAGCACGGCAGGATGAGCGGCGCCAAGCCCGGCAACGTCTCGCAGCACGCGAAGAGGCGACAGCGCGACGAAATGGGCACGCTCGGCAGCGGCAACCATTATCTCGAAGTGCAGGAGGTGACGGCGGTCTACGACGCGGCGATCGCCGGGGTTTTCGGGCTGACGCAGGGCGACATCGTGGTGATGATCCACTGCGGCTCGCGCGGGCTCGGCCACCAGATCGGAACCGAGTACCTGAAGCGCATGGCGATCGCCGCGCGGCAGCACGGCATCGCGCTGCCCGACCGCGAGCTCGCCTGCGCGCCGATCCGCTCCGCGGTCGGCGAGGAGTACCTCGGCGCGATGCGCGCCGCGATCAACTGCGCGCTCGCCAACCGCGAGATCCTCACGCACCTGGTGCGCAAGGTGTTCGCCGACCTGCTGCCGCAGGCGCGCCTGCCGCTGCTCTACGACGTCTCGCACAACACCTGCAAGGTCGAGGAGCACCGCAGCGACGGCGGCAAGCGGCAGCTGTACGTGCACCGCAAGGGCGCGACGCGCGCGTTCGGCCCGGGACACCCCGACGTGCCGGAGCCGCTGCGCGCGGCCGGTCAGCCAGTGCTGATCGGCGGCTCGATGGGCACCGGCTCGTACGTGCTGGCGGGCACCGCTGCCTCCGAGTCGCTCGCGTTCAGCTCCGCCTGCCACGGCGCGGGCCGGGCGATGAGCCGGCACGAAGCGCTGCGCAGGTGGAAGGGGCGCCAGGTGATCGATGATCTCGCGACGCACGGCATCCTCATCAAGAGCCCGTCGATGCGCGGCGTCGCCGAAGAGGCGCCGGAAGCCTACAAGGACGTGTCGGCCGTCGTCGATGCAGCGGACGCGGCCGGCCTGGCGAAAAAAGTCGCGCGCGTCGAGCCCCTGGTGTGCATCAAGGGCTAGATTCCACGTCCGCCGTGAAGCTCTTCCTGTGTGGAGACGTCATGACCGGGCGCGGCATCGACCAGATCCTGCCGCACCCGGGCGCACCGCAGTTGTACGAGCCGTACGTCGACTCGGCGCTCGAGTACGTGGCGCTCGCGGAGCGCACCGGCGGACCGATCGCCCGGCCCGTGGAGCCCGCCTATATCTGGGGCGAGGCCCTCGCCGCGCTCGAGCGGGCCGGGCCGCAAGCGCGCATCGTCAATCTAGAGACGGCGGTGACGGTCTCCGAGGACGCCTGGCCGGCGAAGGGCATCCATTATCGGATGCACCCGGCCAACGTCGCGTGCCTGAGCGCCGCGAGCATCGACTGCTGCGTGCTCGCGAACAATCACGTGCTCGATTGGGGCCGCCGCGGGCTCGTCGAAACGCTCGACGCGCTGCACGCGGCGGGAATGCGTACTGCCGGCGCGGGCCGCGACGAGGACGATGCCTGCGCGCCGGCGGAAATCCCGCTCGCGGGCGGCTCGCGCATCCTGGTGTTCGCCTACGGCATGGAGAGTTCCGGCGTCCCGCCCGACTGGGCGGCGGGCGAGACGCGCGCCGGCGTCGCGTTCCTGCCGGACCTGTCCGCGGGCAGCGCGCACGCCGTGGTGCACCGCGTGCGCGCAGCAAAGCGCGTGGGCGATCTCGCGCTGGTGTCGCTGCATTGGGGCGGCAACTGGGGCTATGAGATCGCGCGCGCCGAGCGCGCGTTTGCGCATGCCCTGATCGACGCGGGCGTGGACCTCGTGCACGGCCATTCCTCGCACCATCCCAAGGGCCTCGAAGTCTATGGCGACAGGCTCATCCTGTACGGCTGCGGGGATTTCCTGAACGATTACGAGGGCATCGGTGGCTACGGTGCGTTCCGCGCCGAGCTCACGCTGATGTATCTGCCGACGCTGGAGGCCGGGTCCGGCCGGCTGCTCGGCATGGAACTCGTGCCGATGAGGATCCGGCGCCTGCGCCTGGAGCGCGCGTCCGTGGCGGACGCGCGCTGGCTCGAGGCGATGCTCGACCGGGAAGGAAAGAAGCTCGGCACGCGCGTCGAGCGCAGCGTCAGCGGCGGCCTGACATTGCACTGGAACTGAATTCGGACCGGCCAACGCGGTCAAATCTGGACCAAACGGGAGAAATAACATGCGTGCACGATTGATCCTGTGGCTCATCCCGCTCTCGATCCTGCTCATCGGCACCGCCCAGGCAGCCGAAATCGCCATCGTTCAGCCTGCGAACGAGGAAACGATCCATAGCAACCAGGGCGATCTCACGGTGCAGGTGGCGGTTTCGGGCGGCGCGCCCGACGGCAGCGTGCAGCTCGTGCTGGACGGGGCCGTTCTGCCGCACAGCTATCGCGCGAACGTCATCGAGCTGATCGGCATCGACCGCGGCACGCACACCCTGCAAGCGATGCTGCTCGACGCGAAAGGCGAGCGGCTCGCCGCCTCGCAACCGGTCACCTTCTACATGTGGCACGCCTCGCGCCTGTTTCCCAGCCACAAGTGAGCGCGCCGCAGGCTCCGCTCACGCCTCGGCGGCCGGTCCCCGCTCCGCGATCAGGTTCAGCAGCCGCGTGCTCGTCGTGCGCAAACGCTGCGACAGCATCAGGACCAGCTCCATCAGGATCTTGGAGCCGAGCAGCGGCTGCTCGACGATGATGCGAGCCAATCGGTCGCGGTCGAGCACGGCGAGCGTGGTCGCCTCGGTCGCGACGCAGGTGGCGAAGCGCGGCTCGCCGTCCAGCATCGACATTTCCCCCAGCGTCCGCCCTGCGTCGGCCACGGCGATCACCTGCTGTCGGTTTTGCGCGTCGCGCTTGAGCACGTCGACGCGGCCTTCGAGCACGAGCAGCATGAAGTCGCCGCCGTCGCCTTCCTGGATCACCTCGGCGCCGGCGCCGGCGCGATACACGTCCATGAAATGCGCCAGCGTGCGCACCTCGGAGGCGGAGAAATTCTCCAGCATGCGGCAGCGCGGAATCAGCACGTGGATCTGATTCGCGTACTGGGTTGCGTCGCCGAGGTACTCCAGGTGCGCGAGCTGCTTGGGGCGTTCGGCCATATCGCGGACGGGGTCTGATCTCGCCGCATTATGCCGCGACTTTAGCCCGCCGCGGCGCGCGCAAGCAGCGAGATGCCGGACACGACGAGCAGCACGTACAGGATCCGCACCACGGCCACGGCCGGCACCGCTGTGTGCAGCCGGTTGCCGATCGCAAAGCCGCCGAGCAGCGCCGGGACGAGCATCAGGGCAAAGCCTATCAGGCCGTCCTGGGAGAGAAGTCCGGTGGCGCCGAACAGCACCGCGCGCACTACCGAGGACAGCATGATCGTCGCCGCATTGGTGGCGCGTAGCTCGGCTTTGTCGCGGATGCGGCCGCTGTTGTAGATCGCGTACAGCACGCCTCCGGTGCCGAACAGCGCCGAGAGCGCGCCCCCGGCGAGGCCGATCGGCGCGCTCCACGCGCGCGCAAGCTGCAAGGGCGCGCCACGGCGCGCCAGTCCATAGGCCGAGTACGCGAGAACGAATGCGCCGAGCGCGGCGAGCAGCCCTTGCTCGGGGAGCGCGATGAGCAGCGTCAGGCCGAGCGCCATGCCCGCGAGCATGAACGGCACCAGCCACGCGGCCTCGGAGTAGCGAATGCGGCGCCGAAAGCGCGCACCGAAGAGGGTGAATGCCGTGAGGTCGAGCAACATCATCATCGGCACGGCGAACCGGAGGGGTAGCAGCTGCGCGAGCAGCGGCAGGGCCACCACGGTGGAGCCGAAGCCCGTCAGTCCGTAGACCGCATAGGCGCCCGTCACGATCAGCGCCGAAAGGCCGATCGTTGCGGGCGAGAACGTCTCCAGGGCGATCAGTCGGTAGCGTCCGTGTTGGTGCCCGCGTCGGCGAGCGTGCGCCGCTTGCGCACGGCATCGGCGAGCACCTCCAGGGCGGCCGCGGAATCTTCCCAGCCGAGGCAGGCGTCGGTGATGCTCTGCCCGAAGGCGAGCGGCTGGCCCGCCACGAAGTCCTGGCGCCCCTCGACCAGGTTCGATTCGATCATCACGCCGACGATGCGCTGCTCGCCCGCGGCAATGCGCCCGGCCACATCGCCGCACACCTTGAGCTGCTGCCTGAAGTCCTTGCGGCTGTTGGCGTGCGAGCAGTCGATCATCAGGCGCTCGGCGAGACCCGCGCGGCGCAGCTCTTCGGCCGCGGCGTCCACGCTCGCGGCATCGTAGTTCGGCTGCCTGCCGCCGCGCAGGATGATGTGGCAATCGTCGTTTCCGCGCGTCTCCACGATCGCCACCTGCCCGCTCTTGTGCACCGAGAGGAAGTGGTGTTCCTGGCGCGCAGCGAGGATCGCATCCACCGCGATCTTCACGTTGCCGTCGGTGCCGTTCTTGAAGCCGACCGCGGCCGAAAGCCCCGACGCCAGCTCGCGGTGCACCTGCGACTCCGTCGTGCGCGCGCCGATCGCGCCCCACGAAACCAGATCGCCGATGTACTGCGGCGAGATCACGTCGAGGAATTCGCAGCCTGCAGGCACGCCGAGCTGGTTGATGCGCACGAGCAGGTCCCGCGCGATGCGCAATCCTTCGTTGATGCGAAAGCTGCCGTTCATGTACGGGTCGTTGATCAGGCCCTTCCAGCCCACCGTGGTGCGCGGCTTCTCGAAGTACACGCGCATCAGGACCTCGAGCTCGCCCGCGTGGCGCTGCCGCTCGGCCGCGAGCCGGCTGGCATAGGCGAGCGCCGCGGCCGGGTCGTGAATCGAGCACGGCCCAATCACGACCAGCAGCCGGTCGGACTGCCCGTGGAGCGCCGCGCGCACGCGCCGCCTCGTGTCCGAGATGAGCGTCTCGACGGGCGTGCCCTGGATCGGGAAAAAGCGGATCAGGTGCTCGGGCGGAGGCAGCGGGACGATATTCTCGATGCGCTCGTCGTCGGTCAGCGAGGTCTTGTCTGTCGGCGGAACCGCCAGGTAGTTGTCAGTGGGTGCAGTCATGGGCGTCTTCGGCAGTGGCAAAAAAAAACCGCCAGGCTTTGCGGCTCTGGCGGTTTTCGGGATCAGTTCGGGCTGCGGCTAGCCGTTCCCCTCCGCCAGTGGGCGCGGGAAAAAGAAGAAGAAGCCGTAAAACCAGCGTTTCATCGCAGTGCCCTCAGCCGAATTGAAGCACGGCACCCCTCGGCTTGGCAACCAGAGCGTGATCAGCACTCGAGACTCACGGCTGCCAGGCCGACGGACGGCGGCCACACCGGAACCGGTGCACAGTCTCTCTGGCCCAAGTGTTGCTACGCTAGAAGCAGTCGTGCTACGTTTTTCGCGCGGTCGTTCCGCCGAAAAACAAGGAGGCAATATGTCGGCAAGCGTCGCTCAACCTGTCGCCATTCCGGTCGCCGGCTTCAAGGACGTCTACTGCGTCGGCGACGTCGAGCGAGCCCTGCAGGAGCTGCCGCCCTCGTCGAACGAAGCCCTGCGCACGGTGTACGAGAAGATGCTGCGCATCGGCGGCCAGCGCTTCACGGTCAAGCCCTCGACGATGCCGTCCATGGACGAGCTGTTCGAAGAACTACCCAACTTCACCGAGGTACTCGAGGACATCCGCCGCCAGCTCGCGCTGTGCATCGACTCGAGCGACTCGGTCGAGCTGGCGCCCGCGCTGCTGCTCGGCGAGCCCGGCATCGGCAAGACGCACTTTGCGCGCCGCGTGGCGCAGCTGCTCGGCACGGGCTTCGGCTTCGTGCCGATGAGCTCGCTCACCGCCGGCTGGATTCTGTCGGGCGCGTCGTCGCAGTGGAAGAACGCCAAGCCGGGCAAGGTCTTCGAGACCTTCCTGCACGGGGATTACGCCAACCCCGTGATGGTGGTCGACGAGATCGACAAGGCCGCCGACGGCGGGCAGTACGACCCGCTCGGCGCGCTCTATGGACTGCTCGAGAGCGCAACCGCGACGCAGTTCGTGGACGAGTTCGTCGAAATTCCGATCGACGCATCGGGGGCGGTCTGGTTCGCGACTGCGAACGACGCTGCGCGCATACCGGAGCCGATCCTGAACCGCATGAACATCTACGAGATCGACCCGCCGGACGCCGCAGGCTCGGCGCGCATCGCGCGCACGATCTACCGCGAGATCCGCGGCGCGCACGACTGGGGGCGGCGCTTCCCCGAGGAGCCGGGTGCGGCCCTCGTCGACAAGCTCGCCGCGCTCACGCCGCGCGAGATGCGCCGCGCGGTGCAAAATGCGTTCGGTAACGCCAAGATCGCCGGCCGCAGCGAGGTGAGCCCGGACGACGTGCCCGACAACCGCGGCGCGCGCCGGCAGCGCGTCGGGTTCTAGGCCTTCGCTAGAAGGCGGCCGCAGGCCAGCACCGCGACCCACACGACGAGCGATACGGCCGCGGCCGTGCGCGCTGCGCCGGGAGGCGCGACCTGGGTGTCCCAGCGCTCGGCGCCGCGGAACGTGCCGGCATGAAAGATCGCCGCGTTCGTGCCGCCCGCGAGGATCAGCATCATCTTGAGCGCGAACAACGGGCTGCCGATGAGCTCGCCCGCCCGCGCAAGGAACATGAGCAGGCCGCTCGGCACGATGAGCAGGAAGCTCGCCGCCGTCCAGGGCAGCACGTGCGCGGCGAGCCGGCGCACCGGAATCGTGCGCGAGAGACCGAGCAGGCGCAGGTCGAGCACCGCGACGGAGCCGACCAGCAACGCGACGCCCGTCAGGTGCACGATCGCGACCACGTCGTGCAGCGCGCCCGGCCCGCGCAGCGCCACCGCCAGCGGCAGCGACTCGATCGCGTCGAGCGGAGTCATCGCGCCGCGGCTAGACGCGCTGCTCGACCCAGCCCTGAACCGACTGCAGCGCCGCGGGCAACTTTCCCGGCTCGGTGCCGCCGGCCTGCGCCATGTCCGGTCGGCCGCCGCCCTTGCCGCCGACCTGCTGGGCGACGAAATTCACCAGCTCGCCCGCCTTCACCTTGGCGGTCAGATCGGCAGTGACGCCCGCGACGAGCGACACCCTGCCGTCGCTCACGCTGCCGAGCACGATGGCCGCTGACTTGAGCCGGTCCTTCAGCTTGTCGAGCGTCTCGCGCAGCGACTTGGCGTCCGCATTCTCGAGCGCGGCGGCGAGCACGTTCACGCCGCGCACCGCGATCGCCTGGCCGGCGAGATCCTCGCCTTGCGAGGCGGCGAGCCTGGACTTGAGGCGTGCCAGCTCCTTCTCGAGCGCACGCTCGCGCTCGCGGCCGGCTTCGAGCCGCTCCTCGAGCTTGTCGCGCGAAGTCTGCAGGAAGCCTTCGACGAACTGCACGGTGCCCTCCAGCTGCTGCACGTAGTCGAGCGCGCCTTCGCCGGTCACCGCCTCGAGGCGGCGGATGCCGGCGGCCACGCCGGACTCCGATACGATCTTGAACAAGCCGATGTCGCCGGTGCGCGCGACGTGCGTGCCCCCGCACAGCTCGGTCGAGACGTCGCCCATCGCGAGCACGCGCACCTCGTCGCCGTACTTGTCGCCGAAGAAGGCGAGCGCGCCGGCCTTGATCGCGTCGTCGAACCTCATGATGCGCGCGCTCACCTCGAGATTGCGGCGGATCGCGTCGTTCACCAGCGCCTCGACCTTGCGGATCTCGTCCGCGGTCATCGGCTGGGAGTGCGAGAAGTCGAAGCGCGTGCGCTGCGCGTCGACCAGCGAACCCTTCTGCTGCACGTGCGTGCCGAGCACCTTGCGCAGCGCGGCGTGCATGAGGTGCGTGGCCGAGTGATTCCACATCGCGCGCCGGCGCGAGACCACGTCGACCTGCGCGCTCACCTCGTCGCCAACCTTGAGCCGGCCGGTGAGCTGCTCGCCGTGATGCCCGAACACCTCGGCCTGGATCTTCTGCGTGTCGGCGACCCTGAAAGTGCCTGCCGGGCCGACCATCTCGCCGCGATCGCCGACCTGGCCGCCGGACTCGGCATAGAACGGCGTCTGGTCGAGCACCACCACGCCGGACTCGCCCGCGTTCAGCTCGCCGACCTGCGTGCCTTCGCGGTAAAGCGCGATCACCGTACCCTTGAGCGAGAGCGTGTCGTAGCCGCGGAACTCGGTCTTGCCGCCAGCGTAGTCCAGTCCCGCTGACATCGCGAAGCGGCTCGCGGCGCGCGCGCGCTCGCGCTGCTGGCTCATCGCGGCTTCGAAACCGGCGATGTCGAGCTGGATGCCGCGCTCGCGGCAGATGTCGGCGGTCAGGTCGACGGGAAAGCCGAAGGTGTCGTACAGGCGGAACACGGTCTCGCCGTCGAGCATCGGGCCTTCGCCCGCGAGCGCCGCCTCGAGTACCTGCATGCCGTGATGCAGCGTCTCCGCGAAACGTTCCTCCTCCTGTCTGAGCACCTGCGCCACCCGCGCCTTGGCCGCGGTCAGCTCGGGATAGGCGGCGCCCATCGCACGGTCGAGGTCCTCGACCAGGCGGTGGAAGAACGGCTGCTGCTGGCCGAGCTTGTAACCGTGGCGAATCGCGCGGCGCACGATCCGGCGCAGCACGTAGCCCCGACCCTCGTTGCCGGGGATGACGCCATCCACGATGAGGAAGCTGCAGGCGCGTATGTGATCCGCGATCACGTTGAGCGACGGGTTCTCGAGGTCCTTCGCCCCGGTCTCGCGCGCAGCCGCGCGGATGAGGTCCTGGAACAGGTCGATCTCGTAGTTGGAATGCTTACCCTGCAGCACGGCGGCGATGCGCTCGAGGCCCATGCCCGTGTCGACCGACGGCTTGGGCAACGGATGCATTGCGCCCTGCTCGTCGCGATTGAACTGCATGAACACCAGGTTCCAGATCTCGATGTAGCGATCGCCGTCTGCGTCCGGCGAGCCCGGCGGGCCGCCGGCGATGCCCGGGCCGTGGTCGTAGAAGATCTCGCTGCACGGGCCGCAGGGACCGGTGTCGGCCATCTGCCAGAAGTTGTCCGACTGGTACTTCTGACCGCCCGGCTTGTCGCCGATGCGGATGCACCGCTCCTTCGGCACACCGATCTCGCGCGTCCAGAGATCGTAGGCCTCATCGTCGGTTTGATAGACCGTGGTCCAGAGTTTGTCCGCAGGCAGCTTGTACACCTTGGTGAGCAGCTCCCAGGCGAAGCGGATCGCGTCCTTCTTGAAGTAATCGCCGAAGGAGAAGTTGCCCAGCATCTCGAAGAACGTGTGATGGCGCGCCGTGTAGCCGACGTTCTCCAGGTCGTTGTGCTTGCCGCCGGCGCGCACGCAACGCTGCGAGGTGGTGGCGCGGCTGTAGGCGCGCTTGTCCTTGCCGAGGAACACGTCCTTGAACTGCACCATTCCCGAGTTCGTGAACAGCAGCGTCGGGTCATTGCCCGGCACGAGCGGGCTCGAGGCCACGACGGCGTGGCCCTTGGACTTGAAGTACTCGAGGAAGCTCGAGCGTATTTCGCTGGATTTCATGGGTCCCGCACGAGGGGAAAGTGCTTGATTTTACAGCAACGTCACTTTCCTTTGAGAGTGCCACCGGCGGCCAGCAACGCCATCGACTCGCGCGTGAATTCGGCGCGCGGCGCGTCGCCGCCGATCACGAACATGAGGATCGAGTATTTGCGCTTGCTTCCGCGCGTAACGTTCATGAAGCGGCGCGACACGCCCGGCGGAAAGGAGATCACGTCCAGAGGCTTGAGATCGACGTGCTCGATGCGCCCTTTCTCGTTTTCCCAGCTCGCGCGCCAGGTGCCCGTCATCGGAATGAAAGTTTCGTTGGTATCGTGGTTGTGAAACATCGGCCCGCGCCCGGGCAGCGCGCGGCAGTAGCCGAGGTTGAATCCCTCGGAGATCTTGATCGCCGCCAGGCGCGAGGCCCGATCGCCCACCGGAGAAGTCACCGCGCCGCGATTCTCTCCCTTCGGCGGCTGGAAGCCGATCACGTTGTAGAGGATCCGCTCGCAGCCGGGATACCGGCTGTCGGGCAGCCCGCCGTCGGATCCCTTGAGCGTGCCGAAGCGCGCCACGCGCTTGAGCATGGCCTTGCGCGAAACCCTGATCCTGCGCAACTGTTCGCGGTCGTTCATCGTTTCCTCCTTTTCGCGGTCCGTGTAGATTATCGCGTTCTCACCAGGGACGAGGAGCATGAAGCTCGGCTACTTCACCATGCCGCTGCATCCGCCGCAGCGCAACTACGTCGACACACTCAAGGAGGACCGCGAGGCGATCCTGCTTGCAGACCGGCTCGGCTACTGCGAGGCCTTCGTCGGCGAGCACGTGACCGACATCGCCGAATCGGTCACTAGTTGCGCGGCTTTCCTGGCGAGCCTGGTGCACGAGACCAACACAATCAAGCTCGGCACCGGGACGCTCAACCTGCCGAACGGCCATCCCGCGCAGCTCGCGGCCACCGTGTCGATGCTGGACAACATGCTCGAGGGCCGCTTCATCGTCGGCATCAGCCCGGGCGGATTGCCTTCGGACTGGGAAGTGTTCGAGAACATGGGCAAGGACCGCACGGCCATGTTCGTCGAGTGCATCGACCACATGATCGGCATCTGGACCGGCACGGCGCCGTACAACCTGAAGGGCCGGTTCTGGAATGTCTCGACCGAGAAGACCATGATCCCCGATATCGGCCAGGGGATCATTCCCAAGCCCTACCAGAAGCCGCACCCGCCGATCGTGGTCACCGCCGTGGAACCGTTCTCCAAGGGCGTGAGCGAGGCAGCCAAGCGCGGCTGGGACCCGATCTCGGCGAACTTCCTGCTGCCGCAATGGGTGAAGTCGCACTGGCCCAAATACGCCGAGGGCTGCGCCGCCGCGGGGCGCAAGGCGGATCCCGCCAATTGGCGCGTGGCGAAGACCGTGTTCGTCGCCGACGACGCGGCGACCGCACGCGAGTACGGCCTCGGCGAGCGCAGTCCGTATCGCTTCTACTACAAGCAGCTGTTCTTCAAGCTGAAGCGCGCCGGACGGATCAATCTCTTCAAGCCTTCGAAGGACACGCCCGACGACGACGTGACGCTCGACCGCGTGGTGGAGAGCCTCGTCATCGCGGGGACCGCCGACCGGGTCGCCGACGAGTTGCTCGCCTTGCGCGAGACCACGGGCGAGTTCGGCACCCTGCTGTATTGCGGCGTCGACTGGGTCGACGCGCGCCTGGCGCGCCGCTCGATGGAACTGATGGCCGAGAAAGTGATGCCCGCCGTCAACCGCGCGATCGGGGGATGACGATGGCGCAAGGCAAGCTGCCGCGCGAGCGCGTGCCCTATTCGGCGATCGTCGACCGGCCGCCGCTCAAGCTCCCGGGCGGCGCGCGCATGGTCGTGTGGACGATCGTGAACGTCGAGGAGTGGTCGATCGAGCGCCACATGCCGCGCACCGTGCTGCCGCCCCCGATGGGCCAGCCGCTGCAGCCCGACCTGCCCAACTGGGCCTGGCACGAGTACGGCATGCGGGTCGGCTTCTGGCGCATCGCCGAGGTGCTCGCGCGCCGCAAGCTGATCCCGACCCTGGCGGTCAACGGCTCGGTGCTGAGGAGCTATCCGCGCATCGCCGAAGCCGCGCGCGCCGCGCACTGGGAGTTCATGGGCCACGGCTATCTGCAGGGGCCGATGCACCAAGTCGCCGACCAGCGCCAGGCGATCCGCGACACGATCGAGGCGATCCGTGCGTTCACCGGCAAGGCGCCGCGCGGCTGGGAGAGCCCGGGGCTCACCGAGACCTACGACACGATCGACATCCTGCACGAAGAGGGTATCGAGTACGTTGCCGACTGGGTGCTGGACGATCAGCCGGTGAAGATCCGGACCTCGAAGGGCCACATCGTGTCGGTGCCTTACACGCTGGAGGTGAACGACATCCCCATGATGGCGCTGCAGCACCACGGCTCTGACGAGCTGTTCAGGCGCGGCGCCGCCCAGTTCGACCAGCTCTACGAGGAAAGCGCGGCCGTCACGCGCGTCATGGCGATCAGCGTGCACCCGTACATCACCGGCGTGGCGCACCGCATCGGCTGGCTGGAGAAGCTCTACCAGCACATCCAGTCGCGCCCGGGCGTGTTGCTGTGGACCGGCGAGCAGATCCTGGACTGGTACATGACACAGGATCGTTGACTGCTGATACACTTTTCAAAACAAGTCCCCGGGCGCAAGAAGAGGACACCAACGAAATTCATCTCTAGGAGGAGGAACCGGCAATGATCAAGCGACGTTCATTCGTGCGCGCCTCGCTGGCCGCGGGCGCTATCGCCCTGGCTGCGTCCGGCTCGCTGTTATCGGTCCCGGCGCAGGCCGCGCAGCCGCTGAAGATCGGCTTCAGCATGGCGCTGTCCGGCGGCCTTGCGGGCGCCGGCAAGGCGGCGCTCATCGCCATGGAGATCTGGCGCGACGACATCAACAAGAAAGGCGGCCTGCTCGGTCGGCCGGTCGAATTCGTCTACTACGACGACGCCACCAATCCCTCGACGGTGCCGGGCATCTACACCAAGCTGCTCGACGTCGACAAGGTCGATCTGGTGGTGTCCAGTTACGGCACCAACGAGATCTCGCCGGCGATGCCGATCGTGATGCGCAAGAAGCTGGTGTTCCCGTCGCTCTTCGGCCTCGCGGTCAACGACGAGTTCCACTATGACCGCTACTTCCAGATCATGCCCGCGGGCCCGCAGCCGAAGCTGGACTGGTCCAGGGGTTTCTTCGAGCTCGCGAAAGCGCAGAATCCGAAGCCGCAGACCGTGGCGATCGTCGCGGCCGATTCGGACTTCGCGCTCGCGGCCGCGGCCGGTGCGCGCGAGAACGCGAAGAAAGACGGCTTCAAGATCGTCTACGACAAGACCTACCCGCCGAGCACGACCGACTTCACGCCGATCGTGCGCGCGATCCAGGCCGAGAAGCCGGACGTGGTGTTCGTCGCTTCGTATCCGCCGGACTCGGTCGGCATGGTGAAGGCGGCGCGCGAGGTGGGGCTCAAGGCGAAGATGTTCGGCGGCGGCATGGTCGGCCTGCAGTTCGCCGCCATCCAGAAGAACCTGGGACCGATGCTCGACAACATCGTCAACTACCACTTCTGGGTGCCGGCGCCGACGCTCAAGTTCCCGGGCATCGACGAGTTCCTGAAGAAGTATGAGGAGGCCGCGAAGGGCAAGGGCGTCGACCCACTCGGCCAGTACCTGCCGCCCTATGCCTACGCCTACATGCAGGTGCTCGGCGATGCGATCGAGGCGACCAAGGGCCTCGACCAAGGCAAGCTCGCCGCCTACATGCACAGCCACACTTTCGAAACGGTGGTCGGCAAGGTGAAGTTCGCGAAGAACGGCGAATGGGCGCAGTCGCGGGTGCTGATGACCCAGTTCCGCAATGTGAAGCCGGACAACCTGGATCAGTTCCGCGACCCCGGCACGCAGGTCGTGCTCTACCCGCCGCAGTGGAAATCGGGGAACATCGTCTATCCCTTCAACGAGTAAGCCTCGCTAGGCAGGGCCCCGCGCGACGGTGCTTTCGGTCGATCTTCTCTCGAACGCGCTCGTCGCGGGGCTGCTGCTCGGCGGCTTCTACGCCGCCGTGTCGATCGGGCTGGCAATCAGCTTCGGCCAGCTCGACATCGTCAACATCGCCCACCCCGCGTTCATCGTCGTAGGCTCATACATCGCCTGGATCCTGAACAGCCACTTCGGGCTGGATCCGGTGCTGGTCGGCGTGCTCGCCTGCCCGCTGTTCTTCCTCGTCGGCGTGGCGGTGTACCGCGTCTACTACGCGGCCTTCGAGCGGACCGGACAGGAGTCGCTGAGCGGCCTGGCGTTCTTCTTCGGCCTGATGTTCATTCTCGAAGTGGGCCTCATGCTGGTGTACGGCGTGGACTACCGCCTCGTCACCGCAGGCTACATCGGCGCAAGCTTTAATCTCGGTCCGGTCGGGTTGCCGCTGCGCCTGGTGGTGCCGTTCGCGGCCGCGCTGCTGATGAGCGGGGCCGTCTGGCTGTACCTGTCGCGCACCTTCACCGGACGGGCGATCCTCGCCGTGGCGCAGGACCCGCTCGCGCTGCAGCTGATGGGCGCCGACCCGGTGCGCGTGAAGCAGTTCGCCTTCGGCCTGGCGATCGCCACCACCTCCATCGCGGGTTCGCTGCTTATCATCATCGGCCCGGTGGAGCCCTCGGTCGGCCGGGACTACATCGGGCGCGTGTTCGCCATCGTGGTGCTCGGCGGGATGGGCAGCATCAGCGGGGCGTTCGCCGCCGCGCTCATCCTCGGAATCGTGGAGAGCCTGGTGTCGACCTTCGCCGGGCCGTCGTGGGCGCCGGCGGTGTCCTTCGGCGTGCTGCTGCTGACGCTCGCGGTGCGCCCCGCGGGCCTGTTCGGCAGACGCTAGATGAAGCTCCGCCCGGGCGCGTTCTGGCCGTGCGTCGCCGCGACCGTCGTCGCGGGCCTCGTGCTCACCGAGGTGCTGCACAACGACTATTACTTCAATGCGCTGTACGTGATCCTGCAAGGCACGCTCATGGCGGTGGCCTGGAACATCCTCGGCGGATTCACGGGCTACGTGAACTTCGGCAGCGCCGGCTTCTTCGCGGTCGGCGCCTACACCTCGATCTTCCTCGACAAGTACTTCGGCCACGTCCTCCCGCTCCCGGTGCTGATCGCCGCCGGCGCCGCCGTGTGCGCCCTCATCGGCCTGGGCGTCGGCTATCTCAGCCTGCGCCTGAAGGGGGTGTACTTCTCGATCGCCACGCTCGCGATGGCCATCGTCTTCGCCACCCTGATCAGCAACTGGCGCTACATCGGCGGCGCGCGCGGCGCCTACATCCTCACCCCGGACACCTACCTCTGGTTTCACAGCTACATCCAGATGCTGTTCATGGTGATGCTGCTGCTCACGCTCGGCGCGGTGGCGATCTCGCGCGCGCTAGTGTCCTCGCGCCTGGGGCGCGGCCTGGCCGCGATCCGCGACGACGAAGTCGCCGCCGAGTGCTCGGGAGTGCCCACGCTGCGCCTGAAGCTGATATCCACGACGGTGATGGGCGCGCTGATGGGCGTGGCCGGCGCGCCCTATCCCTTCTTCGTCACCTTCGTCGATCCGGCCTCGGCGTTCAGCCTGTTCGTCGCCGTGAACGCGATCGCCATGCCGATGATCGGCGGCACCTCGCACTGGATCGGACCGGTCATCGGCGCGTTGCTGGTGGGCAGCATCCAGCAGGTGATCACCGTCACCGTGTCTTCCGAGCTGAACATCCTGCTCGTGGGCGTGATGCTGATCCTGTTCATCACGCTGGCGCCGCAAGGCATCGTGGGGCTCGCGCGCAAATACTTCGTGAGGCGCAGGCAATGAGCGGGCCGGTGCTCCAGGCGAGCAACATCACCAAGCGCTTCGGCGGCTTTCTCGCGCTGCAGAACGTGAGCCTGGACGTCGGCGCCGGCGAGCGGCTCGGGCTGATCGGCCCGAACGGCTCGGGCAAGACGACGCTCATCAACTGCATCTCCGGAGCGCTGTTCAACGACGAGGGATCGATCGTGTTCGAGGGCCGCGACATCACGCGCGTGCCGGCCCACCAGCGCGCGCGTCTCGGCGTCGCGCGCAGCTTCCAGATCCCGAAGCCCTTCCGCAGCATGTCGGTGCTGGAGAACCTGCGCGTGCCGCTCGAATACGCGGCCCGGTCGCGCGCCGAGCACCGGCGCCTCGACGACGAGGCGATGGACGTGCTCGACAAGATGGGGCTCAAGCAGCGCGCGCACGAGAATTCCGCCGGGCTCACGCAGGTCGACATGCGCAAGCTCGAGCTCGCGCGCGCGCTTGCGGCGAAGCCGCGGCTGCTGGTGTCCGACGAGGCGATGGCGGGTCTGTCGAGCTCGGAAGTCGACGAGATCCTCGAGATCCTGCTCGCGCTCAACCGCAGCGGCGTCGCGGTCATCATGATTGAGCACATCATGCGCGCGGTGATGCGCTTCTCCGAGCGCATCGTCGTGCTCGACGCGGGCCAGAAGATCGCCGAGGGCGCGCCCGCGGACGTGGTGCGCGACCCGCGCGTGGAAAGGGCCTACCTTGGGGAATAGGCTCGTCGCCGAGCGCGTGGAGGCCGGCTACGGCGCGGTGCGCGTGCTGCACGGCCTGTCGATCCGCGTCGAGCAGGGCGAAGGCGTCGTGCTGCTCGGCTCCAACGGCAACGGCAAGAGCACGCTCATCAAGTGCATCATGGGCATCGTGCGGCCCAGCTCCGGGTCGATCTACCTCGAGCGCGACGGCGAGCGCATCGACCTGGTGGGGCGCAGCCCGCAGCAGGTGGTCGACCTGGGGATCGCGCTGGTGCCGGAGGGACGGCGCCTGTTCCCGATGCTGAGCGTCGAGGAGAACCTGATCCTCGGCGCGTACCGGCGCGGCGCCCGCCCGAAGCTCCGGGAAAATCTCGACTTCGTCTACGAGGTCTTTCCCCGGCTCAAGCAGCGCCGGATGCAGAGGGCGGGCAGCATGAGCGGCGGCGAGCAGCAGATGGTGGCCGTCGCCCGCGCGCTGATGTCTGAACCTCACATGCTTCTCGTGGACGAGCCCTCGGTGGGGCTGTCGCCCCTGCTCGTGCACCAGATGATCACGAAGATCAAGGAACTCAAGGAGCTGCGCCAGCTCACCGTGCTGATGGCCGAGCAGAACTTTAACCAGGCGATCCGCATGGCCGACCGCGGCTACATTATCGTGCACGGCCAGATAGAGTTCGAGGGCGAGAGCGCGATCGCGCTGCAGAACAACGACATGGTCAAGCAGTACTACCTCGGCATCTAGCCGGTTGTTTCGCAGCGCAACGCGCGTAGGCTTGCGCGCGCCTTACTGAGCGCGCAACGGCCCGCTGTTCTTGGAGTACGCTTCGCGCGATGACTTCGGTACGTGCGCTCGCGTCCTGCGCGCTCGCTGCATCCATCTGCGCCTGCTCCGTTGGCCCCCCCTACGTTGCGCCCCAGCCGACGGCGACGAACGCCTACACCGCGGGCCCAGCGCCGTCGATCCCGGCGCAGCAGCTCCAGCCCGGCGCGAGCGTCGCGCCGCGCTGGTGGGAGAGCTTCGGCTCGCCCGCGCTCGACCGGCTCGAGACGCAGGCGCTCGCGCGCAATCCGGCGCTCGAGTCGGCGCAGCACACGCTCGAGCAGGCGCGCTACAACCTGGTGGCCGCGGAGGGCATCTTCTATCCGCAGGTGGCGCTCAATGCGAGCGGCGAGCGCATTCGCGCCTCGGGCGCGGGTTCGGGCGGCCATATCGGGCCGAGCCTCTACAACCTGTACACCGGTCAGGTCTCGGTGAGCTACTACCCGGACGCCTTCGGCCTGAACCGGCTCGTGGCCGAGGATGCCAATGCGCAGGTCGACGTCGCGCACGACCAGCTGCTCGCCGCCCAGCTCGCCATCGAGGGCAATGTCGCGAGCACGGTGTTCGAGCTCGCCTCGCTCGAGGCGCGCATCGCGGCGACCCGGCAGACCATCGCCGACCAGCAGGAAATCCTCGACCTGGTGCGCACCCAATACCGCGCCGGCGCGGTGTCCGGCCTGCAGGTCGCCACCCAGGAGAGCCAGCTCGCGAGCGCGCAAGCCGAGCTGCCGGCGCTCGAGCAGGCGCGCGACCAGGCGCGCCACCTGCTCGCGACGTACCTGGGCGAGCCGCCCGCGCAGGCCGCGGAGCTCGAAGCGCCGCAGCTCGCGGAGCTGACGCTGCCGCCCACGCTGCCGCTCAGCGTACCGACGGCGCTCGTGCATCAGCGCCCCGACATCCTGGCGGCCGAAGCCCAGCTGCGCTCCGCGAACGCGCGCGTCGGCGAGGCCGTCGCGCGCTTGTACCCGCAGCTGGTGCTCACCGGCGATTTCGGCGCCCAGAGCAACGAGACGAGCAAGTTCTTCGATCCGGCGAGCCGGATCTGGGACCTCGCGGCCGCCGCACTCGCGCCGCTGTTCACCGGCGGGACGCTCCGGGCGCAGAAGCACGCCGCGCAGGAGGCCTACGGCGCGCTGTTCGCCAACTACCGCAGCACCGTGCTCGCGGCCTTCCGCGACGTCGCGGATGCGCTGCGCGCGCTCGAGCACGATGCGGCCGCGTTGGAGGCGCAGAAGCGCGCGCTGGACGCCGCGGACACGGCATTCGGCCTGGCGCGCAGCCAGTATCAGGCGGGCGCGGTCGGCTACCTGGGGCTGCTGGTCAGCGAAGTCCAGCTGCAGAACGCGCGCGTGGCCTACGTCGGCGTCGAAGCGCAGCGCTTCGCCGACAGCGCCGCACTCTACGTCGCGCTCGGCGGCGGCGTCGCCGCACCGCACGCTACCCGCGAGGAGAAATAGCCGATGGAACGTTCGAGCATCCGCGTTACCGTCCTCACCGCGATCGTCGCCGCCCTCGCCCTCGGCCTGCTGTTCGGCGTCAAGAGCTGGCAGGACCGCCGCGCACGGGCCGCGCAGTCGCAGCACGGCCCGTTCGCCGTGAGCGTGGAAGCGGCGCCGGTGCGAACGGTCTCCTGGCAGCGCGAGATCCGCGCCGTGGCGAACCTGGTGGCCGAGCAGGGCATTCATCTCACGCCCCAGCTTGCCGGACAGGTGACCGGAATCTACTTCGATTCCGGGCAGCACGTGAAGAAGGGCGAGCGCCTGGTGCAGCTGGACGACTCCAACCAGCGCGCCCAGCTGGCGAGCGACCGCGCGGCCGAGACGCTCGCCAAGGCGAATTACGAGCGCGCCGAGCGGCTGTTCGGCACCCGCGCAGGGAGCGAGGCGGACGTGCAGTCGACGCGCGCGGCCTACGAAAGCGCCCAGGCCGCGGTCGCGGACGTCCAGGCGACGCTCGCCAAGCTGGCGGTGAGCGCGCCGTTTTCGGGCTGGATCGGCGTGCGCGCGGTGAGCCTCGGCCAGTACCTGGCGCCCGGCACCGACATCGCGACGCTCGACGTCTGGGATCCGCTGCGGGTGCAGTTCACCGTGCCCCAGAGCGAAATCGCAGTCGTACACGTCGGGCAGGCGGTCGAAGTCGCGGTGAACGCGTTCCCCGACCACAGATTCGCGGGCAAGGTCAGCGCGCTCGGCTCCGAGGTCGACCCCGGCTCGCGCAACATCACCGTCGAGGCGAAGCTGCCCAACCCGGACAGCCTGCTGCGGCCGGGCATGTACGGCAACGCGAAGCTGCTGGTCGGCCAGCCGCACGCGGCGCTCGCCGTGCCGTCGACCGCGATCAGCTACAACACCTTCGGCGATTTCGTCTACGTCGTCGAGCCGCGCGAGCACGGCGCGCTCGTCGCGGTGGTGCGCACCGTACAGGTGGGCGAAACGCGCGACGGCCTCACCGAGATCGCGAGCGGCCTGAAAGCAGGCGAGCGCGTGGTCACCGCCGGCCAGGTCAAGCTGCACGACGGCACGCCGGTGAGCGTCGCCTCCGGCGGCGCGGGCTGAGCGGAGCGGGCTCATGCGTTTCACCGATATCTTCATCCGACGCCCGGTCCTCGCGACCGCGCTCAACCTCGTGATCCTGCTGCTCGGGCTGCGCGCCTGGACCGCAATGACGGTGCAGGAATATCCGCAGGTGAGCAGTACGCTGGTCACGGTCAGCACGGCGTACCCGGGCGCCGACCCGAGCACGGTGCAGGGCTTCGTCACCGCGCGCCTCGAGCAGGCGATCGCCGCCGCGCCCGGGATCGACTACATGACCTCGGTGAGCGCCCAGGGCGTGTCGACGATCACGGTGTACATGCAGCTCAACTACGACCCGAACGCAGCGATCGCGCAGATCATGTCCAAGGTGCAGCAGGTGCAGAACCAGCTGCCGCCCGGCATCCAGGCCCCGGTGATCAACGAAACGGTCGGCGACCAGACCGCGCTCATGTACCTTGCGTTCTACAGCAGGTCGCTCACGCAGCAGCAGGTGAACGATTACGTGTTGCGGGTGGCGCAGCCCACGATCCAGGGCGTGGCCGGCGTCGGGCAGGCGCAGATCGTTCCAGCGGGCACGGGCCCGAGCGGCAACAGCTTCGTGCTGCGCGCCTGGCTCGACCCCGACAAGCTGGCGGCGTTCAATCTCGCGCCGGCCGACGTAGCGAGCGCGCTCGCCGCGAACAACTTCATCAGCACCGTCGGACGCACGCGTTCGCCCGACATCGCGCGCACGATCAGCGCGCGCACGCTACTCAGCGATACGCGCGAATTCCGCGACCTGATCGTGAAGAATGCGAACGGTACGCTCGTGCACCTGGGCGACATCGCGCAGGTCGAACTGGGGGCCCAGAACTACAACCAGGCGGTGTACTACAACGGCACGCCGGCGGTGTTCGTCGGGGTGTTTCCGACGCCGGGTGCGAATGCGCTCACCGTCGCGCAAGGCGTTCATGCGACCTACCAGAAACTCATTTCGGGTCTCCCGCCGGGCATCGAGAGCGCCATTCCCTACGACGGCAGCGACTACATCCAGCGCTCGATCCACGAGGTCACACTCACCATCGGCATCGCGCTCGCGGTGGTCGTGCTGGTGATCTTCCTGTTTCTCGGCTCATTGCGCTCGCTGCTCATCCCGGCGGTCGCCATTCCCCTGTCGATCGTCGGCGCAGGCATGTTCATGATCGCCGCCGGGTACAGCATCAACCTGCTGACCTTGCTCGCCGTCGTGCTCGCGATCGGGCTGGTGGTGGACGATGCGATCATCGTGGTCGAAAACGTGCACCGGCACATCGAGGAGGGGCGCACGCCGCTCGAAGCCGGGCTCTCCGGCGCGCGCGAGCTCGCCTCGCCGATCATCGTCATGACGACCACGCTCGCCGCGGTATTCGCACCGATCGGTCTTACCGGCGGCCTCACCGGAAGCCTGTTTTCCGAATTCGCCTTCACGCTCGTGTTCACCGTCGTGATCTCTGCCGTGGTGGCGCTCACGCTCTCGCCGATGGTCTCGTCCAAGGTCTTGCGCCGCACACCGCCGCACGGCCTCGCACATGCGCTCGAGACAGGCTACGCGCGGCTGCGCCGCGGCTACGACCGGTCGCTCTCTGCCGTGCTGCGCCACCGCGCCGCGGTGCTCGTGGCGGCGGCTGCGGTGTTCATCGCCATTCCCGTCATGTTTTTCGCCGTACCGGGCGAGCTCGCGCCGACCGAGGACCAGGGCCTGATCCTCGTCTCGGCGACCGGCCCTGCGACCGCGACGCTGCACTACTTGAACCGGTATTCCGGTGACATCCGAAGGATCTTCGACGGGTTTGCGGAGACCAAGCAGGTGTTTCAGATCAACGGCCTGTCGCTCACCGGAGGCGGCGGCAATAACGCCATGATCGCCGGCATGAAGCTGAAAGACTGGAGCGAGCGCAGCCGCAGCCAGATGCAGCTCATGGCGCCGGTGCAGGCGAAACTGAACGCGCTCACCGGCGTCCAGGCAGCCGCGTTCCAGAAGCCCACCCTGCCCGGCTCGCCGACCGGTTTCCCGGTGCAGTTCGTGATCACCTCGGCGGGCGGCTACGCTCAGATCAACGCCGCGGCGAGCCGTTTCGCCGCCGAGGCGATGAAGAGCGGCCTGTTCGCCTTCCTGACGACCGATCTGCGCTACGACAACCCGCAGGTGCTGGTGACGATCGACCGCAACCTCGCGGGCGAGCTGGGGATCACCATGTCCGACCTCGGCCAGAACCTCGCGCCGCTGCTCTCGGGCAACTACATCAACCGCTTCGACCTGAACGGCCGCAGCTACAAGGTCATCCCGCAGCTGCCGGACCGCTTTCGCGCCGAGCCGTCGCTGCTCGGCAGCTACTACGTTCGCAATGCCGCCGGGCAGCTGATTCCCCTGTCCACGCTCATCAAGGTGCAGACGCGGGTCACACCGGAATTCCTGCCGCAGATGCAGCAGCTCAATTCGGCGACCATCGACGGCGTCATGGCGCCCGGGGTCACGCTCGGCCAGGCACTCGACTATCTACGCAGCGAGGCGCCCAAGGTTCTTCCCGCCGGCATGAGCTTCGATTACGCCGGCCAATCGCGCCAGTACGTCGAGCAGGGCAACACCTTCCTCATCACGTTCGCGCTCTCGATCCTGCTCGTCTACCTGCTGCTCGCCGCGCAATTCGAGAGCTTCCGCGATCCGCTGATCGTCATGATCACGGTACCGATGGCGGTGTCGGGCGCGCTCGCCTTCATGTACCTGGGCGCCGCGACGCTGAACATCTACACCGAGGTCGGGCTGGTCACGCTCATCGGCCTGATCACCAAGCAGGGCATCCTGATCGTGCAGTTCGCCAACGTGATCCAGGAGACCGAGGGCCTCGATCGGCGCGCCGCGGTGGAGAAGGCCTCGAGCATCCGCCTGCGCCCGATCCTCATGACGACGGGCGCCATGGTGTTCGGCGCCGTGCCGCTCAGCCTGGCGACCGGCCCGGGCTCGGTCGGCCGCTTCGACATGGGCCTGGTGATCGGCAGCGGGCTGACGATCGGCGCGCTGTTCTCGCTCTACGTCGTGCCGGCGATCTACACCTACCTCGCGACCGACAAGTCCGCGGCGCGCGCCGCGCCGGCCGCTACGGCGCCCGCCGTGTAGCGGCGGCGCGGCGTCAGAACGCGCCGCCCTTCTTCCGGCTCTCGACGATGCCCTGCGCGCGCATGCTGATCTGGCTCTGCACGCGGATGTTAAGAAGTGCGGGACGCCCCGCGGCGAGCGCGCGCTCGAGCGCGGGGGCGAGCTGCTCGGGCCGCTCGACCAGCTCGCCATGGGCCCCGAGCCCCTCGGCCACCCGGTCGTAGCGTGCCGGCGCGAGGTCTGTGATCACCGCCTTGCCGTACAGTCCGAGCTGGATGTTCTTGTCGATACCCCAGGCCGCGTCGTTGCCGAGCAGCACGACTACGTCCAGGCCGTGGCGCGCGGCGGTGTCGAGCTCCATGGCGTTGAAGCCGAATGCACCGTCGCCGGTGATGCAGAACACCCGGCTCGCGGGACGCGCGACCTTGGCCGCGATCGCCGCCGGCAGCGCCTGGCCGAGCATGCCGAGGTTCGGCAGGTAGTACCAGGAGCGCGGCCTGCGCGCAGGCAGGTAGGCGCGCCCGTAGTACGCGTAGTCGCCGCCGTCGAACACCAGCACGTCGTCGGGGCGCAGGAGCGGCGCGAGCGTCTTGTGCACGAACATCGAGCGTAGCGGCGCTTCGTCGGTCGCGAAGGCCTCGATGCGCGCGCGCTCGGCGGCGCGCGCTGCGCGCAGGCGCTCGAGCCACGCGAGCTCGCGCCACTCGTACGCGGCGGCGCGCTCGGTGAGCTGCTCGACGATCGGCCCGACGTCGCCAACGAGCGCGAGGTCGACGCCGCGGTTGCGCCCCGCCTGCAGGCCCGAGGGCTCGACCTGGATCACCCGGGCGTTCTCCGCCACGATCGGCGGCAGTCCGAAGCCGACGGTGAAGTCGAGCAGCTTGCCGAGGAACAGCACGCAGTCGGCCTCGCGAATCAGCATGGCGGGCTGGTGCAGCGACAAGTCGAAGAAGCCGAGACAGTAGGGGTGCTCGTCGGAGACCAGCCCGCGCGCCGCCTCCTCGGTCATGAGCGGCAGGCGCGTGGTCTCGACGAAGCGCTGGAGCGCCCCGCCCCAGTCGCCGTAGGCCGCCGGCGTGCTCGCCACGACCAGCGGCCGCTTGGCCGCGCGCAGGAGGGCGATCGCCTGGTCGATCTGCGCGGCTGCCGCCACGCGCGGCGCCTGCGGCCGGTAGGCCGCGGGCTCGAAGAAGGGCGCTTCGGCGGCGTCCACGCGCTGGGTCTGCACGTCGATCGGCACGGTCAGGTGCACCGGGCCGCGGCGGCCCTCGAACGCGGTGCGCGCCGCGGTGGCGACCAGGTCGGGGATGCGCCGCGCATCGTGCACCAGCCAGGCGCCCTTGGTGGCCGGACGCGCGAGGCCGACCTGGTCGATCTCCTGCATGATGCCGCGGTGGTAGTTGCGCAGGTCCGCCGAGCCGGCGATGTTGAGCACCGGGCTCTCGGCGGCGAGCGCGTTGACGAGTCCTGGAATCGCGTTCGCGTGGCCGGGGGTGGTGAAGGCGCACACGCCCAGCTTTCCGGTCATGCGCGCCCAGGCGTCGGCCATGTGCACCGCGGCCTGCTCGTGGCGGCAGTCGATCAGCCTGAAGCCTTCGTCCGCGAGCTGGTCGAGGAGCGGCAGAATATGGTCGCCCGCGAGCGTGAACACGGTGTCCACGCCTTCGCGCCGCAGCGCCTGCGTGAGCAGCTGCGAACCGGTGAACGTCACTCAGCGCAGCCTGGAATACGGGGTCGGTGCGAGCAGCCGGTTTTCGATGCGCGCCACGATCGGGCCGTTCTTCTCGGTCTCGGCGCGCGCCGCGAGCCACTCCGGGTCGGCCATGAAGCCGTTCCAGATGCGCTCGCGCTCTGCGAGACTCGCCCACTCGAGCAGGTAATGCAGCGCGTTGTTGTCGTCGCCGACCAGCGTCGTCCAGAAGCCGACCGGGCGGATGCCGTGCCGTTCCCAGATCTTCAGCGTGATGGTCTCGAAGCGGCGGTTGAGATCGGGCAGCCTGCCCGGCACGCAGTGGTAGATGCGCAGCTCGTGGATCAAGGTCGACTCCTCATTTGACGTGCAGTTCGATGTCGGCGAGCAGCGGATCGTCGGCGCGCGCCACCTCGTTCTCGACCAGTCCGCCGCAGCCCGGGCAGAAGAACTGGCGGAACACCGGCCGGTCGTCCACGTACCGGCGCCAGTCGCCGATGTTCGGGTTGGCCGCCGAGATGTCGCGCTCTTCCATGTTGCAGTGCTGCTTGTAGTTCTCGCCGAGCGGGCCGAGGTCCGCGGCGCAGCGCGCGCAGGCAAAGCGCAGGCCGCTCCTCTCGCGCCGCAGCTCGAGGTTCTCCGATGCGCGCGCCGCCACCTTGCCGGCGAGCGCGGCGGGGGAAGCCCCTCGCCCGCGCCGGCGCTTGCGCTCCGCGGCCCGCAGCTGGCGTGTCGTTTCGAGATCGAGCGCGCCCGATTCGCCGACCACCACGCCGTACACTTCGCGCGCGCATTCGCGCGACACGGCGCGGCTCTCGACCACGTCCTCGCGCACCCGCTCGGGGTCGCGCTCGAACGGGTCGCCGTAGCCGCCGGCCGCCGACCACACGACCGCGTAGACGTCTTCCGGCCCCTGGCTGAAGTTCTCCTGCCTCAGCTGCAGAAGCTCCTCGCGTCCTTTCAACTCCGCGATGTCGCCCGGCATCTCACGCCGGTCGAAGCGCTTCCTCACGTCACTCGCGCGCAGGAACTTGTAGACGTTCACGCTCCCCGGGTAGCCGCCCATCATGCCGGGCGAAGTCGGCGTGGCATTGCCCGAGGACAGCGTATCGTGCGTGATCGAGTCGGTGCGGTGCGGAACGAAGCACGATTCCGCCGACAGCCCGCCGCGCCATTTGCCCGCGCCGCCCGAATCGACGACTTCCTTGCGATAGAGAAAGAGCAGCGGGAAAGTCTGCTCGGTGTGCTCGACGTTCGGCAGCTTGCAGATCGGCGTGCGCGACTGGCCGCCGGTGCTGATGCCGTCGCCCTCGGCGAAGGCCCCGATCGCGCCGCCGATCGGATCGACCAGCAGGTAGCCGTAGCGCTCGCCCCACTGATCGGTGCCGCGAAAGATCGTGGCGGGCCACTGGCTCGTGCCGCCGATGCACATGATGTCCTTGCGCATCGCCTCGTCGCCGTAGATCATCTTCGAGAGCACGTTGTAGGCGGGATAGAGCGAGATCTCCATCGCCTGCACCGGCGCGGTCGACACCGAGGCCGGGAAGTTGGCGCAGTTGAAGCTGCCGGGCGTCGGGTCGAACTCGACGTGGCGCAGCGCGCCGCCGATGCAGAA
>JBLMWT010000144.1:0-10467 GCA_050257375.1 Sphingomonadaceae bacterium
ACGCGATGCGCACTTCGTCCGCGTGGCGCTCGGCGGCGCGCGCCGAATCCGGGTACACGCGCGCGGCAGGCACCTTCGCCTCGAGCGCGCTCATCACGTCGGTTTCGTTCGCCGAAAGAAACAGGTTCGCCCGCAGGGCATCGAGGTAGCGGTACGGCGTGCGGCCGCGCGTGAACACGCCGCGCTCGAGCCGCAGGCCCTCGCGCGCCGCCGAGCGGAACACCCGCAGGCCGCTCACCGGGTCGTTCTTGGACAGGATCACGACCTCGACGCGGTGATCGCCGGGCGTGTTGAAGGCGAGCAGCTTCTTCACCAGGGCGAAGGCGACGCCCACCTTGGCCGGAACGTCCAGGCGCGAGAGCTGCAGCTCGACGTACTCGCGCTCGCCGCGCCGCTCGAACACCACGTTCTCCTCCTCGAAGTCGAACAGCGCCCGCGAGGAGATCGCCACTACAAGCTTGCCTTCGAATGAAACGGGCATCGGACGCTCATTCTAGGCGAGCCCCGGGGCCTGCGGCAACGCGCTTGGCCCGAGACTCCCACCGTGCGAGACTCGCTGCATGACGAGAGCCTGCTTCCGCGCGATCGTCGCCGTGTGCGCGACGCTCGGCCTGCAGACCGCCGCGCTCGCGGCGGAGCATCATCACGTCGCGATTGCCTATCTGGTACCGAAGGATCCGGCGCAACAAGAGATCTACGAGACGTTGAAGCAAAGACGCGTCCTTGAAGATCTGCGGGAGGTTCTCAGCCCTTTCGATCTGCCGCACACGCTGACGCTCAGGCTCAAGGGCTGCGACGGCGTCGAGAACGCCTGGTACAACGACGAAGACCACTCCGTGACGGTGTGCTACGAGTACCTCGCGCGGGTGGCGCGCGATGCGCCGCGCGAGACCACGCCGGCGGGCGTGACGCCCGCAGATGCGATCGTCGGCCCCACGGCCGAAGTGTTCCTGCACGAGTTCGCGCACGCGCTGTTCGATCTGCTCAAGATCCCCGTGCTCGGGCGCGAGGAGGATGCCGCCGACATGGTTGCCGCCTACACGCTGCTGCAGTTCGGCCCGAAGTTCGCGCGCAGCGCGATCGGCGGGGTCGCCTACATGTACGCGCGCCAGGCGAACGACAAGCCGCTGAACGCCGAGACGGCGGCGGAAGTGCACCCCTTCACCCAGCAGCGCTTCTATAACCTACTTTGCCTCGCGTACGGCGCCGACCCGAAGACCTTCGGCGACGTCGTCGAAAAGGGCTACCTGCCCAAGGACAGAGCAGAGAACTGCCTCTACGAGTACCAGCAGGTGGACTACGCCGTACGTACGCTGCTCTGGCCGCACATGGATCCCGTGCAGCGCGAGGCAGCACGCGCACGCCTGAAACAGAAGATCGCGTCCCCGCCGAAGCGCCGGCCCTAGAAGTGAGCCGCTGGAGCGGGTGAAGGGAATCGAACCCTCGTATGCAGCTTGGGAAGCTGCCGTTCTACCATTGAACTACACCCGCGCGCCCCAATTTTAATCAATTAGGCCAATCCGGAGAAACCCATGAGCAGATACGCTTTCGGCAAGACCGTCGCCCTCGATCCCGTCGCCGCGCAGCAGAAGGTGACCGAGGCGCTCTCCAAGGAAGGCTTCGGCGTGCTGACCGAGATCGACGTTTCGGCGACCATGAAGAAGAAGCTCGGCCTGGAGCTCCCACCCTACAAGATCCTGGGCGCCTGCAACCCTCAGCTCGCCAGCAAGGCGATCGCCGCGGAGCCCGAGATCGGCGCGCTCCTGCCGTGCAACGTGGTCGTACGCCAGGACGCGGCGGGCAAGACGCGCGTGGAGTTCATGGATCCGGGCGCGGTCCTGACGCTCGTCGACCGGCCCGAGATCGGCGCGCTCGCCGCCGAGGTGCGCGGCCACCTCGAGAGGGTGATGGCCGCCCTGTAAGCGCGGCGGGCGCCCCGCCCGTTGTAGAATTTCGGCATGATCCAGGTGACAGTCAACGGGGCGCCGCACCGCTTCGAGCAGCCGCTCGACGTGGCGGCTCTGCTCGCGCGCCTCGAGCTCGCCGGCAAAAAGATCGCGGTGGAGAGAAACGGCGAGATCGTGCCGAAGAGCGCGCACGCGGGGACCCAGCTTGCCGACGGCGACGCGCTCGAGATCGTCGTCGCGGTAGGCGGAGGCTGAGCATGGCGACGCACGACGAGCTGGTCGTCGCAGGCCGCGCCTTTGTCTCGCGCCTGCTGGTCGGGACGGGAAAGTACAAGGACTTCGCCGAAACGCGCGCTGCGATCGAAGCCTCGGGCGCGCAGATCGTCACGGTGGCGATCCGGCGCACGAACATCGGCCAGACCAAGGGCGAGCCCTCGCTCCTCGAATACCTGCCACCCTCGAAGTTCACCTACCTGCCGAACACCGCCGGCTGCTACAACGCGCAGGACGCGGTGCGCACGCTGCGCCTCGCGCGCGAGCTGCTCGACGGGCACAAACTGGTCAAGCTCGAGGTGCTCGGCGACCCACAGTCGCTCTACCCGAACATGCCCGAGACGCTGGAGGCGGCGAAGACGCTGGTGAAGGAAGGCTTCGAGGTGATGGTGTACTGCTCGGACGACCCGATCCAGGCCAAGATGCTCGAGGACATCGGCTGCGTGGCCGTCATGCCCCTTGCATCGCTCATCGGCTCCGGCATGGGAATCCTCAACCCCTGGAACCTGCAGCTCGTGATCGAGCGCGTGAGCGTGCCGGTGCTCGTCGACGCCGGCGTGGGCACGGCGTCGGACGCCGCGATCGCGATGGAGCTCGGCTGCGACGGCGTGCTGATGAACACGGCGATCGCCGGAGCGAGAAATCCGGTCCTCATGGCCCAGGCGATGAGAAAAGCGGTGGAGGCGGGCAGGCAGGCTTTTCTCGCCGGGCGCATGCCGAAGAAGCTCTATTCGGCGACGCCGTCCTCGCCGAGCGCGGGAACCATCGCAGCATCGCAGCCCAAGGCTGCGTGAACCGCCAGGTCCGCAGCTACGTGCTGCGCCAGGGCAGGACCACGCCTGCGCAGCAGCGCGCGCTCGGCGAGCTGTCGCACCGATTCGGGGTCGAATTTCGCGACGCGCCGCTCGACGCGGCCGCGGTCTTCGGCCGCAAGGCGCCGCTCGTGCTTGAGATCGGCTCAGGCATGGGCGAAACCACCGCCGCCATCGCCCAGGCACAGCCCGACTTGGATTTCATCGCGGTCGAAGTCCATGCGCCGGGGGTCGGAAGCCTGTTGCGAAGGATCCAGGCCATGGACCTGCACAACCTGCGCGTCATCCGCCACGACGCGGTCGAGGTGCTCGAACGCATGATCCCGGACGGCGCGCTCGCCGGCATCCATCTCTTCTTCCCCGATCCCTGGCCGAAGAAGCGGCATCACAAGAGGCGCCTGGTGCAGCCCGCCTTCGCGGCGCTCGCCGCCCGCAAGCTCGCTCCGGGCGGCACATTGCACGCGGCCACCGACTGGCCCGAGTATGCCGAGCAGATGCTCGCCGTGCTCGGCGCGGAGCCGCTGCTCGAGAACACTGCGGCCGGCTACGCACCGCGCCCCGTGCGGCGCCCGCTCACCAAGTTCGAGCAGCGCGGCCTCGCGCACGGCCACGCGGTGCGCGACCTCGTGTTCCGCCGCCGCGCGCCCTAGGGCAGGAAGAGCGCGAGAACCTCGTTCAGAAAGCGCTGCCCGCGCGCCGTGGGACGCACGCGCCGCCAGTCGCGCTCGACGAACCCTTGCGCTTCGGCGCGCGCGAGCGCGGACTCGAGCGCGGCGGGCGGCAGGCCGGTGCGCTCCCCAAACAGTGCGAGCGGAAAGCCCTCGGTGAGCCGCAACGCGTTGAGCATGAACTCGAACGGCAACTCGCCCGTGGGGATCTCCTTTTCGAGCGCGATGGTCTTGCCCTGCGCGCGCAGGTAGTCGCGCGGCTGCTTGATGCGCTCGTGGCGCGTGATGCGATCGGCGAAGCTGATCTTTCCGTGCGCGCCGGCGCCCAGGCCGAGGTAATCGCCGAACTGCCAGTAGTTCAGATTGTGGCGCGAACGCCGCTCGGGGAGCGCGAACGCCGAGGTCTCGTAGTGCTCGTAGCCGTGCGCGGCGAGCGCTTCCTCCGCGGCGAGCTGCATGTCGGCGCACGCGTCGTGCGCGGGTAGCTCCGGCGGCCGGCGCCAGAAGGCGGTGTTCGGCTCGATCATGAGCTGGTAGGCCGAGACGTGCTGCAGACCGAAGGCCGCGGCCTGCTCGATGTCCGCGCGCGCGCCCTCGGGCGTCTGCGCGGGCAGCCCGTACATCAGGTCGACGTTCACGTTGTCGAAGCTCTCGAGCGCCAGCTCGATTGCACGCCGCGCCTCGTCCGCGGAGTGGATGCGGCCGAGCGCCGCGAGCATGCGATCGTCCAGGCTCTGTACGCCGAGCGACAGGCGGTTGACGCCGGCTGCGCGATAGCCGCGGAAGCGCCCTGCCTCGGCGGTGCCGGGATTCGCTTCGAGCGTCACCTCGGCGCCGGGCTCGAGCGGCAGGCGCGCTCGAACTTCCGACAGTAGCCGGTCGATCGCCTCGGGCGAGAACAGGCTCGGCGTGCCGCCCCCGATGAACACGCTCGCCGCGCGCCGGCCCCACACCGAGGGCAGCAGGCCTTCCAGGTCGGCGACGAGCGCGTCGACGTACTCGCGTTCGGGCAGCTCGCCCGCGCGCTCGTGAGAGTTGAAATCGCAGTACGGGCACTTGCGTACGCACCAGGGAATGTGCGCGTAGACGGCGAGCGGGGGCAGCACGTCGATCCGCACCCGGTCGACGCGCTCAAGCTCGATCTTCATTTCTCAGGCGCGCGATGAGCGCGGTGAGCGCCCGCGCGCGGTGGCTGACGCGGTTCTTCTCCGCGGCCTCCAGCTCGGCCGCAGTGCGGCCGGTCCCCGGAACGAGGAACAGCGGGTCGTAGCCAAAACCACCGCCGCCGCGCAGTGCGCGCGCGATCTCCCCGTGCCAGGTCCCTTCCGCGACGATCGGTTGCGGATCGTTGGCGCTGCGCACCAACACGAGCACGCAGGTGTAGTGCGCGCGCCGGTCCGCGATGCCTTGCAGCGCCTCGAGGAGCCGGGCGTTGTTGCGCGCATCGCGCACCTCGCGCCCGCCTTCCCTTCCGGCGTAGTACGCGGAATGCACGCCCGGCTCCCCACCGAGCGCGTCGACGCACAGGCCGGAATCGTCGGCGAGCGCCGGCAGCCCCGACGCCGCGCTCGCGTGGCGCGCCTTGGCGAGTGCGTTCTCCAGAAACGTGTCGTGCGGCTCCTCGGCTTCGTCGATGCCCAGATCGGCCTGCGCCGCCACATCGATCGCGAGCGGCGCAAGCAGGGCCCGGATCTCCTTCAGCTTGCCCGGGTTGTTCGAGGCGAGGACGAGCCTCTTCACGGCGCGAGGGCGGCGCGCTGACGCGCCACCAGCTCGCGGATACCCCGCTCGGCGAGCGCGAGCAGCGCATCCATCTCGGCGCGCGAGTACGGAGCTCCCTCGGCGGTGCCCTGAACCTCGATGAAGCCTCCCGAGCCGGTCATCACCACGTTCATGTCGCTGTCGCAGCCCGAGTCCTCGGCATAGTCCAGGTCGAGCAGCGCGACGCCGCGATAGACCCCGACGGAGACCGCCGCCACGAAGTCCTTCACCGGCAGCGCGGCGAGCAAGCCGCGCGCCATCATCCAAGCGAGCGCGTCGTGCGCCGCGACGAAGGCGCCGGTGATCGCGGCAGTGCGCGTCCCGCCGTCTGCCTGCAGCACGTCGCAGTCGATCTGGATGGTGCGCTCGCCGAGCGCATCCAGATCGATCCCCGCGCGCAATGCCCGGCCGATCAGGCGCTGAATCTCGAGGGTCCGGCCGGACTGCCGGCCGCGCGCCGCCTCGCGCTCGGTGCGCGTGTTGGTGGCGCGCGGCAGCATGCCGTACTCCGCGGTCAGCCAGCCGCGTCCCTTCCCCTGCAGGAAGGCCGGGACGCGCTGCTCGACGCTCGCCGTACACAGCACGCGCGTATCGCCGAACTCCGCCAGCACGGAGCCTTCGGCGTGCCGCGTCCAGCCACGCGTCAGGCGCACGGTGCGCAGCTCGTCGGGTTTTCTGCCGCTCGGCCTCATCCTGGCCCCGCGTGCTTGCGCAAGGCCTTGCGGATATCGGCGATCGCGCGCTCGATGTCCTCGTCGCTCATTTTCAGGTAATCCGGTTCGATTGCGGCAAGATCCTGCGCTTCGGTAGGCAGCTCGTGGAACGGCAGCGTACGCGGCTCGTCCGCCGGCGCGATCTCGTTCTCGCCCCATCGCATCGCCACTACAGAGACATTATCGCACTCCCGCCCGCCTCGGCTCTCGGCGAGCGCGACCAGTTCGGCGATCGCCGGTTCGAGTTCCCTCGCGATCAGCGGGTGCAGCAGCTGGCGCTGCGTGAGCGGGCCCCACAGGCCGTCCGAGCACAGCAGCACGATGTCGTCCTGCTGCAGGCGCGCGCTGGACGCCGGCGCAAGCCGCGGCGTCCTGTCGCTGCCCAGGCACTGCAAGACCTTGTTGCGGTCCGGGTGGGTCGCGAGCGCCTCCTCGCGCAGCAGGCCGTGATCGAGCAGCATCTGAACCCGGGTATGATCGCGGGTGCGCGTCAACACGCGCCCCTTGCGCACCACGTACAGCCGCGAGTCGCCGACGTGCGACCAATAGGCATAGCCGTTCTGAACGACGCAGGCGACGATCACGGTGCGCGGGGTCTCCTCCAGCCCGAGCTTGCGCGCCTCCTGGTGCAGCATGGCGTGCACCCGCGCGATGCTGCGGAACAAAAAGATGTCCGGATTGGCGAGCTTGGGCTTCGCGTCGCGCTTGAACGCCTCGATCATCTGAGCAAGCGCGAGCTGCGCCGCGACGTCCCCGTGGCGGTGGCCGCCCATGCCGTCCGCGACCACCATGATGAGCGCGTCGCTCGTGGCCCAGTGGCCGACTCGGTCCTGGTTGTACAGCCGCGCGCCGGGGCGGCTGAGCTCGGTGATCGCGTAGTTCATGTCACGCGCGCATCACAACGCCCTGCGCCTCGCGATCCTGACGAGCGCGCCGCGCATCTGGTCGAGCACCGGCGCGCCCCTGCGCGGCACGGGCTTCCCCCTGCCGAGCAGCGCCTTTTGCAGCGCGAACACGCTCTGCGGCCGCTCGAGGTGATCCAGGCGCAGGCACCAGTCGACGATGTCGAGCAGCTCACTGGAATACTTGCCGGCCCAGCTCTTGCGCGCGGAGGCGAAGCGGTCCTTGTGCAGGCGCTCCTCCGCAGCCTGCGGCGCGTTCGCGCCGAGGCACGCGTAGATGCTCGCCCCGACCGAGTAGATATCGCTCCACGGCCCGAGGTGCTCGCGCGCCCCGTGGTGCTCGGGCGAGGAAAATCCCGGGGTGTAGATCGGCGGCAGCTTGGTGCCGCCCTCCGAGAGCGTCTGACGCGCGGCGCCGAAGTCGAGCAGCAGCGGCGTGCCGTCGTTGCGCACGTAGATGTTGCCGGGCTTGATGTCCAGGTGCAGCAGCTTGTTCGAATGCACTTCGCGCAGGCCGTTGAGCAGTTGCGCGAAGGTCCGCCGGACCCAGGACTCGCGCAGCGCCCCGCGATGCGCGTGGATGTGCTCCTGCAGCGTGCGTCCACGCTCGTAGCGCATCACCATGTAGACCGTCTCGTTGGCGCGGAAAAAATTGAGAACGCGCACCACGTTCGGATGGTTCAGCCCGGCGAGCGCCTTGCCCTCGTCGAAGAAGCAGCGCAGGCCGAAGCGGAACGCGGCGAGATTGGACTCGGAAACGACTGGCACCGGGTCCGAGCCGACGCGCAGGGCGAGCGTCGAGGGCAGAAACTCCTTGATCGCCACCGGCGCCTCGTTCTCGTCGTGCGCGAGGTACACGAACGAGAACCCTCCCGAGGCCAGCACCCTGAGCAAGCGGTAATTCAGCAGCTGATAACCGTCCGGCAGCGGCTGGTTGGCTTGGGATGGCATCGACCTTATGATACGCGCTCCCCATGATTCAAAGCATGACCGGTTACGCAGTTGCGACCGCGGACACGCCGCGCGGCGCGCTCGGTCTCGAGCTGCGCGCGGTCAACTCGCGCTTTCTGGATCTGCAGTTTCGCGTCGCCGAGGAGCTGCGCGCTCTCGAGCCGATGCTGCGCGAAATGCTCTCCGCGCGCCTCGCGCGCGGCAAGGTCGACTGCCGTCTGTACTTCGCCGCCGGCGGCACGCGGCCGCAGGCGCAGACGCTGAACGCGGCCGCGCTCGAGGAGCTGCGCCGGCTCGCCGCCCAGGCGGATGCGGCCTTTCCGGGCGCCGCGCCGCTCGCGCTCGCGGACGTGCTGCGCTGGCCGGGCGTGCTGATCGAGCCCGCGCTCGACGAGGAGCGCACGCGCGCCACAGTCGAAGCGCTGTGCCGCCGCGCGCTGGAGGAGTTCGTCGCGTCGCGCGCGCGCGAGGGTGCGAAACTCGCGGCGAGCGTCGCCGAGCGCGTCGCGCGCATGCGCGCCAGGCTCGATGAAGTGCGTCCTCTGATTCCCGAAGCGCGCGCCGCCTTCCAGGAAAAGCTCGCCGCCCGCCTGCACGAGGCGCTCGGCGCCGCCGACGAGGACCGCGTCCGGGCCGAGCTCGCCGTATTCGCCATGAAGACCGACGTCGACGAGGAGCTCACCCGGCTCGCCGCGCACCTGGACGAGACCGAGCGCACGCTGGCCAAGGGCGGCGCCGTCGGCAAGCGGCTCGATTTCCTCGCGCAGGAGCTGAACCGCGAGGCGAATACGCTCGCGTCCAAGTCCGCGACGCAAAAGGTCTCCGACTGCGCGCTCGAGATCAAGCTGCTCATCGAGCAGATGCGCGAGCAGGTCCAGAACATGGAGTAGCGGGGAAAGTGAGCGGCCTTCTATTCGTGATCACTGCGCCCTCCGGTGCGGGCAAGAGCTCGCTCATCAGGGCAGCGCTCGCCGAGGAGTCGGGCGTCAGACTGTCGATCTCCTTTACCACGCGTGCCCCGCGTCCCGGGGAGCAGAACGGGCGCGAATACCACTTCGTCGACGAGCCCACCTTCATCGCCATGCTCGAGCGCGGCGAGTTCCTGGAAAGCGCCTTCGTGCACGGCAATCGCTACGGCACCTCGCACAAGGCGATCGCCGGCGTGCTCGAGGGCGGCAGCGACCTCGTGCTGGAGATCGACTGGCAGGGCGCGCAGCAAGTGCGCAGGCTGATGCCGGAGTGCGTCTCGATCTTCGTGCTGCCACCTTCGCTCGAGGAACTCGAGCGGCGCATGCGCGCGCGCGCGCAGGATAGCGAGCAGGTGATCGCGCGCCGGATGGCCGGCGCGCGCGAGGAGCTGGCGCACGCTCCGGAGTCGGATTATGTTATTATTAACAAAGACTTCGATAGCGCCAAGCGCGACTTGCTGGCGATCATGCGGGCCGCGCGCCTGGTGACGCGGCGGCAGCTCGCCAGCCACCCTGAACTCTTTTGAACGGAAACGCCCGACATGGCCCGCATCACCGTTGACGACTGCCTGAAGAGAATCCCCAACCGCTTCCAGCTCACGCTCGCGGCCACTTACCGCGCACGCCAGCTCACCGCCGGCGCCTCGCCGCTGCTCGAGCCGCAGAAGGACAAGCCCACCGTCATCGCCCTGCGCGAGATCGCGACCGGCAAGGTCGGTACCGAGGTCCTCAGGCGCAATCCGAACAGCCCCGCGCCGGGCACGGCCTGAGCGGCTGACAGCGCCCTTTCCCCGGGGAGGGTTGCGCCCCGGGAACGGGTGTCGCAAGCGCCGGGCGCATGCGGTAGGCTTTCCGCATGGCCGCCGTCACGACGCTCGACGAGACCCGCTTCGCCTACCTGAAGCCGGCGGACGTCGCGCGCCTGGCCGACGCGTACCGGTTCTCCGAAGCCGCGCACGCGGGACAGAAGCGCCAGTCCGGCGACCCCTACATCTCCCATCCGCTCGCGGTGGCCGACATCCTGGCCAGCTGGCGCCTGGACGGCCAGACGCTGATGGCGGCCCTGCTGCACGATACGCTCGAGGACGCCTCGGTCACGAAGACCGAGATCGCCGAGACTTTCGGCAAGCCGGTCGCCGAGCTGGTCGACGGCGTTTCCAAGCTCGACAAGATCGAGTTCCAGACGGCGCAGGACGCACAGGCGGAGAACTTCCGCAAAATGCTCCTCGCGATGGCGCGCGACGTGCGCGTCATCCTAATCAAGCTTGCCGACCGTCTGCACAACATGCGCACGCTGGACGCGGTGCCCCCCGCCAAGCGCCGGCGCATCGCGCGCGAGACGATGGAGATCTATGCGCCGATCGCGAATCGACTCGGGCTGAACGCGCTGTACCACGAGCTGCAGGAACTCGCGTTCTCCCACCTGTACCCGCTGCGCTACAAGGTGCTCGCGCGCGCGACGCGCGCCGCGCGCGGCAACCGTCGCGAGGTGATCGGCAAGACGGAGGCCGC
>JBLMWT010000145.1:0-26717 GCA_050257375.1 Sphingomonadaceae bacterium
TTCCTGCGCGACTTCGACATGTACTTCTGCAAGCTGTTCGACGGCGCGCGCCACGACTCCGGAGATCCGTTCGAGTGGGGCGAGCGGCTGGTTGCGCACTACAACAAGAACCGCGTCGATCCTCGCTCGAAGACGCTCATCTTCTCCGACCAACTCTCCTTTCCGCTCGCCATCGAAATTGTGCGGCGCTTCCAGGGTCGCGTCAGGACCGCGTTTGGCATTGGCACCAACCTGACCAACGATGTCGGTTACGAGCCGCTGAACATCGTGATCAAGATGACCGAGTGCAACGGTCAACCTGTCGCCAAGGTGTCCGACTCGCCAGGCAAAACGATGTGTAAGGACGAGCGCTACCTGGCGTATCTTCGTCAGGTGTTCGGCCTGGCCCCCCCGGCCTGAGGATCTCGTTGCAGCAGACAGCCGAAGTATCGGCGCGCCACCTGCGTACGGCGCTGATCGCGCTCGCCGTGTGTTTCGCGCTCAACATGCTCGGACGCGGCATGAGCGACACCTATACGGTGTTCCTGCTGCCGCTGCAACACGAGTTCGGTTGGAGCCGATCGCAGCTCACCGGTGTGTACTCGTTCTACCTGCTCGTCAGCGGATTTACCTCGCCGCTGGTCGGGCATGTTTTCGACAAACTGGGAGCGCGCTGGGTATACGGCGCGGGCCTCGGGCTGCTCGGAAGTGCGTTCTTCGCGGCCGGCAGCCTGCACCTGCTGTGGCAGTTCTACCTGCTGGTCGGCATCGCCGTAGGCGTGGGCGCCGCGCTCACCGGAATGGTGCCGGCTTCGGGGTTGCTCTCGCGCTGGTATCGCGCCCGGCTGTCCGTCGCGATCGGCGTGGTGTTCTCCGCGGTCGGGGCGGGCGCAATTACACTGGTGCCGCTCTCGCAGTGGCTGGTCGAGCACCACGGGTGGCGGGTGGCCTATCGGGCGCTCGGCACCCTGCTGTTCGTCGCACTGCCAATTGCGCTGTTCGCAGTGCCCTGGGGCAAGATCTCCGCGGGCCACCCGCAGCATCGGGCGGAAGGGCGCGACAAGTCGTCCCAGTCCGGCTGGACGCTGCGCGCGGCAATGCGCACGCGCATTTACTGGGCGATGGCGCAAGCGTTCTTCTGCACCGCGGTCGGCATGTTCGTGGTCATCGTTCAGACTGTCGCATTCCTGATCGATGCAGGTTTCTCACCGCTTGCCGCGGCGAGCGCGTTCGGCTTCGTCGGCATGCTGTCGGTCGTAAGCGTGACCGGCAGCGGCCTACTCACGGAGCGCTTCGGCTACCGGCAAACAGTGTCGGCGAGCTTCGTCGGCACCGCGACCGGCATCGTGCTACTGATGTTCCTGGCTGGAACGCCCTCCACCGGGCTGCTGGTGGCCTACGTGGCGGTTTTCGGCCTGTGTCAGGGCGTGCGCGGGCCGATCATCTCCTCGGTGTGCACGCGATACTTTGCAGGTCCGCGGGTCGCCACGATATACGGGACAATCTATGCGATGAACGCGGTCGGCGCGGCGGTGGGCTCTTTCATGGGCGGCATGCTGCACGATCTGAGCGGAGGCTACCGCACCGGATTCGCGTTCGCTTTGTGCTTCGTAGCGTTGGCCGCCGCGCCGTTCTGGACCGTACGGGAGCTGCGCGACTTCCGCTAACCGGAGAGCAGGCCTTGTTCGCGCGCGGCGCGCTCGAGCCCCTCGCGAAATGCCGGGTGCGCGATCGAGATCATGCGAGGTACCCGCTCGGCGAGCGTCAGACCGCGCAGGTCGGCTGCGCCGTACTCCGTCACGAACACGCCTGCCTCCGCGCGCGGCGTCGCGACAGGCCCCGAAAGCCGGCCCACGATTCTCGAAGCGCGCGAGCCCGCGCTGGACGGCAGCACGATGAGCGACACTCCGCCCGGCGACTGATTGGCGGCGCGCACGAAGTCGGGCGCGCCGCCGACCGCGCCGAGGTAGGAACCGTTGGCGACCTCGGCGTTCACCTGCCCGGTCAGATCGACCTCGATCGCCGAATTGATCGCGACGAACTTTGGAATCTGCGCAAGCACGCGCGGATCGTGCGTATGTTCGACGCTACGCAGCCATATCTCGGGATTGTCGCGCGCGAAGTCGAACAGCTTGCGCGTACCGAGCAGCGCGCCGCCGACTGTACGGCCCGGATCGAGCGCCTTGCGGGCATTGGTGATGACGCCGCGACGCATCAGATCGACGATTCCATCGCCGAGCGCGCCCGAATGCACGCCCAGGTCGCGCCGATCCCCGAGCGCCAGCAGCACGGCGTCCGGCACGGTGCCCAGTCCGGTCTCGACGGTGGCGCCGTCCGGCACGAAGGCGCTTGCATGCGCCGCGATGCGGCGCTCGATCTCACCCGGCGCACCATAGGGAGCGGACACGGGTTCTCGCGAGCTGGAGAGCGCCAGATCGAGATCCTCGGCGCGCAGCGGCCGCTCGCTGTACGTCCATGGCACTCGCTCGTTGATCTCCGCAATCACCACCCGCGCAGCCTCGAGCGCAGGCACGAGATACTCCGCGGCCAGACCCAGGCTGTGCTCGCCGCGTGCGTTGGGCGGGCTGAGCTGCAGCAGCAGAACGTCCACGCGAATGCGCCGCGAGCGGATGAGGCCCGCAAGCTGGGAGTAAGGCACCGGGACGATGTCCAGCACCCCGGCATCGGCCAGGGCGCGGTTGCGTCCGGCACCGCAGTACGCAAGCAGCCGCAAATGGTCGGCGTGCTCGGGACGGACGATGCCGGTGAAGTTGATGCCGAGAAAGGCGCTGGCGCCCGAATATGCGCTGCGCTGGGCGACGAAGGCTTCGACGAGGGATTGCGGCTCGGCGCAGCCCTGTCCCCAGAGTACTCCATCCCCAGGGCGGATGAAGCCCGACAGATCGAGTGCGTCCGCCGCCGCGACTTGCGCCATGCGGCGATGCTAACATTCGCGCCTCGGTTTTCCGGAGCATCTCATGATCGATTCGCAGGCTTTCGACGTGCTGTTTCGCGCGGCCCGCACGCAGAACGGATTTCTCGATCGGCCGGTGACGGACGAGCAGCTGCGCCAGATCCACGACCTCATGAAATGGGGCCCGACGACGCAGAATAGCCAGCCTATGCGCATCGTTTTCGTGCGCTCCAAGCAGGCGAAGGAAAAGCTCGCGCCCGCCCTCAGTCCGGGCAACCTCGACAAGACGATGAAGGCCCCGGTCACCGCCATCATCGCCTACGACACGCGCTTCTACGAACATCTACCGCGCACCTTCCCGAACAATCCGGCGGCCAAGAACAACTACGAGGGCGAGGAGAAGAGGGCCCACGTCGAACGCACGGCGCTGCGCAACAGTTCGCTCCAGGGTGCCTATTTCATCATTGCGGCACGCGCCCTCGGGCTGGATTGCGGTCCCATGTCGGGCTTCGACAACGCCAAGGTGGACGCCGCTTTCTTTCCCGACGGGCGCTTCAAGTCGAACTTCCTGATCAATCTCGGGCGCGGCGACCCGTCGAAGGTATTCCCGCGCAACCCGCGCTTTGAGTTCGACGAAGTCTGCAAGGTCGAGTAGGCGAGGGGGTTGAGCCTTGTTTCCGTTGATCGACGTGTCGGGCGCGCCGCGGGCGCGGGGGCGCGTTTACGGTCGCTTGGCTAGCGCGCAGATCGAACGTTCGATTGCCACGTACTCCAGCCTCTTTGCCGATAGCGGTATAGACTGGGGTGTCGCGCAGCAGCGCGCTGCCGCATATCGCGAACCGATCGGGCAGCTGGACGCCGAGCTACTCGAGGAGATCGGCGGCATCGCGGAGGGCAGCGGCCGGCAGATCAATGAGATCCTCGCTCTCAATGCGCGCACCGAAATCCTGCCGCCATCGTATTTCGCACCGCGCAATCCTGATCTGGGCGAATGCACCGCGCTCGCGGTACCGCCCGCGCTGAGCGAGACCGGCGGTACGTTGCTTGCGCAGAACTGGGATTGGGTGGGCGCGCAGCGGCGTGCGCTCGTGCTGCTGCGCATCCGGGAGACCGACGGCTCGGCGTGCCTGACGCTCACCGAGGCTGGCATGCTCGCGAAGATCGGCCTGAACCAGCACGGCTTCGGCCTGTGCCTGAACATCCTGCGTTCGAGCGACGACGGCGCCCGGCCGGGCGTGCCCGTGCACGCGCTGCTGCGCGCGCTGCTGAAATGCAGGAACGTCGAGCAGGCGCAGGCCTTTGCGGCCGGGTTCTCCTACGGTGCGTCTTCGAACGTGCTGTGCGCAGACGCCGGCGGCGCCGCGGCGAACCTCGAGCTTTCGCCGCAGGGCCTGCAGGTGTTGCGCGACGATGGCGCGGTACTCTGCCATACGAACCATTTTCTGCGCGCGCCGGGCGGGCGCGGCGCGGCAGCGCTGCCGCCGAGCTTGTCCTCGGAGCCGCGGCTCGCGCGTGCGCAGTCGCTGGCGGCGGCGCAGCGCGCGCTCGGCGTGACGGAGCTGAAGCGAATCCTGCGGGACGAGAGCGCAGGCCTTCTGTCGATCTGCCGACGCCCGGACCCGGAGCTCGCTGAGCCGGTGCGCCTGGAATCGGTGGCATCGGTGATCATGGAGCTGGAGCCGCGGCGCATGCATGTGGCGCCCGATGTGCCGTCGCTCGCGGAGTACCGGGCGGTCGCGCTGCAGGAGTCCGCGTCGGTCTGAGCGCTCCTCGTCAGCGCTCGAGCTCGATGTCGTCGTAGGAGCGCGGGTCAGAGATCGGCTCGATGTGACTGAACAGCGAAGCGTGCGGGAGCAGGGCGCCGATGCGCGCCTCGATCTCCTCGGCGATCTGGTGCGCGTGGTGGACGGTCCAGTCATCGGGTACCAGCAGATGAAAGGAGACGAAGCGCCGCGCTCCCGCGCGCCGCGTGCGCACCGCATGGAACGCGACGCCGTAACGCTTCGCGTACTCCTGCAGAATCCTGGAGACCTCTTCGCGTTCGGCCACGGGAATGGCGGCATCGAGCAGGCCGGCGAACGAGCGCCGCATCAGCTTCCCGCCGGTCCACAGGATGTTCAGCGCCACGGCGATCGCGATCAGCGGGTCGAGCAGCAGCCAGCCGCTGACGGCGACCAGGGCCACCGCGGCGAGCACGCCGGCGGAGGTCCAGACATCGGTGAGCAGGTGTCGCGCATCGGCTTCCAGCGTGATGCTGTGATAGCGGCCGCCCGCGGCGAGCAGCACGCGGGCGGTCCAGAAATTGATCGCCGAGGCGATCACGGAAACGGCAATGCCGAGCGCGGGGGTCTCGAGCGGCCTGGGCGAGATCAGGCGCAGTGCCGCCGCGTAGATGATGGCCGCTGCCGCAAGAACGATGAGCGCGCCCTCGAATCCGCTCGAGACGTACTCGGCCTTAGAACGACCGAATGGATGCTCCGCGTCCGGCGGCGCCTCCGCCAGACGCAGCATCCACAGCGCGAGCAGCGCCGCCACCAGGTTGACGAGCGATTCGAGCGCGTCGGACAGCATGCCGACCGACCCGGTGAGCAGCCACGCCGCCGCCTTGAGGGCGATGGTGAGCAGGGCTGCTCCCATGGAGAGCCAGGCGTAGCGCTGCAGACTGCGGTCTTGGGCGATCATCGCGCGGTCGGGTCGGCCTCTTATAGCGAAAGATATTGCTCGCGCAGCGCGGCGTCCGCCTCCAGCGCATGCATGGCGCCGGAGTAGCGCACGTGGCCCTTCTCGACGATGAAGGCGCGGTCGGCCACCGCCTGAGCGAAACGCAGGTTCTGCTCGCAGAGCAGCACGGTCAAGCCCTCGTTTTTGAGCTCGAGCACCGTGCGCACCATCTGCTGAACGATCAGAGGCGCCAGTCCCTCGGAGGGCTCGTCGAGCAGCACGGCGCGCGGGTTGCCCATCAGCGTGCGCGCAATGGTCAGCATCTGCTGCTCGCCGCCCGACATGTGCGCGCCGGGACGATCGCGCATTTCCGCGAGATTGGGGAAAAGCCGGAACAGCCTCTCGCTCGTCCAGTGCGCCGCGCCGGCGCGCGCGGCCTGTCGCCCGACTTCGAGGTTCTCCGTGACCGTGAGGTCCGTGAAGATTCGCCGGTCCTCGGGCACGTAGCCGATTCCGAGGCGCGCAATCTCGAACGGTCGCAGGGAGTCGATGCGCTGGCCGGCGAACCAAATCTCCCCGGAGGTCGATTTCACCAGACCGATGATCGTCTTCAGCGCGGTGGACTTGCCTGCGCCGTTGCGCCCAAGCAGCACTACGACCTCGCCTTGGCGCGCGTCGAGATCCAGGTCGAAGAGGATCTGCGCCCGCCCGTAGCCGGCATTCAGCCGCTTGACCTCAAGCATGATCGAATTGGCTTCCGAGGTAGACCTCGCGCACCTGCGGGTCGGCGCGCACGTCCTCGGGCTTGCCCTGGGCGATCAATGCGCCGCGGCTGAGCACGAGAATACGATGCGCATGGCCGAACACGACGTCCATATCGTGCTCGGTGAACAGCACCGCCATGTTCTCCGCGCCCGCCAAGCCGGAGACCATGCGCATCAGCTCGCCTCGCTCTCTGGGCGCCATGCCCGCGGTCGGCTCGTCCATCAGCAGCAACTGCGGCCGGTTCGCCAGAGCGACCGCCAGCTCGACGCGCTTCAGGTCGCCGTAGGCGAGCACCGCGCAAGGGCGCCCGGCTTGCTCGCGCATCTCCACGCGCGTGAGCAGCGCGTCGGCCTCTGAAACATAACTCCGGCGGGCGAGTGAGGTGAGCGAGCGCAGCCTTCGGTGATAAGAGAGCAGCGCCATCTGGACGTTTTCGCGCACTGTCATCGAGCCGAATGTGGCGGTGATCTGGAACGTGCGCCCGACGCCCAGGCGCCAGATCTCGTGCGGCTTTTGGCCGATCACCGCTCGGCCCGCGATCTCGATGCTCCCGGCGTCGGGCTCGACTTGGCCGTCCAACATGTTGAAGCACGTCGTCTTGCCCGCACCATTGGGGCCGATCATTGCAACCAACTCACCGGGGGCTAGCGTGAAGCCGACTCCGGAGACGGCGCGCACGCCGCCGTAGGTCTTCGTCAGTCCGGACACGCGCAGGATCGGCTCTCCCATCGGTTACTCCTCCGCGCGCGCAAACCGCGCGCGCAGGAAGCCGGCGATTCCCTGCGGAAAGGCGAGCACCAGGGCGAGAATCACTACTCCGATCAGGGCACGCCAGTACTCGACGCTGCGTGACAGCGTGTCCTGCAGCCAGGTAAAGAGCGCTGCGCCCCATACTGGACCAGTCAGCGTCTGGATGCCGCCGAGCAGCACCATCACGAGGCTATCGACCGAGCGCGGCACGGCGAGCGACTCCGGTGAGATCGACCCCTTGGAAAAGGCGAACAGCGCGCCGCCCGCTCCGGCGAACAGGCCTGCGATCACGAAGGCGGCCCATTGCTGGGTGCGCACGTCGATACCGATCGCGCCGGCGCGCAATGGCGAGTCCCGGCCCGCGCGCAGCGCGTAACCGAACGGCGAGTAGAGGATGCGCCACATTACGGCGATGGCAGCCGTGCACGCAGCGAGCGTCAGGTAGTAGTACGCCGTGCCCGAGGAGAGCCACGGCGCGGGCCATATGCCGATCATGCCGTTCGATCCACCGGTCAGCGCATCCCACTGGAACACGATCGACCAGCTGATCTGCGCGAACGCGAGCGTGAGCATCGCGAAGTAGACGCCGGACAGCCGCACGCAGAACCAGCCGAAAGCCAGCGCCGCGGCGCCGGAGAGCAGGGGGCCGAGCGCCAGGGCGAGCTCCATCGGCAGCCCTCCGCGCTGCAGCAGGAGCGCGGCGCCGTACGCGCCGAGGCCGAAGTACGCCGCGTGGCCGAAGGAGTGCAACCCGCCCGGCCCCATGATGAAGTGCAGGCTGACGGCAAGCAGCGCGAACACGAAAATCTCCGTGAGCAGGATGAGCGCGTAGCCGTGCGAGTAAAGCGGCACGAGGGCGAGCGCGCTCGCGAGCGCCACCAGCGCGCCCAGCGCGGCGCCAGACGGCGGCCTGAGCGGGGCCTCGAGCGCTCCGGCGCCGCGCGGTTGCGCCGGCGGCCGGCCGAGAAGCCCCCAGGGCCGCAGCACCAGCACCGCCGCCATGACGACGAACTCGACCACCAGGGTGAGCTTGGAGAGCGAAAAGACTTGGCCGACGATAGCGACATCGCCGATGCCGATGCAGAAGGCTTTCACCTCGGCAATGAGCAGCGCGGCGAGAAACGCCCCGCCGATCGAGCCCAGCCCGCCGACCACCACGACCACGAACGCGTCGGCGATGACCGAAAGATCGAGAAACAGGCTGGCGGGCTCGCGCGGGATCTGCAGGGCCCCTCCCGCTCCGGCGAGCAAGGCGCCGAGCGCGAAGACGCTCGTGAACAGCCATTTCTGGTTGACGCCGAGCGCATCGGCCATTTCCCGGTCCTGCGTCGCGGCGCGCACGAGGGTCCCCCAGCGCGTGCGGCGCAAGAGCCAGTGCAGCGCGAGGAGCACCGCCGGTCCGAGCGCTACCAGCAGTAGATCGTACTCGGGAAAGCGCTCGCCGGCGATGGTCAGCGCGCCCTCGAGCCCCGGCGCCCGCGGTCCGAGCAGGTCCTCGGGCCCCCATGCCCATAGCGTGAAGTCCTGGATCACGAGCAGCAGCGCGAAGGTCGCGAGCAACTGCAGAAGTTCGGGCGCGGCGTAGAGCCGGCGCAGCACCAGGCTCTCGATCAGCGCGCCGGCCAGCCCGATGGCGATCCCGGACAGCAGCACGCCGCCCCAGAACCCGGCCACGCTGTGGCCCAGCTGTCCGATCAGGGTGTAGGCCAGATACAGGCCGAGCATGTAGAACGAGCCGTGCGCGAAGTTGACGATGCGCGTCACACCGAAGATGAGCGACAGTCCGGCGGCGACCAGGAACAGCGAGCTCGCGCCAGCCAGGCCGTTCAGGAACTGGAGCAGGACCGCCGACGCGCTCATGGGCGGCGGAGCCGGCAGACGGTTAGTGTTTGCGCAGGAGCTTCGCTTCAGCGGGCGAGGGCAGGTAATCCCCGCCGTTGGCAAAGTGCCAGTTGACCATCACGCCTTTGCCGTCTTTCTTGGCGAGCTGCCCTACGTAGGCGCCCATCGTCGACTGATGGTCGACCGCGCGATAGACGATCGGGCCGAATGGCGTCTCCAGCCGCAGGCCCTCGAGCGCCGCGACGAGCTTCTCACTGTCGGTCGAGTCGGCTTTCTTGAGCGCGTCGGCCACGGTGTACATCGTCGTGTAACCGACGACCGAGCCCACGCGCGGGTAATCGTTCCAGCGCTTGCGGTAGGCCTCGAGGAACTTCGCGTGCTCGGGGGTCTTGATCTGGTCCCACGGATAGCCCGTCACCCACCAGCCGTCCGGGGTCTCGTCCTTCAGCGGGTCGAGATACTCGGGCTCACCCCCGAGCAGGTTGAATACCGCACGTCCCTTGAACAGACCGCGGATGTTGCCCTCGCGCACGAATTTCTGCAGATCGGCCGCGAACAGGGAGCTGAAGATCGCATCCGGCTTGGCGTCGATCAAGGCCTGCACCACGGCGCCCGCGTCGATCTTGCCGAGCGGCGGCGTCTGCTCCGCGACGATCTCGATGCCGGGCTGCGCCTTGGCCATGAGTTGCTTGAAGGACGCGGTCGCCGATTGGCCATACTCGTAGTTCGGATAGACGATCGCCCAGCGCTTCTTCTTCAGCTTGGCGGCTTCGGGCACCAGCATGGCCACCTGCATGTAAGTGGATGGCCGAAGCCGAAACGTATACCGGTTGCCGTCTTGCCACACGATCTTGTCGGTCAGGGGCTCCGCCGCGATGAACACCGTCTTGCGCTGGTTGGCGAGGTTCGCCACCGCGAGCCCGACGTTCGAGGCGAACGTGCCCATGAGAAGGCTGACGCGGTCGCGCGAGATGAGCTCCTCCGCGACGCGCACTGCGGTCCCCGGGTCGCCTCCGTCGTCGCGCGAGACGACTTCCAGCTTGTGGCCGCTTACGCCGCCCGCGGCGTTGATTTCCTCCAGCGCGAGTTGCCAGCCCTTCTTGTACGGCTCGAGGAAGGCGGGAAAAACCTTGTAGCTGTTCAGCTCGCCGACCTTGATCGGCTCCGCGGCCGCGCCGCAGACTGGCAGGCTCGCAGCTGCGGCCGCCAAGGCGGCCGCGAGGACGGCATGAGGGACTTTCATGGACTGCTCCGTACGTTCGCGCGCTGCGGCGAACTTAGCACACGCGCCGCCAGGGCGCTACGCGGTCTTCTGGTCCGTGCGCAGCGTCAGGCGCCTCAAGCAGCGGTCGATCCACTGCGCCGTCAGCTTTTCATGCACGCCGTTCTGCCGCAGACGCTGATCGAGCGCGCCGAAGTCGACGAGGTCGAGCGGCTGGTCCTGATTGAAGCAGGAAAACACGTAGCTGCGCTCGCCGCTCACCGGATCGACGTGCGGCTGCAGGCACTGCGCGCAGACTTCTTTCATCATGCACTGCATCGGTGAGTTGATCGAGCCGATGCCGAGGTGCGCCGCCTTGATGTGATCCTTGAGCGCTGCATGCCGCGCGCGCGCCACCGCCGCCATCATGCGGTCCGAGCCGATGGCGATCAGCCGGTCGCAGTCGTGAAACGAAATCGGCTGCGCGCCGAGCTGCCCGGAGGCGTAGGCGAGCATCGCCTCGACGATATTGCCGACGAAGCTGCGATCCTGAGGGCGTGACGGCGCGAACCCGGGCGCCTCGTCGCAGCACCACACGACCGCGTCGGCCGCGGCCTCGATCTCCTCGATCTTGTAGCGGTCGACGACGCGCTTGTACCCCGCAAAGTAGAGCACCCGCGATCCCGCGGCGCGCAGCGCCTGCCCGATCGAAAACAGCACCGCGTTCCCCAGACCGCCACCGACGAGCACCACCGTCTCGTCGCGCGGAATCTCCGTCGGGGTCCCGGTCGGCCCCATCAGGATCACGGGCTCGCCGGGCTTGAGTTGCGCGCACAGGTCGGACGAGCCGCCCATCTCGAGGATGATGGTCGAGAGCAGCCCGCCATCCTTGTCGACCCAGGCGCCGGTGAGAGCGAGGCCTTCCATGGCGAGCGTCGTGCCGTCGACCTTAGGCGCCAGCGTCTCGAAGTTCTGCAGCCGGTAGAACTGGCCCGGGTGGAATTCGCGCGCCGCACGCGGCGCACGCACCACGACCTCGACGATGCTCGGAGTGAGCCGCCGGACCGCGTGCACCCTGGCGCGCAGCTCGTCGTTCAACCGCGCGAGAAACGCATCGTCGTCGAGCGGCGAGGATGGCGAGACGCGGGTCAGAACCTCGCTCACCAGCGGGTAGCCCTGCTTGGCGCCGCCCATCGCCTTGACCACGTTGCCAAAAAACGAGGGATGCAAGTCGCCGAAATAGCTGGCGAAGCGGCCGTCCGGCGAGCGCCACATGAGGACGTCGGGGTGTTCCGGCTTGGAGATCGCGCGCTCGGGCTGGATGCGCTGGCCGTCTCGGTCGCAGGCCTCGAAATACTTGCCGTCGAGGTGGAAGTGCAGCGGGTCTTCCCGTCCGAGGACCGTGTTGGGCTGCGTGCCGGCGGCCACCAGCACCGCACGGGCCGGAAGCTCGATCTCGGCGCCGCCCTGCTGCGCGAAGCGCACCGCGCGCGCGTGGCCGAACTCGTCGAGTTCGACGCGGGTCGGGGACAGGCCTTCGATGAACCCGACGCCTTCCTCGAGCGCCTTCTCCACTTCCTCGTGGTTCAAGGTATAGGACGGCGAGTCGACGAGACGACGGCGATAGACGATCTGCACGCCGCCCCAGTCCTTGAGCAGCCCGAGGAGGCGCGCCTCGCGCCCCTCGCGCCGCGCGCGCTCTCGTTCGGCCCCGATCTCGCGCGCATGCGCCAGGAACTCGTCGGCGATCCCGGCTTCCTCGCGGTTCCACGCTGCGCGCACCGCGACTTCGCCGCGCTCGGCGCACAGCGCGTCGTAGCGCTCCCGGAACTTCTCCACCTGGACGACATAGTAGGCGAGCGACTCCGTTGCCGTATCGATGGCGGTCAGGCCGCCTCCGATGACCACTACGGGCAGCCGGATCTGCAAATTGGCGATCGAGTCGCGCCGCGCCGCGCCGGTAAGCTGCAGCGCCATCAGGAAGTCCGACGCGGCCCGCACGCCGCGCGCCAGGCCGTTCGGGATATCGAGCAGGGTGGGGCGCCCTGCGCCCGCGGCCAGCACGATGTGATCGAACCCCATCTCCAGCGCGCTTTGCGCCGTGACGGTCCCGCCAAAGCGCACGCCGCCGAACATGGCGAAGGTGCTGCGCCGCTCGAGCAGGAGGCGGATCATCTTGAGGAAGTTCTTGTCCCAGCGCACGGTGATGCCGTATTCGGCGACTCCGCCGAAACCCGCCATCACGCGCTCATCGAGCGACTCGCGCAGCTCCGCCATATCGCGCACCGGCCGGAACGGCTGGCGGCGGCCTAGGGCGTCGACTCCGGACAGGGTCGGATCGAGCAGCTCGATCTTCAGCCCGTCGATCGCGACGACCGTGTGGCCGTCGTTCATCAGGTGATGCGCCACCGTGAACCCGGCCGGTCCCAGACCGGTCACCAGCACGCGCTTGCCGCTCGCGGGCCGGGGATACGGGCGGCGCAGGTTGAGCGGGTTCCAGCGCGTAAGCAGCGAGTAGATCTCGAAACCCCAGGGCAGCTCGAGCACGTCCTTGAGGGTGCGCGTCTCGGCCTGCGGGATGTCGACCGGATCCTGCTTCTGGTAGATGCACGACTTCATGCAGTCGTTGCAGATGCGATGGCCCGTGCCGGCGACCATGGCGTTGTCCACCGTGATCATTCCCAGCGCTGCGAGCGGCAGGCCGCGGGTCTTCACCAGGTGGAACTCCGAGATCTTCTCCTCGAGCGGGCAGCCCGCGAGCGTCACGCCGAATACCGTCTTCTTGAAGCCCTTCGCAGGGGCCTTCTCTTTCAGTCCCTTGGAGCAGGAGTCCTTGCCCTGCTCGTGGCACCAGATGCAGTAGTTCGCCTGGTCGAGCGCGCCCACCAGGTCGGTGCCGCGGTCGGTGAGCGCGAAACCTTCGCGGCGCCGCAGGTGCTCCTCCGATAGCGTGTGGCGGGCGGCGCCCTGCAGCGACTCGGTGTGCACGGGCACCAGGCGCATGAAGTCGAGCTTGCGCGGCGCCTTGAACAGTACTCCGTCGCGGTGCCTGGCACGTCCCTCGGGCGTGCCTGCAGCCCAGGCCGCGTAGCGCGCAGCGAGCTCGAGCTCGGGTGCATGCGCGGTCTCGTCGTTCTGCCAGGCCGTGACTGCGCGGGCGAAGCCAAGCTCGCTGAACGGTTCGCCGCAAGCACGCGCGAGCTCGGCTTCGGCCGCTCCGGGATCGAAACCCTGCAGCTCGTCGGGCTTTACTTTATGCAAAGCGCGCCGCTGGACGAACAGCCGCTTTGCCGAGTAGAGCGGTGCCAGGTCGTGGTGCCGCGCGGCCAGGCGCTGCAACTCGGGGCCGATCCCGAACAGGCGGCCAAGAAAATCCTCCAGGAGCGGCGCCAAGGCGATCAGCAGATCGGATTCCTCCTTCGCCGCGAGCGCCTCCGGGCGGGCGCGCGCGCTCTCCAGCCGCGCGCGCAAGCCAGCGTCGGCTTCGCCCACCCAATCGAGGAAGGCCGCGTCCAGGCGCACCAGCCCGGCGCGGTCGTATAGGTCCTCGAAGGAAACGCCGAAAGAGAGCTGTAGTTGCGCGAGGGGCTTGGTCAAAATCGGCTACGGGTGCGGAAGGCTTCGAATTTTCGCCGATTGACGGCGCTCCCTCAAGACATCCTGCCGCGCGTAGCATTATCCTGCATGCGGGTTGCCGGGCGACGAGACGGGCGCTTAGCATTCGCCACTCAACAGCCATTCATTTCATCTGGAAGGAAGTCTCGATGCAGATCAAGAACAGCGTTTTTCTGGTCACCGGAGGCGCCTCGGGGCTGGGCGCCGCGACTGCGCGCATGGCGGCCGAAAACGGCGGCAAGGTCGTGATCGCCGACATGCAAACCGATGCCGGCGAGAAGCTCGCGAAGGAGCTGGGTGCGGGCGCCCGCTTCGTCAAGACCGACGTCACCGCCGAAGCCGATGCCAAGGCGGCGGTCGATCTGGCGCTGAAGGTATTCGACGGACTGCACGTGCTGGTGAACTGCGCGGGCATCGCGATCGGCGAGAAGACGATCGGCAAGGAAGGCCCACACAAGCTGGCGAGCTTCGCGCGCGTGATCAACGTCAACCTGATCGGTACGTTCAACATGATCCGCCTCGCCGCCGACGCCATGGCGAAGGCCGGGCCGAACGCCGCAGGCGAACGGGGCGTGATCATCAATACGGCGTCGGTCGCCGCGTTCGACGGCCAGATCGGGCAGGCGGCCTATTCCGCGTCCAAGGGCGGCGTGGTCGGCATGACGCTGCCGATTGCGCGCGACTTGTCGCGCAGCGGCATCCGCGTGTGCACCATCGCCCCCGGCATTTTCGAGACGCCGATGCTGCTGGGCATGCCGAAGGAGGTGCAGGAGTCGCTGGGCAAGATGGTCCCGTTCCCGTCGCGGCTCGGTCGCCCCGCGGAGTATGCACAGCTCGCGCGCAGCATCATCGAGAACGAGATGTTGAACGGGGAGGTCATCCGGCTGGACGGTGCGATCCGCATGGCGCCCAAATGACGCGAGGCCCCGCCCGCTAGCGTGCGGACGGCGGCAGCGGTTCTTCGCGCAATTGGCGCTTGTACAGGCGGCCGCGGTCGATATAGATGCGTGCGGCTCTCAGAAGGAAGTCGCGCTCGTCCTGGCGCAGGTCGCGTACTACCTTCCCGGGCGAGCCGACGACCAGCACGCCGTCCGGAATCTCCTTGCCCTCGGGGATCAGCGTGTTGGCGCCGAGGAGGGAGCCTTTGCCGATGCGCGCGCCGTTCATCACCACGCTGTTGATCCCGATGAGGCTTCCCTCGCCGATCGTGCAACCGTGCAACATCGCCTTGTGGCCGACGGTGACCATGCGCCCGACCGTGAGCGGGTAGCCGGGGTCGACGTGCAGCACGGCACCGTCCTGCACGTTGGCGCCTTCGCCGATGCGAACCAGGTCGTTATCCGCCCGGATCACGACCTGGAACCAGATGCTGACGTCATTGTCCAGCGAGACCGAGCCTACGAGGGTCGCGTCGTGGGCAATGAAATGGTGTTCGCCGCGCAGTTCGACCCGGCGCTCGCCGAGAGAGAATATAGGCATCCGAATATCATAGCTTGAGGAGTCGCGTTGAAAGTTGTCGTGCTCGGAGCGGGCGTGATCGGCGTCACCAGTGCCTGGTATCTCGCCGACGCAGGTCACGAGGTGACGGTGATCGAGCGCCAGCCGGATGCGGGGCTGGAGACTTCGTTTGCCAATGGCGGGCAGATCTCGGCGGGACACGCCGAGCCCTGGGCGCGCCCGGGCGTGCTGCCGAAAATCCTGCGCTGGGCGGGACGCGCTGACGCTCCGCTGCGCTTCCGGCCGCGGCTCAGCCTGGCGCAGTGGGCGTGGGCATTACGCTTTCTGGGCGAATGCCTTCCGGGGCGGCTCGAGCGCAATACCCGGGAACTGGCGGGTCTCGCCCTGTACAGCCGCGAGCGGCTGATCGAGCTGCGCGAGCGGACAGCCATCCACTACGATGAATTGCGCCGCGGCATCCTGCACTTCTGCACGGACGTACGGGACTTCGAGTCGCTCGCGCGTCACGCCATGGCCATGCGTCGGCTCGGTGTCGAACGTCAAGTGAAGAACGCGGCGGAATGCCTCGCGATTGAGCCGGCGCTGCGCGCGAGCCGCGTGGCTGTCGTCGGCGGCGTCTACACGCCGCAGGACGAGTCCGGCGACGCGCACGCCTTCACGCGCGCGCTCGCCGACAAGGCGCGCGGGCGGGGCGTCACGTTCCTCTATGGGCGCACGGTCGAAGCGATCGATGCGGCCGCCGACCTCGTGAGTGGCGTCCGCCTGCGGGGCGAAACGCATCGCTTCGACGCGGACGCGTACGTGGTGGCGCTAGGCAGCTACAGCCCGTTGCTTCTCGCGCCGCTCGGAGTGCGCATCCCCGTCTATCCGCTCAAGGGCTACTCGGTTACGCTCCCGTTGCCGAGCGGCGCCGGCGCGGCCACGCCGAGCGTCAGCTTGACGGACGAAGCCCACAAGATCGTCATCACCCGGCTGGGCGAGCGCCTGCGCGCGGCGGGCACGGCGGAGTTGGCCGGATACGACGCGGGCATCGACGAGCTGCGCTGCAAGGCGATCGTCGCGCGCCTGCGCCAGCTCTTCCCGGCGCTCGACACGAGCCGGGAGGCGAGCTACTGGGCGGGGCTGCGCCCGGCTACGCCGAGCAACGTCCCGGTCATCGGCCGTACCCGCTTGCGCAACCTGTTTCTGAACACCGGACACGGAACGCTCGGCTGGACGCTCGCTTGCGGCTCGGCGCGCGCGCTCGCCGATCTCGTGTCCGGGCGACGGCCGGACGTCGGGTTCGCATTCTCGTGAGCCGAGCCCAGATGCGTCCGAGCGAATCGCTGTTCTTCGACATCCGCCGCATGCGCTATCACGTGCGGCGCTGGCCGGGCGACGCCGCGCGGCGTCTGGTCCTCCTGCACGGCTGGATGGACGTCTCGGCCTCGTTCCAGTTCTTGGTGGACGAGTTGGCCGCGGACTGGGACGTGTACGCGCCCGACTGGCGCGGATACGGCCTGACCGACTGGGGAGCTTCAGACTGCTATTGGTTCCCGGACTACCTCGCAGACCTGGACGCGTTGCTCGAGCGCATCCAGCCGGAGGACGGAGTGAATCTCGTCGGGCACAGCCTCGGAGGCAATGTGGCGGCGCTGTATGCGGGCATTCGGCCCGCGCGCGTCGCGCGCCTGGTGAACCTGGAAGGCTTCGGCATGGCGGCCACGCGAGCCGAGCAGGCGCCCGAGCGGTATGCGCGCTGGCTGGACGAATTGCGCACCCCTCCCAAGCTGCTGCCGTACGCGAGCTTCGCCGCGCTCGCCGATCGGCTGCAGAAGAACAATCCGAGGCTGACGCGCGAGCGCGCCGAGTTCCTAGCGCGGCACTGGGGCCGCGAAAGGGTGGGCGGCGGCGTCGAGCTGCGTGGCGACCCGGCGCACAAGATCATCAATCCGATCCTCTACCGCTATGAGGAGGCGTACGCCGTCTGGCGGCAGGTGAGCGCGCCGGTGCTTTGGGTGGACGCGAGCGAGTCGGATACGCTCGCGCGCATGAAGATCGGCCCGGATGCGTACGCGGAACGGCGCGCGGCGTTCGCCCGATTGCGCTACGAAACGCTGCAGGGTGCCGGCCACATGCTGCACCACGACCAGCCGGGGCCGCTTGCGCGGCTGGTCGAGTCGTTCCTGACGCAGCCTGCATGAACATCGATCTGCATTGCCACTCGAACGCCTCGGACGGGGCGCTTTCGCCCGAGGCACTGGTGCGGCGCGCGGCGGACCGGGGGGTCGACGTGCTTGCGCTGACCGACCACGACCAACTGGCGGGGCTCGCTGAGGCGCGTGCGGCCGCGCGCACGCTGCCGCTCGAGCTGATCCACGGGGTCGAAATTTCGGTGACCTGGCGCGGCCTCACCCTGCACGTGCTCGGCCTGTGCATCGATGCGGCCAATGCCGAGCTCGGCGAGGGCTTGCGTGCGGTGCGAGCCGGACGGCTCGAGCGCGCGCGAGAGATGGCGCAGGCGCTCGCGGAGGCGGGCATCCGCGGCACGCTGGAGGGCGCGCTGCGCCATGCGGACAATCCGGCGCTCGTGAGCCGCACGCACTTCGCGCGCCATCTCGTGGAGGTCGGGGTCGCGACCGACGTACGCAGCGTATTCAGGAGGTACCTGGTGCCGGGCAAGCCGGGCTACGTTCCCCACCGATGGGCGGCGCTCGGCGATGCGCTCGGCTGGATTCGGGCCGCGGGGGGGCAGGCCGTGCTCGCGCATCCAGGCCGATATGGCCTGTCGGCCGGAGCCATGGGGGAGCTGCTGACCGAATTTCGAGCCGGCGGGGGCGCCGGCCTCGAGGTCGTGAGCGGTAGCCACACGCCCGAGCAATACGCGCTCTTCGGCGCCCTGGCGAACAAGCATGGCCTGGCGGCTTCGCGCGGCTCCGACTTTCACGCGCCGGGGGAGGGCGCGGAACTCGGCGCCGTACCTCAACTGGATGCGCGCCTGCGTCCGGTGTGGCGCGAGTGGGGGATCTGAGCGCGTGGCGCAGTATTTCGCCGTGCACCCCACGCACCCGCAAGTGCGGCTGGTGCGCAAGGCCGCGGACATCGTGCGCCGCGGCGGGCTGATCGCGTATCCCACGGATTCGTGCTACGCGCTCGGTTGCCACCTGGGCGACGCCAAGGCGCTCGAGCGCCTGCGCCGTGTGCGCGGTATCGACGAACGGCACCACTTGACGCTAGTGTGCCGCGACCTGTCGGAGATCGCGACCTATGCGATCGTCGACAACGTGCAGTATCGCTTGCTGAAATCGGCCACGCCGGGGAGCTACACCTTCATCCTGCGCGCAACGCGCGAAGTGCCCCGTCGCCTCATGCATCCCAAGCGCAAGACGATCGGCGTGCGCGTGCCGGCGCACGCGGTGGCACAGGCGCTCCTCGCCGAGTTGAACGAGCCGATGCTTTCGGCCACCCTGATATTGCCGGGCGACGCGAGCCCGCCGTCGGAGCTGAGCGACGTGCGCGCGCGCCTGGAGCGCGACCTGGACCTCATGCTCGACTCCGGTCCTTGCGGCATCCAGCCGACTACCGTGATCGACCTGTCGGCCGACGAACCGGTGGTGCTGCGCAAGGGGCGCGGGCAGCTGGGGTCGATCGGCGTGAGCGAATGAGGCGCTGCGCCGGGCGCACTCAGGCCGTCTGCTAGAATTGAGCGCTTTGTCATGGCGCGTCGATGGACGTCTCTCACCTCGTACAAACAGTCGCCGTCTACGCCCTTCCGGTGCTCTTCGCGATCACGCTGCACGAGGCGGCGCATGGCTACGTCGCGCGCTACTTCGGCGACATGACCGCGTACGCGCAAGGTCGCATCAGCCTCAATCCGCTGCGGCACATCGACCTGCTCGGGACCATCGTTGCGCCTTTGCTGATCCTGCTCGTGTCGGGCGGGAATTTCCTGTTCGGCTGGGCAAAGCCTGTTCCGGTCAATTACTCCGCGCTGCGGCGCCCAAAGCAGCACATGGCCTGGGTGGCAGCGGCGGGGCCGGCCGCGAACTTGGCGATGGCTTTGGGCTGGGCCGTGCTCCTGCGCATCGGGGTGTCGCTTAGTGGGCGAAGCGAGGCATGGCTCGCGCTGCTCAAGCACTACGGCATGGCGGGCCTGGTCGAGGCGGTCCTGCGCCACGGCAGCGGTCCCGCCGAATTCCTCATCGGCGTAGGCGCCGCGGGAGTCCTCGTGAACGTCGTTCTGATGCTGCTCAACCTGCTTCCCATTCCTCCGCTCGACGGCGGGCGCATCGTGACCGGCCTGCTGCCGCGCGGTGCGGCGTGGCAGTTCGCACGCATCGAGCCGTGGGGATTGCCGATCCTGCTGCTCCTGCTGTTCACCAACGTGTTGGGGAGCGTGCTCGCCCCGCTATTCAACGAAACGGAGGCGCTGATCCGCGCCTTCGTGCTTCTATAGGGCGCGCCGTGTACGAGACGCGCGTGCTTTCAGGCATGAGGCCGACCGGTGCCCTGCATCTCGGGCACTACCACGGCGTGCTGAAAAACTGGGTGCGCCTGCAGGCCGAATACCCGTGCCTGTTCTTCGTGGCCGACTGGCACGCGCTCACCACCGACTACGAGACGCCCGACCACGTGCAGAGAAATGGCTGGGAGATGGTGGTCGACTGGCTCGCGGCGGGCGTCGATCCGACGCAGGCGACGCTGTTCGTGCAATCGCTCGTGCCGGAGCACGCCGAATTGCACTTGTTGCTTTCGATGATGACGCCGCTTGGCTGGCTCGAGCGCGTGCCGACCTACAAGGACCAGCAGGAAAAGCTCGCCGACCGGGATCTGTCCACGTACGGGTTTCTCGGGTATCCGCTCCTGCAGTCGGCCGACATCCTGATCTACCGCGCCAAATACGTGCCGGTAGGCGAGGATCAGGTACCGCACGTGGAGTTCACGCGCGAGGTCGCGCGCCGCTTCAATCATCTCTACGGGCGCGAGGCGGGTTTCGAGGACAAGGCGAAGGCCGCGGTGAAGAAGATGGGTTCGAAGAAGTCGCGCCTGTTCAACGAGTTGCGCGCCCGCTTCGTGGAGCAAGGCGACGCCGAGGCGCTGCAGCGCGCGCAGGCGCTGCTCGAAGAGCAGCAGAACCTCTCGCGCGGCGACCGCGAGCGCCTCTACGGCTGGCTGGAAGGCGGCGGCAAGAAGATCCTGGTGGAGCCGGACGTGCTGCTCACCGAGGCATCGCGCCTGCCCGGACTTGACGGCCAGAAGATGTCCAAGTCGTACGGAAACGCGATCGAACTGCGCGACGAGCCGGCGACCGTGACCCGGAAGATCCGCACCATGCCGACCGATCCGGCACGCGTGAAGCGCAGCGACCCCGGCAATCCGGAGCGCTGTCCCGTGTGGCAGTTGCACCTCGTGTACTCGGACGCCGAGCGCAAGGAGTGGGTACGGCAGGGCTGCACGACGGCCGGCATCGGCTGCCTGGATTGCAAGCAACCGGTGATCGACGCCGTGCTCGCCGAGCTCGCGCCGATGCGCGAGCGCGCGCAGGCATACCGGGACGATCCCACCCTGGTGAAGAACATCATCGCGGACGGCTGCGAGCGGGCGCGCAAGCTGGCGAGCGAGACCATGCGCGACGTGCGCGAAGCCATGGGCCTCAACTACGGCTGATGAGCGAGCCCGTTCAACTGACGGTTCCGACGCCCGCGCCGGTCGCTCGCATCTACGGCGAGCCGCTGATCGAGCTGCCGCAAGATCTATACATCCCGCCCGATGCGCTCGAGGTGTTCCTGGAGGCCTTCCAGGGGCCACTCGACCTGCTCTTGTATCTCATCCGCAAGCAGAATCTCGATGTGCTCGACATTCCGATGGCGCCCCTGACGCGGCAATACCTCGAATACGTCGAAATGATGCGCGCCAAGAACCTCGAGCTGGCCGCGGAATACCTCGTCATGGCCGCGGTGCTGATGTCTATCAAGTCGCGCATGCTGCTGCCGCGCCCGCCCGCGGCCGGCGAGGACGAGCAGGATCCGCGCGCCGAGCTGGTGCGGCGGCTGCTCGAGTACGAGCAGATGAAGAAGGCGGCGCTCAAGCTCGATCAGCTGCCCCAGGTCGGGCGCGACGTGACCGCGGTCTCGGTGTGGATCGAGAGGACGATCGTCGAGCGGCTGCCGGAGGTCGATGCGCAGGACCTGGCGGAGGCCTGGCGGCGGCTTTTGCACCGCGCGCGGCTGGCGGCGCACCATCATGTCTCGCGCGAGGAGCTCTCGGTGCGCGAACACATGAGCACCATCCTGCGCCGGCTGCGCGAGCACCGCGTGCTCGAGTTCACGGAACTGTTCGACCCGGCACGCGGGGTCGCGGTGCTGGTGGTCAACTTTCTCGCATTGCTCGAGCTCGCGCGCGAGCTGCTCATCGTCATCACGCAGGACGAAGGCTTCGCTCCAATCTACGTAAAATTGTCCGATGCTGAATCCCACTGAGGTCAAGCGCGTCATCGAGGCCGCGCTGCTCGCGTCGCAGGAACCGCTGTCGCTCGGCGACCTGAAGCGGCTATTCGACGAAGAGATCGGCGCCGATACCTTGCGCCGGCTGCTCGGCGAGCTGCGCGAAGAGTGGAGCTCGCGCGCCGTGGAACTCGTGAACCTCGCGAGCGGCTGGCGCTTCCAGACGCGCCCCGAGTTCCAGTCGTTCGTGGACCGTCTGCACCCGGAGCGGGCGCCGCGTTATTCGCGCGCGGTCATGGAGACGCTCGCCATCGTTGCCTACCGTCAGCCGGTGACGCGTGGCGACATCGAGGATATACGCGGCGTGGCGGTGTCCGCCCAGATCATCCAGACGCTCGAAAATCGCGGCTGGATCGACGTAGTGGGGCATCGTGAGACGCCCGGCCGGCCGGCGCTGTACGCCACGACCAAGCGCTTTCTCGACGACATCGGGCTGCGCTCGCTGGAGGAGCTTCCCGCGCTGGAAGAGATCGCGAGGACCCTGGAGCTTGAACCGGCCGCGCCACAGGTCGAATCCGCCACCGGCGGGTGAAGCGGCGCGCGGCGAGCGGCTGCAGAAGCTGCTCGCCGCCGCGGGGCTCGGCTCGCGCCGGGAAATCGAGGGATGGATCGCGCAGGGGCGCGTCTCGGTCTCCGGGCGCACGGCGCGCCTGGGCGACCGAGCGACGCCCGGCGACCTGATCTGCCTGGACGGCGCGCCGGTGCGCCACGCGCGGCGCGATACCGGCCTTCCACGGGTACTGCTCTACCACAAGCCTGTGGGTGAGATCGTCACGCGCAGCGACCCCGGCGGACGTCCGACGGTATTCGCGCGCCTGCCGCCCCTCGCAACCGGGAAATGGACCTCGGTCGGGCGGCTCGACGTCAACACCTCTGGCCTGCTCGTCCTGACCGATTCCGGCGAGCTCGCCAACCGGTTGATGCATCCGCGTTACGGCATCGAGCGGGAGTACATGGTGCGAGCACTGGGCAGGCTCGAGGCCGCCGAGCGCCAAGCGCTGCTGACCGGGGTGAGGCTGGAGGATGGAAGAGCGGCCTTCGACAGCCTGGAGCCGGCGGGGACCGCGAAAACAGAATCGGCGGCCAACCGCTGGTACCGGGCGAGCTTGCGCGAGGGACGCAAGCGCGAGGTGCGGCGCATGTTCGAGGCGGTCGGGTTGCGCGTCAGCCGACTGATACGCACACGCTTCGGGCCGCTCGAGCTGCCGGGCGATCTGCCGCCCGGACAGATGCGGGAGCTGGCCCCCGGAGAGGTACGCGCTCTGACGGAGCGCCTCGGATTGGCGCGGTGAGCGCAAAGTTCCCGCAGGGCGTTGTTTCGCAGAGGAAAAGAGGCTATAATTCACAAGCTTTAACGCACTGGGCGCAGTTCCAGCAAAGAAAAGATGGGCTTCGGCCCATTTTTTGTTTGCGCGACCGGACTTGACGTGATGGGAACCATCGCCGGCATCGTCGAACCCGTCGTGACGGGCATGGGTTACGAGCTGGTGGACACGCAGGTGTCTGGCCGCGGCGGGCTCGTGCGCGTGTTCATCGACAGGACGGGCGGCATCACGGTGGACGATTGCGCGGACGTTAGCCGTCAGCTGTCGCGGGTGTTCGAGGTCGAGGGCGTCGACTTCGGGCGGCTCGAAGTGTCGTCGCCGGGGCTCGACCGGCCACTGCGCAAGGCCGCGGATTTCGAGCGCTTTGCCGGACAGCGCGTCGACGTGCGCATGAAGGCTCCGGACGCGACCGGCCGGCGCAGGTTCGTCGGGCAGCTGCAGGGCGTGCAGGGTGAGACGGCCACCGTGATCGTCGACGGGCGCGCGGTGGCGCTTGAATTGTCGGGCATGGAGCGGGCGAGGCTCGTTCCTGACCTTTGATCGGAGAGTGTCGAAATGAGTCGTGAACTTCTGCTTCTGGTGGACGCGCTGGCGCGCGAGAAGAACGTCAATCGGGACGTGGTGTTCGGCGCCCTCGAGATGGCGCTCGCTTCGGCGACCAAGAAGCGCTACACCGACGACGTCGACGTGCGCGTCGCCATCGATCGCAACACCGGCGGCTACGAGTCGTTCCGCCGCTGGAAGGTGGTGCCGGACGACGCAGTCGAGCTGCCGCCGGCCCAGATCGCTATTTCCGAAGCGCAGAAGCGCAAGTCCGACATCAAGCTCGAGGAGTTCATCGAAGAACCTCTAGAGACGATCGAATTCGGGCGCATCGGGGCGCAAACTGCCAAGCAGGTAATTCTGCAGCGCATCCGGGACGCCGAGCGCGAGCAGATCCTGAACGACTTCCTCTCGCGCGGCGACGAGCTCGTCACCGGCACGGTGAAGCGCATGGAGCGCGGCAACGCGATCGTCGAATCCGGCCGCCTGGAGGCGCTGCTGCCGCGCGAGCAGATGATCCCGAAGGAGAACCTGCGCGTCGGCGACCGCGTGCGCGCCTGGGTGATGAAAATCGATCGCGGGGCGCGCGGGCCGCAGCTCATTCTGTCGCGCACTGCTCCCCAGTTCATCATGAAGCTGTTCGAGCTGGAAGTACCGGAGATCGAGGAAGGGTTGCTGGAGATCAAGTCGGCTGCGCGCGACCCGGGAATCCGCGCCAAGATCGCCGTGCTGTCGAACGACAAGCGGATCGATCCGATCGGCACCTGCGTGGGCATGCGTGGCTCGCGGGTGCAGGCGGTGACGCAGGAGCTTGCCGGAGAGCGGGTCGACATCGTGCTCTGGTCCGCGGATCCCGCGCAGTTCGTCATCGGTGCGCTGGCGCCTGCGGAGGTGACCTCGATCGTGGTCGACGAGGAAAAGCACGCCATGGACGTAGTGGTCGACGAGGAGAACCTGGCGATCGCCATCGGTCGCAGCGGGCAGAACGTGCGCCTCGCTTCGGAGCTCACCGGCTGGCAGATCAACCTGATGACCGAGGAGGAGTCCGCCAAGAAGCAGCAAGAGGAGAGCGGGCGCACGCGCGAGCTCTTCATGCAGCGCCTGGACGTCGACGAAGAAGTCGCCAACATCCTTATTCAAGAGGGTTTCTCGACGCTCGAGGAGGTCGCCTACGTGCCGATCAACGAGCTGCTGGAGATCGAGGCCTTCGACGAAGATACGGTGAACGAGCTGCGCAATCGCGCGCGCAACGCTCTGCTGGTTGCCGCGATCGCCAACGAGGAGAAGATGGAGGGCATAGACCCGCAGCTGCTTGGCCTCGAAGGCATGGACAATCAGCTTGCGGCCAAGCTCGCGGAAGGCGGCGTTCGCACGCGCGATCAGCTCGCCGACCTCGCAGGCGACGAGCTGATGGAGCTCTCCGGGCTGGACGAGCAGCGCGCCAATAGCCTGATCATGGCGGCGCGCGCGCACTGGTTCGCCGAGGCCGATGTCGGCGAGCCGACGGAGCACAAGGAGGTTCAATAACGTGGCACAGACCAGCGTCGCACAATTCGCGAGCGAGCTGAAGGTTCCGCCCGCGGTCCTGCTCGAACAGCTGCGGGCGGCCGGCGTCGAGAAGCGTGTTCCGGAAGACTCGCTCACCGACCAGGACAAGTCGCGCCTGCTCGAATATCTGCGCAAGATGCACGGTTCGGCCGAGGCCAAGAACAAGATCACGCTGACGCGCAAGCAGACCAGCGAGATCAAGAAGTCCGACTCCATGGGCAAGGCGCGCACCATTCAGGTCGAGGTGCGCAAGAAGCGCGTGTTCGTAAAGCGCGACGAGACGGCGGCCGAGGCAGCGCCTGAGACGCCGGCCCCGGTGACGACCCCCGCGCCGGCGCTCGATGCGAAAGAGATCGAGTTGCGCGAGGCCGAGGCGCGCCGGCAGCAGCAACTCGCCGAGATTCAGGCGCAGGAATTGCGCGAAAAGCAGGAACGCGAAAAGCGCGACGCCGACCTGAAACAGGCCGAACGCGAAGCGCAAGCCGCGTTGAGCAAGGCGGCGGCTCCGGCCGCGGCCCAGGCTCCGTCCGAAGGGACGCTGCATGCGCCCAAGGCCAAGCCGGAAGAGGGCAAGGCCGAGAAGAAGGCGAAGAAGGTCAAGACTACGACCGTCCTGCACGACGATTCTGCGCGGCGGCGCATGATCAAGACGCGCGGCGACCTCGGCGGCGGCGTAGCGGGCTGGCACGCGCGCGGAGGCGTACGCCATCGACCTGCGGCGGGCGCGGAGCAGGCGGGCTTCACGCAGCCTACCGAGCCGATCGTGCGCGAGGTCGCCGTTCCGGAGACGATCACCGTGGGCGAACTGGCCCACAAGATGTCGGTCAAGGCCGCAGAGGTTATCAAGACCCTCATGAAACTCGGCACCATGGCCACCATCAATCAGGTGCTCGACCAGGATACGGCGATGATCGTGGTCGAGGAGATGGGACACAAGGGCAAGCTCGCCAAGCTGGACGATCCGGAGGCCTATCTCGCCGAGGCGGTGGTGGAGCATGCCGCGGAGGCGCACCCGCGGCCGCCTGTGGTCACGGTGATGGGCCACGTCGACCACGGCAAGACCTCGCTGCTCGACTATATCCGGCGCAGCAAAGTGGCCGCCGGCGAAGCGGGAGGCATCACACAGCACATCGGCGCCTACCATGTGGAGACGCCGCGCGGCGTGGTGACCTTCCTCGACACCCCGGGCCACGAGGCGTTTACCGCGATGCGTGCGCGTGGCGCGAAGGTGACCGACCTGGTGATCCTGGTAGTCGCCGCGGACGATGGCGTGATGCCTCAAACGCTGGAGGCGATCAATCACGCCAAGGCGGCGAACGTGCCGCTCGTGGTGGCGATCAATAAGATCGACAAACCGGACGCCAATCCCGACAAGGTGAAGCAGGAGTTGCTGAGCCACGGGGTGGTGCCCGAGGAATACGGTGGCGAATCGCCGTTCGTGCAGGTGTCCGCGAAGACCGGGCAAGGGATCGACGATCTTCTGGAGCGCGTGCTGCTGCAGGCCGAGATCCTCGAGCTCAAGGCGCCGGTCGACGCGCCGGCCAAGGGCGTGGTGATCGAGGCTCGCCTGGACAAGGGGCGCGGTCCGGTGGCGACCTTGCTCGTTCAATCCGGTACCCTGCACCGCGGGGACG